>JANQPZ010000147.1 GCA_028285215.1 Rhodovibrionaceae bacterium | reverse complement strand
CCGCCGTCCGAGACCTACTGGCTGGGGACCGACGAGCTGGGCCGCGATCTGCTGCTGCGCCTGCTCTACGGCGGGCGGGTGTCCCTGGCGGTCGGCATCATGGCCGCGCTTTGCGCCGCTCTGCTCGGCACCGTCCTGGGGCTGCTGGCGGGCTATTACGGAGGGCGCTTCGATGCCGCCATCATGCGGCTCGCCGACACCACCATCGCCCTGCCGCTGCTGCCGCTGCTGATCGTGCTGGCCGCGATCGATCTGACCAAGCTCGGTCTGCCGCCGGGGGTGGCGGCTTCGCAGGACATCAGCCTCTACCGCATCGTCGTCCTGATCGCGCTGGTCGGCTGGACCGTGACCGCGCGTCTGGTGCGCGGCGCCGTGCTGAGCCTGAAACGGCGCGAGTACGTGCTGGCGGCCGAGGCGCTGGGTGCCAGTCCGGGACGCATCATGCTGGTCCACCTGCTGCCCAACGCCGTGTCGCCTATCGTGGTCGCGGCCACGCTGTCTGTCGGCAACGTGATCCTGCTGGAGTCGGTGCTCTCCTTCCTCGGCCTCGGCATCCAGCCGCCGGTGCCGAGCTGGGGCAACATGCTGACCGGCGCCCAGGAAACCATCTGGTCCGCCCCCTGGCTCGCGATCTGGCCGGGCCTGCTGATCTTCGTCACGGTGATCGCCTTCAACTTCCTGGGCGACGGCCTGCAGGACGCGCTCGACCCGAAAGCGGAAGCGGAACGGATGGGCTGAAGCCCATGCAGAGATCAAAACAGGCGAATTGAAGAAGGGGCCATGCGGCCCCTTCTTCGCAGGGTTTCGACCCCCGGCAGGCGATCCTGCTCTCGTCATAGGTTCAGAGGGCGATTCGCGTCTCAGGTGGAAGCCTTTCGCTTCCACCTGAGACGATCGCGCTCTAATGGGTCATGAGCGTCGGTACGGTCATGTGCTGCAGGATGTGCCGGGTCGTGCCGCCGAGGACCAGTTCGCGCAGACGGGCATGGCCGTAGCAGCCCATGACCAGCATGTCGGCGCCGTCGTCGGACAGGCGCGAGAGCAGCGCCTCGTCGATACTGACATCGCGCACGGTGATCGACTCGGCCTCCGCCTTGACCCCGTGTCGCGCCAGAACAAGCGAGATATCGGCGCCGGGTTCCTCGCCGTGGGCGGCGCGGCCCTTCTTCGGGTTGATCGTCAGGACCGTTACCTTGTCGGCCTTTTCCAGCAGCGGCAGCGCATCGCTGGCGGCCCGCGCCGCCTCCCGGCTGGCATCCCAGGCCAGCAGGGCATTGCGGCCGAAGCCCTCCGCTGCGCCGATGTAGGGCACCACCAGCACCGGCCGGCCCGCGCCCATCAGACACTGCTCCAGCGTTCCGGCGCTCAGGCTGTTGGCGTCGTCCGGGTCGTGCTGGCCCATCACCACAAGATCCGCGTAGCGGGCATGCAGGGCGAGGGTTTCCGGCAACTCTTCGGTGAAAGCCAGGGCCCGGCGGCTTTCCACGCTGCGGCCGGCCTTCGCGGCAGCCGACTCGAAGGCGGCGATGGCCTCGTCGGACCGCGCGCGCAGCGCCTCGCGCTGGGACTCCAGGGTCGAGGCGGGGATCTGCGCCATCACGAAGGTCGGCACGACCGGTTCGACCGTCACGGCCAGACCGACGAGATGCGCATCGAAGCGCGCCGCAAGATCCAGCGCGACGGCAACGCGGCCGGCACAGGAGGCACTGTTGTCGAGGTGGACCAACAAGGTCTTGTAACTCACGGGCTTTGACTCCTTCCCCTTCGTGGGCGGCATCGCTCGCCGCCGGTTTATTCAATTGGAAAGAAAACCCTCTCCGGCAGCAGCTTGAAATGACGTGGGTCAAGCAGCCGGGTGCGGCGGCGCAGCGGCCGGACGTTCCGAAACCGTCCCCGGAGGCCTTAGAGCGCGATCGTCTTAGGCGGAGGCGCTTCGCTTCCGCCTAAGACGTGAATCGCTCTCTAAACCTGTAACGAGAGTAGGATTCACGCCTTAGCCGGGATCGCCAAAGCGATTCCAGCTCAGGCGATCCTGCTCTGGAGGCTGCCCGGCCGGGACGGAGTCAGACCGCGTCCGCGGCGGCCAGCGCGTCGTCCAGTTCCTTGGCGCGGCGTTGCGCAGGCCGCTTGCCCACCCGCCCCCAGTAGTCGAGGAAGGCCTGTCGCTTCTCGACAATGCCGAAGTGCATTCCCCAACCGAGCTGCGCGCCGACGTAGAGATCGGCCGCGGTAAAACGCGCGTCCGCCAGATACGGCCTGGCCGAGACCTCGGCCTCCAGCACGTCGAGAACCTGCGCGAAACTGCCGTAGCCAACCATGCTGCGCTTGTCGTCCGGCGGTTCGAGCTGCAGGGCCGTGTTGGTGATCGCCGCCTCAAGCGGCCCCGCTGCGAAGAAGAGCCAGCGATAGTAAGGTCCGCGGCGATCCAAGGGCGGGGCCAGGTCCGCCTCGGGAAAGGCGTCGGCGAGATAGGTGCAGATCGCCGCCGTTTCGGTGACGACCGTGTCGCCGTGGCGCAGGGCCGGGACCTTGCCCATGGGATTGACCGCCAGATAGGCGGGCTGCTTGATGGTGGTGCCGTAATGGATCAGTTCGGTGCGGTAGGGCGCGCCGACCTCCTCCAGCATCCAGCGCGCAGTCCGCCCGCGTGACATCGGGTTGGTGTAGAGAACAAGTTCGCCGGACATCTCCACCTCCCGCTCCAGTCATGAAGTTAGAGAGCGATTCACGTCTCAGGTTTCACTCTGTCCGCACGCGGGCCGGCCGTCATGCGAAAAAGACCGTGGCCCCCTTGTCCGGGCAAGGAATCGCGCCAAGCGCGGCGCTAGATCGCCGCTTCCAAGTCCGGGGAGGGATTCCTGCGGTCCGAGGAAGGCGCTGCCGCAGCAGAGGAGTCCGTGGACGCACCCCCGCCGGCGAGCAGCCGCTCCGGCGGCAGCAGAGCGCAAGCGCGCGTTCCTTCGCCGGGGTGGCTGTCGATCTCCAACCGCCCGCCGTGCAGCTCCAGAAGCTGCTGGGACAGGGGCAGGCCCAACCCGGTACCACCCTCACCGCGCACGAAGGACTCCCGGATTTGACCGAAGGGCCGCAAGGCCACCTCGATTTCCTCCGGCTGCATGCCCGGGCCGCTGTCGCCGACGCAGAGGCGCAGCCAGCCATCCGGCTGCAACTCGGCGCCGATGCGCAGTCTCCCGCCCTCCGGCGTGAACTTCACTGCATTCGACAAAAGGTTCAGCAGGACCTGCTTGATGCGCCGCGCGTCGCCTCGCACCGTCGGCAGGTGGGCGAAATCCCCCATCTCCAAAGTCAGCTGCTTGCCGGCCGCACGCGAAGAAACCAGGGTCGCTGCCGAGGCGGCAGTCTCCTGGATCGAGAAGAGCGTTTCCTTCAACTCCGCTTGGCCGGCCTCGATCTTCGCGAGGTCCAGCAGATCGCCGATGATGCCAAGAAGGTGCGTCCCGGCCAGCTGAATGTGGCCGAGGTACTCGTCCTGACGCTCGTTGAGCTCGCCTCCCAGCCCTTGCTGAAGGGCCTCGGAGAAACCGATCACAGCATTCAGCGGCGTCCGCAGTTCGTGACTCATGTTGGCGAGGAAGTCCGACTTCGCACGGTTCGCGAGTTCGGCCTCCTGGCGCGCCTCCAGGGCCGCTTCCTGCAGTCTACGCTCGTCGGTAACGTCGATCAGAACCCCGTTCCAGACGATGGCACCGTCGCCGCGCGGATGCGGCCTGGCGCGGCCGCGCAGCCAACGCACGCCGCCGTCGCGCAGAATGCGGTAGTCGCATTCCCAGGGTGTCAGCGTCTGGGCGGACTGCCGGAGACTTCTCTCGAGCCTGGGAACGTCGTCCGGAACCACGAGATTCCAGAGGGCCAGCGCATCGCGCTCCACCTCTTCCGGCGTCAGACCGTAGAGATCCTGGACACCGCTGCTGACGAAGGTATAGGCCGTTTTCCCTTGGGGCTGCTGCACGAACTGGTAGACCATGCCGGGCACCGTCTCCGCGATGTCCGACAAGCGCCGCTCGGCCAGTTGACGCGCCAGTTCCTCGCACTTGGTGTCGGTGATGTCGCGGGCGGCGACGACCACGCCGTCCTCCAGGGGCAGAGCCTGGATGCGCATCCACTTCGGCTTGATCTCGGGCGCTTCCAGAGGGAACTCCAGCTCGAACGGCTGCTGGGTTTCGACCACCTGCTTGTAGCGCTCGACCAAACCGTGGGTCCGATTGAGCGGAACGGCCTCGCAGAGACGCCGACCGATCCAGTGCTCCCGCGGCTTGGTCATCATCTGCTCGGCGCGGCGATTCATGTCGACGATGAGAAAGTCGACGATTTCGCCGCTCTTGTCCCGCAAGCTGCGTAGGAAGTAGTAGCCGTGCAGCGAGCCCTCGACCGCCGCCTCGCGCTGTGCGGCGGCGCGCTGAGTCCGACGGATCTGCACGCTGAGCAGCCAGACGCCGCCGAAGACCACGGCAAAGGCGATCAGCATCAGCAGCAGACTGCGCCAGGCGCCGTAACGCCAGTCGGCCAGCAGGGCTTCCCGGTCGATGGCCACGGTCACGGCCAAGGGCAGGTCCGTTACCGGACCGATCCCGACAATCCGCAGACGCCCGTCAACCGGCGATAGCCCTTCGGTGACACGCGGCCCCTCGCCCAGGCGTGCGATATCGCGATCGGGAAGCCGGGTTTGGCCGACTTGGGCCTCCTGCACGGGGAAGCGGGCCAAGAGCAGGCCGTCGCTGCGCCACAAGCCCAGGGCCGTGGTGTGCAGGCTGCTCGAGCGGCTATAGAGGTCCCGGAAGTAGCGCCCGTCCAAGTTGGCCACTACAATTCCGCCGAAGCCGTCGTTTGCCAGGTTGATCCGTCGGCTGACGGGGATACTCCACCCCTCGCCGGTCGAACGCGGCGCACCGATGCTCAGGCCGCGGGTCGGCGCCTCCCGATGGTGCCGCCAGTAGGCGAAGCTCGAGACCTGACTGGGCAGATAGTCCGTGGGACCGGCAGCGATCTTGACCGCGCCTTCCGCATCGATCACCCGGAAACTCCTGACCTGCGGCAGTTCCACCAGCAGGTCCTCCAGGCGACTGCGGGCGTCGCCCGGCGTCGTTTCGCTGCCGGGCAAGGTGACGGCAAAGCTCCGCAACACGATATCGACAGTATCCAGGCTGCGAGCGGTGTGCTCGGCGATCAGCTTGACGGTATCGTTGGCATCGTCGCGTGCTGTATCCAAGACAGTGCGGCGCGACTCGGCGAGATCCCAAACGTTGAGCAGTGCCAGCAGAAGACAGAGAACCACCCCGAAAAGGACAAGGCTGCGCCGGGGCTTCGGCCTGCCTCCGGCTTCGCCGAAACGGCTCACGCCGCTTTTGCCGACCTCAATCGGCAAGGCTTTCCTGCTAGACCGCGCCATCGCAGAATTCTCGGATTACGAAAAGGACCTACTTCCGCAGCCTCCAACGGTAGTGCTTGATATAAAATTAATGCAAACATCTCCGCTTGGATCCGGATCGCACAGCGGATCGACTTGAAACGGGCCGCCACCGTAACTCGACCGGACCACTATTCACCTCGAGTATCGGCAGCGTTACTGGGCAAGACCTACGTCAGCCATCGACGCGGACAGAGTTTTGCGGGCGCGCGAAACCAGCTCCGACCGCTCAGTCCTGCGCCTGACCGGCTTGCCAGCCGTCCGGGTCGTCCAGGAAGGCCTTCACCGCCGCCAGCCCATCGCCCGAGAGATAGCCGGCGCCCTCCGCTGCGGCCAAGGCGTCGTACCAGGTGCAGAGCGCGTGCAGACTGACGCCCTCGGCCTCCAGCCGGGCGATGCCTTCGGGAAAGATCCCGTAATGGAAAACGACGAAGCTGTGCGCGACCTGGGCGCCGGCCGTCCGCAGCGCCTCCACGAAGCCAAGCTTCGAGCCGCCGTCCGTGGCCAAGTCCTCCACCAGCAGCACGCGGGCGCCTTCGGGAAAGCTGCCTTCGATCCGCGCGTTGCGGCCGAAACCCTTGGGTTGCTTGCGGACGTAGACCATCGGCAGCGCCAGGCGCTCGGCGATCCAGGCGGCGAAGGGAATACCCGCCGTCTCGCCGCCGGCCACCGCGTCGATCGACTCGTAGCCGACGGCCGCCGCGATCCGCTCGACGGCCAGGTCCATCAGCTTCGCCCTCGCCCGCGGGAAGGAGATGATCTTGCGGCAGTCGACGTAAACCGGGCTGTTTCGCCCGGACGTGAAGGTGAAGGGCTCGTCCGGCCGGAACAGAACCGCTTCGATCTCGAGCAGAATGTCGGCGGTGGTACGAGCTGCGGCGGCCTGCGCAGCGGCGTGCGTGGCAGTTTCATTGGGCGTGGTCATGGGCGGGACCGACTCCCCCTTTGCGATTGCGGTGCGACGGGCCGGTCATAGCCGCCTTTTGCCGGCCGAGGCAACGCCACCTCTTCACAGGGCACGATCCAGGGTCCATCATCACCTCGACAAAAGGCCCGGGGTGTCCCGCGCAGCGCTTGCCGCGCCGGGGCTGAGATCACACCCGCCGAACCTGACCTGGATCATGCCAGCGCAGGGAGCCGCCGATACCTCAGACCGCCGCCCGGCGGAGTCGTCAGAGGGTCCGAGCAATCGACGGCTTCACTCCCCAGCGCTGGGAAAGGAGCCGAGATGACCGTCAGCAGCCGCCGCCGCTTCCTGGCCGCCGCGACCGCAACGAGCATTGCCGCAGGCACAGCGAACCTGCCTGCGCCGGCCCTCGCCGAAGATCGGCGGGTCTGGCGCCTGGCCACCTCCTGGCCGCGGAATGCCCCCGGCCCCGGAACCACGGCCGCCCGGCTGGCCGAGCGGATCACCACCCTGTCGCAAGGGCGCCTGACGGTCGAACTGCACGCGGCCGGAGAGCTGGTTCCAGCGCTGGAGGTCTTCGATGCGGTCTCCGCCGGCACCGTCGAGATGGGTCACTCCGCCGCCCTCTTCTGGTCGGGGAAGATGCCCTCCGCCCCCTACTTTACGGCCGTCCCCTTCGGCCTGATGCCGGAGGGACACGATGCCTGGCTGACGGTCGGCGGCGGACAGGCGCTCTGGGACGAACTCTACGGCGCCTTCGGCGTGAAACCCTTTGCCGCCGGCAATTCCGGCATTCAGATGGGCGGCTGGTATCGCCGGCCCATCGGGGGCTTGGCCGATCTGAAAGGCCTGCGCCTGCGCATGCCGGGATTGGGCGGCGAGGTCTTGCGCAGGCTCGGCGCGGCGCCGACGACCTTGCCGCCCGGCGAGATCTTCACAGCGCTCTCCACCGGCGCCCTGGACGGCGCGGAGTTCCTGGGTCCCTGGCAAGACCTTGCACTCGGCCTGAACCGGGCGGCGGCCTTCTACCTCTGGCCCGGCTGGCACGAGCCGAACGGCAGCGCCGAGGCCCTGATTTCGGCCGCGGCCTACGACGGGTTGCCCATCGACCTGCAGCAGCTCGTCGCAGCCTGCTGCGAGGCGGAGAACCGCCGAGGACCGGCCGAAGCCGAGTGGCGCAATGCCGCCGCGCTCGCACGGCTGAAGGACGACGGAGCCGTCACGCTGCATCCTTGGCCCGACGACGTCTTGCAGGCCGCCCGGCAGGAAAGCGAAGCCGTGCTGGCCGAGCTGGCGGGAACCAGCGCGCTGGACCGGCGCATTCACGACTCCTATGCCGTCGCCAAAGGGCTGTTCGTGCCCTGGGGCCGGGTCGGCCGCCACGCTCTGCTGGGCGCACAGATCGGCGCCTAAGACGTTTCACCAGACCCTGCAAACCGAGAGACACGTTTCATGACCCTCGCCGCCACGCTAGACCGCCCGTCCAAAACCCTGCGCAGCCTGCGCGCGCAAGGACCGCTGGTTCAGAACATCACCAACTTCGTCGCCATGGACCTGGCGGCCAACACGCTGCTCGCGGTCGGCGCCTCTCCGGCGATGGTGCATGCACCGCAGGAAGCGGCCGAATTCGCGACCGTCGCCGACGCGCTCACCGTCAACCTCGGGACCATGGACAGCCACTGGGTCGCGTCTGCGGAGGCAGCCGCCAAGGCGGCGGTC
>JANQPZ010000142.1 GCA_028285215.1 Rhodovibrionaceae bacterium | reverse complement strand
CGCCGAAGGACCTCAAGCCCATGGCCGACGATCTGAAGAAGCAGGTCGGCTCGGGCGTGGTGGCGGTGATCGCCGTCAACGAGGGCAAGGCCTCTCTGGTGGTGGGCGTGACCGACGATCTGGCGGGCAAGCTGAGCGCCGTCGAGCTTGTGCGTGCAGGCTCTGCGGCCATCGGCGGCAAGGGCGGCGGCGGCCGACCGGACATGGCCCAGGCCGGCGGCCCCGAGGGCGCCAAGGCGGCCGAGGCCGTGCAGGCGATCGAGGCGGCCCTGGCCGGCTGAAGCGGTCTCAGCAAAGAGCCTTCAGGAGCGCGCCAATCGGCGAACCTGCAAAGCTGCGCCGAGCGCGGGCATGACGCAAGCGGCGGAGACGAGGGCGCAGACGGCGAAGCCGAACTGCTCGAAGACCGGTCGATAGAGTAAGGCCCCTGCGAAGACCGACAGGTAGGTCACGGCGCTGTAGAGTCCCATGACGGTGCCGCGCTGTGTCGGGTCGAGCGCCGCCAGACCGCCGACGATCAGATTGAGGCCCAGGTGGTTTGCCAGCCCCCACAGCAGGCAGAGGGCCAGCAGCAGCGATGCCGACGCCCCCGCCGCGGCGAGCAGCAGATAGACGACCGCCAGGCCGGCGAAGGCGAGCGGTGCGGCCACCTCCGCGCCGTGGCGGTCGATCAGTCGATCGAAGACTGCGGCGCCTCCGAACCCAAGACCGTAGGCCAGCGGAGCAAGTCCGGCGACGGCAGTCGGCAGCGCCAGCACATCACTCAAGTGGGCGCCGAGGTAACTGTAGAGACCGTAGAAGGCCGTCATGTAGCCGGCCGCCGTGAGCAGACCGCGAGCCATCCCGGGGACCCGCAACGCGGAGCGCGGCGAGCTTCGCGACGGCCGGTCTTCCGCTGCGCGCCAGCCGCTGCTCGCGATAAGGCTTGCGGCAAGTGCGATCGCCGCCGCTGCGAACAGGCCGAAGACCAGACGCCAATGGGTAAAGTCCGCGATCACGGCGGCCAGACTTACCCCCATGACCAGACTCAGGGTCCAACCAGTCAGAACGAGTCCGAGGGTGTGGCTCTCGCGACCTTTCTCGGCGATCTGAGCGGCCAAGGCGTAGATCGACGGTAGCGCCATTCCGGCCGCCACGCCGGCCAGGGCCTGGGCAAGACAGAGCGCCAGAAGATCGGGCGCCATCGCCGTCCCGCCCAGAGCGAAACTCAGCAGCAGCAGTGCCCGCAACAGCAGACGGTCGGCGCCAATCCGATCGGCCAAAGGCGCCAGCGTCAGTGCGCTAGCAGCAGTCGCCAAACCGTAGACGGCCGACGCCGTCATGACCGCGGCCGCCGCAACACCTGGAAAGGAGGCGGCCACCGCGGCGGCAATCGGGCTCAGCGCGAGCGAGTTTGCGCCGATGACGGTGATCGATCCGGTCAGCAGGAGCAGCTTGCTAGAGGTCATGTCTGTCACTAGATTTGATTCGGTCTTTCGATAAGAAGGCCGAATGAAACGGGGTAAAAGTTGAAAAGTGCCAGATGATGTAAAAACAGATGGCCTTCGGAAAGAGACCGGAGAGGCCCGTCCGCTCGATGCCTTCGACCGAAAAATCTTAGGTGTGCTCGCCGTCGACGCCGAGCTGAGCTATGCCGCACTCGGCCAGACCGTCGGTCTTTCGGCACCTGCCGTGCATGATCGCGTCAAAAAGCTGAAGGCCTCCGGGCGCATTCGGGCCACGGTGGCCCAACTCGATGGCCCGGAGGTCGGCAAGCCGCTGCTGGCCTTCGTGCACGTCGACACGAAGGGCTGGGGTAAGACGCAGGCCCTGATGGCACTGGCGGACCTGCCGGAACTCGAAGAGATCCACTCCGTTGCCGGCGACACCTGCATGCTTTTGAAGGTGCGGTGCGCCGACAGCCGGTCGCTGGAAGGGCTTCTGGCAAGGCTCTATGCCACGCCCGGCGTCAAGGCGACCCGCAGCTATGTCGTCCTCTCGACCTACCTCGAGCGGAGCGTGCAGCCGGGGATTACCCCGGATCTGCACACGGAGGAGGCCTTCTTCGAAGACCCCTGATCGGATGGACGATCCCTGCGCGCGCGGGGTTACTGCACGTCGGCGAGCACGCGCAGCGAGACGATGGTGTCGGGATCGCGCACCAGGCCGTTGGCGGCGCGGTCGCCCTTCTTGATGGCGTGGACGTTTTCCATGCCTTCGACCACCTGACCGAAGACCGTGTACTGGCTGTCCAGCCAGTCCGAACGCTCGAAGACGATGAACCACTGGCTGTTGGCGCTGTTCGGGTCCTGGGTGCGCGCCATGCCGAGGGTGCCTTCCTCGAAGGGAACGGCGGAGAACTCGGCGCGCAGATCGGGCAGGTCGGAGCCGCCGGCGCCGGTGCCGCCCGGATCGCCGGTCTGGGCCATGAAGCCCTCGATCACGCGATGCCATTTCAGCCCGTCGTAGAAGCCGTCGCGCGCCAGCGTCTTGATCCGTTCGACGTGCTGCGGGGCGACGTCGGGCAGCAGCTCGATGATGACGGGGCCGTTCTTCAGCTCGAGCTGAAGTGCGTTTTCGGGGTCGAGCGCTTGCGCGTCGTTGGGGGCCATGAATCCTCCGATGGTCAAGGTGAACAGCGCGATGGCGACGCCGCGGGCGATCCCTCGCGAGAGCCCGAAGGCGCGGGGAGCGAAACGTTCGATCATGCTCAATGCCCCATTGCCGTTTGCAGGTTGGTGTCGAGCTTATCGAGGAATTGGTTGGTCGTCAGCCAAGTCTGCTCCGGGCTGATCAGCAGGGCGAGGTCCTTGGTCATGAAGCCGGACTCGACGGTCTTGACGCAGACCTGCTCGAGCTTCTCCGCGAAGTCGACCACCTCGGGCGTTTCGTCGAAGGTGCCGCGGTATTTGAGGCCGCGCGTCCAGGCGAAGATCGAGGCGATCGGGTTGGTCGAGGTTTCCTTGCCCTGCTGATGCAGCCGGTAGTGGCGGGTCACGGTGCCGTGTGCCGCTTCGGCCTCGACCGTCTTGCCGTCCGGCGTCATCAGGACGGAGGTCATCAGGCCGAGCGAGCCGAAACCCTGGGCCACCGTGTCGGACTGCACGTCGCCGTCGTAGTTCTTGCAGGCCCAGACGAAGCCGCCGTTCCACTTCAGGGCGGAGGCGACCA
Organism: Rhodovibrionaceae bacterium; assembly: GCA_028285215.1. Lineage (GTDB taxonomy): Bacteria > Pseudomonadota > Alphaproteobacteria > Kiloniellales > DSM-21159 > Algihabitans. Next base: position 13,133 of record JANQPZ010000142.1, on the reverse strand, counting down.
TGTCGTCGATCAGCCGGTGCTCGTAGACGATGCCGGCGGCGCGGAACCGGTCGCCGAACTCCGCGTCGAACACCTCCTGGAACAGGTCCTTGAAGCGGCCGTCGTAGGCCTTGAGGATGGTGTTCTTGGTCGAGAGGTAGACCGGATAGCCGCGGTTGAGGCCGTAGTTGAAGCAGGCCCGGGCGAAGCCCTTGATCGAGTCGTCGTGATTGTACATGCCCATGGCCACGCCGCTGTCCGGGAAGTCGTGGACCTCGTGGACGATCGCGGGGCCGCCGTCGGCGGGCTGGAAGGTCAGGGTCAGCTTGCCCGGGCCGGGCACCTTGAAATCGGTGGCGCGGTACTGGTCGCCGAAGGCGTGGCGGCCGATGATGATGGGCTGGCTCCAGCCGGGTACCAGGCGCGGGACGTTGGCGCAGATGATCGGCTCGCGAAAGACCGTTCCGCCCAGGATGTTGCGGATCGTGCCGTTGGGCGACCGCCACATCTTCTTCAGGCTGAACTCCGTGACCCGGTCCTCGTCCGGCGTGATGGTGGCGCACTTGACGCCGACGCCGTGAGCCTTGATCGCCTCCGCCGCCTCGACCGTGATCCGGTCGTCCGTACGGTCGCGCTCCTGAACGGAGAGGTCGTAGTAGTGCAGGTCCACGTCCAGATAGGGCAGGATCAGCTTGTCCTTGATGAACGCCCAGATAATGCGTGTCATCTCATCGCCATCGAGCTCGATGATCGGGTTACTGACCTTGATTTTGTCCATGGCGTCGGTGGCCTCGTTTCAGGCTTTGTGGAACTGCTACGCGGTTGCGGCGGCCGCCAGGGGGCGCCCGCCGCGTTGTGCGGGCGCACAATAGCAGGCCCGCTCCAGGGGACAAGGGGCGGCCGGCACGGGATCGGGCGGCGCGGCAAGGCTCCTGCCCGGTCCTGTTGCACTGCAGCGATCCGACCGTTGAAACCCACGGGTGTTCAACGACATATAGGGCGACGTTTTAGGATAGGTACGATGACGGTCGCACGGGCAAAGTTCACGATTGGCGAGGTGGTGCGCCACCGCTTCTACCCCTTCCGCGGGGTTATCTTCGACGTGGATCCGGAGTTCAACAACACCGAGGAATGGTGGCTGTCGATCCCCGAGGACGTGCGGCCGCGCAAGGATCAGCCCTTCTATCACCTCTTCGCCGAGAACGAGGAAACGACCTACGTCGCCTATGTGTCGGAACAGAATCTGGTGCCCGACGACAGCGGCCGGCCGGTTTCCCACCCGGATGTCGGGCGGTACTTCGAGGGCATGAAGAACGGCACCTACCGGCTCAAGCCGCGCACCGCTCACTGACGCCCCGAGGCGCCGCGCCTCTGCGCGACCGGCCGTCGCTATCGGGGGCGTGCGACCACCAGGGTCCAGAGCCGCGGACTGGGCCGGCCGCCCGGATTTCGGAGAAACGCGATACCGGCGTGCGTTGCGTCGGCCGCCAGCAGGTTGGCGTCGTGGCCGGGGCTGTCTTGCCAGTCGCGCAGCACCTCCGCCGGCGTTTTCTGCCCGCCGGCCAGGTTTTCGGCGGCGAAGCGAAAGGCGTAGCCCTGGGCTTCCAGGCGGTCTCGCAGCCTCGTGCCCTGCGGCGAGGTGTGGGCGAAGTAGCCCTCGGCCGCCATGTCGGCGTTGTGGCGTGCTGCGGCGGCCTGCAGGCGCGGGGAGGGCTCCAGCGCCGCCAGGCCGCGCGACTCCCGATAGGCGTTGATCTGCTGCAGAAGCGCCTCGGCCGGAGTTGCCCAGGCCGGAGTCGCCCAGGCCGGAGCCGCCCAGGCCGAAGCGCCCGGCAGCAGCAGGAGTACGAGGATGAAGGCCAGGGCTTTCATCTGACCGGGGTCCCTTCGTCCGGCCCGTTATCCCGCCTGGCGGGCTTGCGCAGAACCAGGTGGTAGACGTGCCAGTGCTTCGCCTTGCCCCGCACCGTGGTGGAATCCTCTTCGACGTCCTCCCGGGAGAGCACTTGCAGGCCGGCGCAAAGGGCGTCGAGGTCTCGGTCCTCGACGGCGGTGGTGCCGTCCCGGTTCGCCCAGCTGTCGCGCGGGCCGAGCAGGTGACCGGCGAAGCAGCCGCCGGGCCGCAGCGCCTGCCGGATCTGCTGCCAGAGCCGCGCGAAGACGGGCGCCGGGCAGAAGGGAAGCGAGAAGCTGGCGTTGACCAGATCGCAAGGCGGCAGGGCCAAGTCGGGATCTTCGAAGCGTGCCAGCCGCATCTCCAGCAGAGCCGGGTTCTCCAGGCCTTCATGGCCTTCCAACCGGCTCAGCGCTTCCGGCTCGCCGTCGATCGCCAGAACCCGCCAGCCGCGGCGCAGCAGCTCCAGGGTGTCGCGTCCCGCGCCGCAGCCCAGGTCGATCGCGAAGCCTGGCGGCCCCTCCCGTTCCAGCAGGTCGAGGGCCTGCAGCAGCGTTCGGCGCGGGGGCCGGCCCTCGGTCACGCTGTAGAAGTTCGGCCAGTCCGGCATAGGCGATCTCCGGCCCTACAGATCTCGGAAGCTGCGCCAGCCGGCGAGCACCCGGCCGGCCGTGGTGAGCCAGCAGGCGATGCCGAAGCCCCAGGCCAGCCATGGAAACCACTGCGGGAAGAGACAGAGGATCACGAGCAGCGCGAAGGTCTCCGTGCCCTCCGTCAGACCGCCCAGATAGTACAGCGACTTGCGGCCGCGCAGGGAGGTGCTGAGGCCGCGCTTGGCGGCCACGATGGCGTAGGCCAGAAAGGAGCTGCCGGTTCCGACGAAGCTGAAGATCAGGAAGGCGGCGGCCAGCGCATGCTCGGGCTGGGCGAGCGCCATGCCGAAGATCACGGCGCTGTAGAAGACGAAATCGCAGACGATGTCGAGGAAGCCGCCGAGGTCGCTGACGTGACCGGTCGCCCTTGCCACCGGTCCGTCCAGTCCGTCGGCCAGACGGTTCAATAGGATGCATCCCAGGGCTGCAAGATAGGCCTCGGCCGCGAGCAGCGGTACGGCGGCCAGGCCGACCAGAAATCCGGACAACGTGAGGGCGTTGGGGCCGACGCCCGAACGCGCCAGCAGCCGTGCGGCGGCGTTCAGGGGCGGGTCGATCAAGCGGCGTGCAACAACATCGAGCATGGCGGTACCGAGGCCGGCTCCAGAAACCGTAGGAAATCCTATGGGTTGTAGAAGTGCGCTGTTTTTGATGCTTGATTGAATCGCGCGATAATGGTTTTGATGCACCCTGTAGTGTATTTAAGATAGAGCAGAAATTTGATGGTCTCGGTTCCGCACAGCACCGCTCAGCTTGCTGAGAGCGATATCGCCTTCGAAGCACTGACGGGCCGAGACGGCATCGGTGCGAAACTGCGCGATGCACATCGCGCCTACAACCGCCTTTTGCAAGCCCGCCTGACCGAAGAGGGAGTCACGCTGGGGATGTGGTACTTCCTCTGTGCGCTCTGGCAGGAGGACGGCATCTCCCAACGCGAACTCAGCCGCCGGGTCGGAACGATGGAGCCGACCACCGTCAGCGCCTTGGCCCATATGGAGCGCCGCGGGCTGGTGCAGCGCGAGCGCGATCCGATGGACCAGAGACGGCGGGTGGTCCGCTTGACCCGTCAGGGGAAGATGCTGCGCGGTCGGCTGCAACCCCTGCAGGCGCAGCTGGAAGAGCCGGCTCGCCTGGGTTTGAGCGACAACGAAGCGGCACAGTTCCTTCACCTGCTCGACCGCGTCACCGATGGCCTGGAAGAAGGTGCGGCGACCGAAGCGGAATAGCCGGACCGGCTCGCTCTCGGCGCGTTGCAGGTGCGATTGGGCTTTGCCCGGGCCGCCCGGCCGTTTATCTAACTCCCGACATCTGTCTGCAGAGTTGCAAGGGAGCCAACGGGGGAGCCATGGCCTGGCATAGTGTTGCGAAGACCTCGGACGTGACGGAGGGCGAGGTGATCGGGGTCGAAATCGAGGGAACGCCGATCGCCATCTACAATCTCGACGGCGAGTTCTTCGCTACGCACAACGTTTGCACGCACGCCTTTGCGCTGCTCTCGGACGGTTATGTGGACGACGGCAAGATCGAGTGCCCGCTGCATCAGGGCATCTTCGACATCCGCTCCGGCAAGGCCGAAGAGGGCCCCGTCGATGAGGACCTTCAGACCTTCCCCGTGAAGGTCGAGGGCGACGCGCTGCTCATCGAAATCTAGCTGCTGGCGAGGCTTGCCTGTCGGTCGGCTTCGCCTGCCGGCCCGGCGTCGCTACTGGTGCGTTGTCAATGGGGCGCTGCTACTGGGGTGTCGTTTCCTGCGGTTCGGGAAGCAGATTCTCGGCGGCCAGGAAGACTTCGGCGCCGGGATGCAGCGGCGGCGCTTCCCCTGCGGCCGCGACCGAGGCCAGTTGCTGCACGCTGAGGCTGGACAGCCGCGGATGGACCGAGCGCAGCTGGTCGAGGTTCTCGAACAACGACCGCGTCAGAGCCTCGATCTGTTGGGCATCGCTGCCGGCGCGGGCCGCCAGGATCAGGTCGCTGGCGACTGTCCGCGTCGGCGTCGTCACGAAGTCGTAGGCGTTGGCCGGGATGGTCGAAGGCACCAGGGCGAAGCGGGATGCCAGCGTCTCTCGCAGCGCCTCGTCCAAGTCCAACGCAACGAAGGCCTGCCGCTCGGCCGCCTCCGTCACGGCGGCATGGCCGAGTTGAATCGGGGCGATCAGAACGTCGATGTCGCCGAGCCTCAGGCGTGTGAGCTGGCTGCGCAGTCCGGCGAAGACCAGCCGCCTCTGTTGCTGGTCGGCGGGAATCTCGATCCCCAGTTCCTCGATCAGTCCGAGACCGATTTCCGCGGAGAGACCGTCGCGCGGCATCATTCCGAAGATCAGATTCGGGGCCTCGGCCAGATCTGCCGCGGATGTCAGATTCTGCGCCTCGGCGGTCGAACGCCTGACGAGCAGGTGAAGCGGTGCCGCCATGTCCAGGCTGGCGATGGCGGTCAGGCCGTCCAGCGGCGCCTCGAAGGGAGGCGTTCCGTCGCGCGCCGCTGCCAGTTCCGATCGCTGGACCAGAGCCAGGTCGATGCCGCCCTGGCTCAGGAGCTTGGCATTTGTCACACCGTCCTGGGAGGCAATGTAGGCAAGGGTGATGTCCGGCGAGCCGCTTCCGACCGCTTGCGCCAGGCCCAGCCCGATCCGGCTCCAGAGTCCGCCCTCGCGCCCGCCGGCCAGGGTGAGGATTTCGGCCGAGGCAGGCGCGATCGCCGGTGGCGTCGCCAGGGCGATCGCTACCACAAGAGATGCGAGGCGCAGTCGATGCATGAGGCGGGCTCCTAGCGGCTGAGAGGGGCGAGCATAGCTGCCGCCTGCCGGCCGCGCCAGCGCAGCGCTTGCCTTCTCGGCGGCCATCTGCCCAGATCGCCCCGCACCACCGGGCGAAAGAACCAGAGGACGTCACGACAACCTATGCCGAGTTCGCGTACCGCTGTCATCGTCGGCGCCGGCCAGGCGGGCGGCCGCACCGCCGCACACCTGCGCAAGCAGGGCTGGCAGGATCGCATCCTGCTTCTGGGGGAAGAGCCGGACCCGCCTTACGAGCGGCCGCCGCTGTCCAAGGAGGTTTTGAGCGACGACGCCGATCCTTTGACCGGCCGGCTCTATCCGCCCGACTGGTATGAAGAGAACGGCGTCGAGCTGCGCCAGTCCTGCCGCGTCGAGCGGCTGGATCTTGCCGATCGCACGCTGGACCTGGCGACCGGCGGTCGCGAGGCTTGGGATGTCCTGGTGCTGGCCACCGGCTGCCGCGCCCGGCTCCTGGACTGTCCGGGCGCCGATCTTCCCGGGGTCATGACTCTGCGCACCTCCGCGGATGCCGGCGCGCTCCGGCCCCACCTGCGCTCCGGCGCCCAGGTGGTGCTGGTCGGGGGCGGCTTCATCGGACTGGAACTGGCGGCGAGCGCCATGGCGCGAGGCTGCAAGGTGACGCTGCTGGAGGCACGGCCGCAGTTGCTCGAGCGCGCTCTGCCGGACCGGGTCGCGGCGCTCTTGGCTGATCGGCACCGGCGTGCCGGCGTCGATCTTCGCCTCGGGGCCGGCCTGGCCGCGTTCGAGGGCGAGGGGCGTGTGCAGGCGGTGCGCCTGGGCGACGGCAGCCGCTTGCCCGCCGATCTGGTGGTGGTCGGCATCGGCGCCCAACCGAACGTGGAACTGGCGCAGGCGGCCGGCCTGACCTGTGACGACGGCATCCTCGTTGACAGCCACTGCTGCGCCGGCGGTTCGGTCTATGCTCTGGGGGACTGCAGCCGGCATCGGGATGCCTGGTTGAACCGGCCGGTGCGGCTGGAGTCTTGGGAAAACGCCGAACTGGCCTCGCAGGCAGCGGCCAAGGCCATCCTGGGGCGACCCGAGCCCTACGGCGGCGTGCCCTGGTTCTGGACCGACCAGTACGACGTCAATCTGCAGCTCCTGGGCCTGAAGCAGCCCGTGGAACGGGAGGTGCTGCGCGGCGATCCGGAAAGCGGCAGCTTCCTGCTGTTCGGTCTCGCCGGGCAGCGCGTGGTCACGGCAGCCCTGGTCAATGCCGGACGCGATCGCCGCCCGGTCAGGCAGATCATCGAAGGGCGTCTGGCCGTCGATCCCGCGGCCTTGGCCGATCCGGACAGGCCGCTAAAGCAGCTGGCGAAGGGCGCATAGAGGCTTGGCCGGTTTACCGCTGGACGCGACCTTCGTCGCAAGCGCGCTGTGCGTGCTGCTGCTGGCAGGTCTGGTCAAGGGAGTGATCGGGATCGGTCTGCCCTTGATCACGATTCCCGCGCTCTCCTTCTTCGTCGGCGTTCCGCAGGCCATTGCGATCATGTCGCTGCCGATCCTGGTGACCAATGGTTACCAGGCCTTCGCCAGTCGAGAACTGGCATGTGTGGGACGGCGCTTCTGGCCGCTGCTGCTCGCCTTGTTGGCGGGCGTGGTGCTGGGGACCAGCCTGCTGGTCACGCTGAACGAGCGCAGCCTCTATGCGATCCTCGGCGTCACGGTGATCGCCTTCGGTTTGCTCAATCTGAGCAACCCCAGCGTTCATCTGCGGGCGCGGGGCGAGCTGTGGCTGGGCCCGCCCGTCGGCTTCGGCGCCGGAGTGCTGGGCGGCCTGTCCAACTTCTTCGGACCGCCGATCGTGCTCTATCTCGTGGCCCTCAAGCTGCCGCGCGAGACGTTCGTTGCCGCCGTCGGTCTCGCGTTCTTCGTCGGGTCCATCCCGCTCTACGGCCTGCTAGTGAGCTTCGGCATCTATGGCTGGGGGGAGGCGATGGCCTCGGCCGTGGCACTGCTGCCCGTGCTGCTCGGCGTCAAGCTCGGCGAGCGCCTGCGCCAGCGTGTCCCGCAGGAACTCTTTCGCCGGCTGGTGCTGGGACTGCTGCTGGTGATCGGCCTCAACCTCCTGCGCCGTGCCTGGCTCTGAAAGCCGAGCGGGCGAGCGGCGGGAACAGCACCAGTCCGGCGAGGAAGCCGCCCGCATGGGCTTGCCAGGCGATGCCGCCGGCCGTGACGAAGCCGCCGGCCACATAGGCGAAGGCGACGTTGACGAAGGCGATCGCCAGGCTGAAGACGAGCAGTTTCTTGCGGCGTTCGGCAGGACTGTCGCTGGGCTGCAGCACGTAGAGGTAGGCGATACAGGCGACCAAGGCGTAGACGAAGCCGGAGGCGCCGATCGTCAAGGTCGTCTCGCCCCAGCCGCTGGCGACCTGCACGACGCCGGCGAAGGCTGTGGACAGGGCGAAGAGGATCAGGAAACGGCTGGTTCCCAGGACCTCGTGCAGCTTGCTGCCCAGGATGGCGATCCAGAGCGCATTGAAGATCAGATGCCACCAGTCCCCGTGCAGGAACGCGTAGGTCAGCAGAGAGTAGGCCCGCTCCGGCAGGAATTCCCCGCCGGAGAACATCCAGAGCGCGAAGGTGATTTCCAGCCAGTGACGCTGCTGGAACGGCAGGAAGGCTTGCGCCAAATGGCCCAGCAGCATGGCGCCCAGCAGCAGCTTGATGCTGCCGGGCAGCTTGAGGGCCGGGCCGCCGACGCCGTTTGGGCCGCCGCCGCCCCAGGTGAAACCGGACTCGGGGGTCAGAACTCCGTCTCCCGCTGCAAGGGTCTGCGCAAAGGTAACCTTCTCTGCCGTAACCGCAATGTGGGGCGGCAAGACGGCGCGGTCGAGGGTCGCGTTCCGCCGGGCCGCGAATTGGCGGGCTTGCAGGCTGCCTGCTGCGATACAGTTCTGTGATCGGCATCACAGATCTCGGGTCCGAACATGCGGCTCTGCGCTCTTCTCGCGGCTCTTGCCCTGCTGGCATTCGGGTCGCCGACATCGCCCGCGGGCGCGGTACCGCCGCTCCCCGACTTGCAAAGCCCGTTGCTGCGGGACCATCCGCTGGTCGGGACGATCTGGGATCCGGACGCCGGCCGTGCCTTGACGCCGGAACAGGTCGTGCAGCGCCTCGCCGAGGCCGATGTGGTTCTGCTCGGCGAGCGGCACGACAATGCCGACCACCACCTGCTGCAAGCCTGGGCGGTTTCGGCCCTGGCGGCGGCCGGGCGCCGGCCGGCGGTCGCCTTCGAGATGATTCCGCGCGACCGTGCCGATGCGCTGGCGAGCTATCTGGCGGCGGGCGGAACCGCCGAGGGGTTGGGCGAGGCTTTGGAGTGGACGGAGCGCGGATGGCCCGACTGGGCGATCTACCGGCCGATTGCCGAGGCGGCCTTGGCGGAGGGGCTTGTCATGCTGGCAAGCGATCTCCCCGAGGCAAAGCGCCGGCAGATTTCCGAGCGGGGGGCGGATGCCTTACCCGATGGGCTGCGGACTGACTGGGCCCTGGCGAAGCCCTGGCCCGAGGAGATGACGCAGTCGCTCTTGCTGGAGTTGTCGCGCGCCCATTGCGACGTGGCGCCGCCCGAGGCTTTCGCGGGCTCGGCGGAGGTGCAGCGTGCGCGGGATGCGGCCATGGCCGACAGCCTGCTGCACGCCCTGCAAGGCGCCTATGGCGCGGTTCTGATCGCCGGTGCCGGACACACCCGCCCGGATCGGGGCGTGCCGTGGTTCCTCGCCGCCCGCGCGCCGGAGGTCGACAGCATCTCCGTCGCCTTTCGCGAGGTGGAGGCCGGCCGGACCGATCCCACCGCCTATGGAGACCAGGGCGGCCACCATGTGATCTGGTTCACTCCGCGCCACGACGATGTGGACCCTTGCGAAGCTTTCGCGGAACAATTGGAGCGCCTGCGGCCCGCCGAGTGATTCGTCTCGCATCGCCGGAGCGCGGTGAGGCCGTTCTGGGTCTCGGAGGGATGGCGTCGCGGCGCCTGTCTGTGTCGGCTGGCAGCCCGCAGCTCTAAGGCTGGTGCCGAGCCTGGAGCGGAGCATGGGGTCGATCGGTTTCGGTGCCGAGCGTTTGGGGTTGCTGGCGGTGCGCTGCCCCTGGCTGGCGGTCGCGCTGACGCTTTGCCTCTTTGCGGTTTCGGCCGCCGGACTGCTGCAACTTCGCTTCACCGACGATTTGCGGCGCATCTTCGCGGGCCACACGCCGGCCTGGGCGGCCTACGAACGGCTTCAGGCCAGTTCCTCCGACCTATCTGGCGCCATTCTGCTGATCGTCGAGGGTGATTTCAGTCGGGCGGAGATCCTGGACGACGTCTCGGCGCTGGCGGACCGCATCGCAGCGCTCCCCAGCGTCGCGCGGGTCACGACCGTGCTGTCTCTGTCGGACTTCGGCGAGACCCCCGGGCTGACGGCCGGTCCCGGCTTCGAGGCGGAGCCCGAGGCCGAAGCGCGGTCGCCGCCGCCGGCCGCACGGCTTGCCTCCCATCCTCTCAACCAGGGACTTCTGCTGTCGGAAGACCTGTCCTTCGCGGCGATCGCCATCGACTTGGTCGAGGATCCCGCCGAGCTCGAGGCTCTGCGCCGCTTGCGCAGTGACGTAGCGTCGATCCTGGAGACGGCCGCGCCGGCCTCGCTGACGGCCGCGCTCAGCGGCCTGCCCATCGCCCGCAGTCTGGTGGTCGACGCGCTGGTCCGCGAACAGCCGATTCTGCTCGGTCTCGGATTGGCGGTCGGCTTCCTCTGCGGCGTGCTGCTGCTCGGCCGGTTGGCCGATGCCGTCGTGATCGCGGTCGTTCCGCTGTTCACGGTCGCTGCGGCCTATGGGGCGATCGCCCTCAGCGGCCTCGAGATGACCGTTCTGCTCAACAACCTGCCGCTGCTGATCCTGGCCCTCGGTTTCGCCAACAGCATGCATCTGGTCTACGACGCGCGGCGCCGGCTGCATGACGCGGACTACGCCTTTGCCGCGCTGCGCGGCACGATCCTGAAGATCGGACCGCCCTGTGCGCTCTCCGTTTTCACCACCATGCTGGCCTTTCTGTCCCTCGAGGTTTCGGGCTCGGAGGCGATCCGGGAGTTCGGCCGGGTCGGTGCGGTCGCGGTGTTCGGCGTGTTCGTCGCCTGCATGGTGGTGCATCCGGCCGCCGTTTTCCTCGCCTTGCGGATGGGGTGGCGCCCGCTGCCGACGGAACTGGGCGACAGCCGGATCGCGCGCCGTTTCCAGGACGTCTCGGGCCGTGTGGCGAGTGGCCTCTTCGACCGGCGGCGGAGGGTCGCGGTGGCCGGCCTGGCGCTGATCCTGGGTCTTGGATATGGCAGCAGCCAGGTCATCCCCGGCTTCTCTCTGCTGGAAGAGATTCCGCAGGAGTCGCAGATCTATCGCACGTCCCAAGCTGTGGAGACTCACCTGGGCGGCCTGCATCCCATCCAGCTTGCCTTGCCGATCTTCTTCTCCGAGCCCGGAGATGCGGCGGAAGCCCTGGCCCGCCTGCGGCGCGTCCACGAGGCTGTCGAAGCGGCCTTTCCGGGACGGCCTCTGCTCTCGGCAACCAGCGTGATCCGCTGGTTGGAGACGGAGGGGGTGAGCGCGGGGGAGACGACCTTGCGCGGCCTGTTCGAACGGGCGCCGCCGCAGCTTCGCGATGCCGTCGTCTCACGCGACGGAGGCCAGGCCATGATGACTCTCTGGGTTCGCGAGCGCGACGACGTTCGCGCTGCCGCGGCCAGGTTCGAGACAGTTGCCGCCGCGGCGCTCGGCAGCGAGCTGCAGGGGCAGGCAAGCGGCCTGGCCGTGCTCTCCGCGCGGGTGGCCCCAGACACCGTCGAGCGATTGCAGCTCAGCTTGATTCTGGCCGCCGTCGGCGCCGCCGCTCTTATGGCCTTGGCCTTTCGCCGCAGTGTCGTTTTCCCGCTCTGTCTCCTGCCCAATCTCCTGCCCGTTCTGGCGGTCGGCGCCTTGCTCGCCGTCTTTGCCGTCGAGCTGACCTTGGCCACGGCCTTGGCCATGACCGTGGCTCTCGGCATTGCGGTGGACGACACGGTGCATCTGACGTCCGCTTGCATCGAGGCCCGGCGGTCTCGTGCCGGCCGCACGGCCGTGATCGCCGCGGCCCGTGCGGTCGGGCCGGTGCTGATCGTGACGACACTGGTGCTGACCTTCGGGTTGGCGCCGGCCCTGTTCAGCTGGTCGCCGGCGACGGCTGCCTTCGCGGCCTTCGCGATCGCCACGATCGGGCTTGCGCTGCTGGCCGACCTCGGGCTGCTGCCGGCCCTCCTCGGCCTCTGGCTCGCGCGGCCGCGGCGCAAGCCCGAGCGAGAGACGATCGCGGGCGATGGCGTGTGACTCTCACGTCTCCGCCCATGCCCAACACTTCCCTGTGAGGCATGGAGGTTCGCCGCGCCGTGCAACCTACATGACTCATCACCTTGCCGGTGATCGACACGGCCGTTCGAGGGGAGCGGCCGGGACTTTGCTCAGGGAGACGAGAGAGCGCAATGAACCTCCCCCTTTCGCTTGCGACGGCGGGCTTCCCTCTCGGCGAGCCGCCTGTGAGACTTCGGGGGATCGGGACTGCAGTGCCACCCTATCGCTTCGCTCAGGCCGATGTTGCCGAGGTGGCCGGCGGCCTCCTGCGCGACCGTTTCCCAGACTTCGATCGGCTGGCGGCGAGCTTTCGCAACACCGGGATCGAGACCCGCTACTCCGTGGCACCCCTGGAGTGGTTCGCCCGCCCCGGTGGCTGGCGGGACCGCATGGCCTTGTTTCAGCAGGCTGCGACAGCGTTGCTCTGCGAGGCTGTGCAGCGGGCCCTGGTGGCCGCCGAACTCGACGCCTCGGAGATCGACACCGTGGTGACGGTCTCGACCACCGGGATCGTAACGCCGACGCTGGATGCCCTGGCCCTTGACCGGCTGGGCTTGCGGCGAGACGTGCAGCGCGTGCCGCTGTTCGGGCTCGGTTGCGCCGGCGGGGTCAGCGGTCTTTCCGTCGCGCAGCGCCTGGCCGCCTCGCGTCCGGGATCGAACGTGCTGTTCGTCGCCGTCGAGACCTGCACGCTGGCGTTTCGCCGCGAGCGTCCCCGGAAGGCGGATGTGATCGCGACGATGCTGTTCGGCGACGGTGCCGCCGCGGTGTGTCTCTCCACAAGCGGAACAGGGGTCGTCCTGGGGTCCGGCACGGAGTTCACCTGGCCCGAGACCCTGCGCATCATGGGGTGGGACATTCACGACGACGGCTTCGGGGTGGTCTTCGACCGTTCCATTCCGGCGTTCCTCTGCACGCATTTCGCTCCGGCGGTCGAAGCTGGCCTGGACGGTCTCGGACTGGCGCGCTCGGGAATCGCGCGCTTCGTCTGCCACCCGGGCGGCGCCAAGGTCGTACAGGCCCTGGAGTACGCGCTCGAGCTGCCCGACGGTACGTTGGATCACGAGCGCGAGGTGCTGCGGCACTACGGCAACATGTCCTCGCCGACGGTGCTCTTCGTCCTGAAGCAGGTTCTCGACGCCCCGAGGCAGGGCGCCCTGCTGCTGACTGCCTTGGGGCCCGGTTTCACGGCTGCGATGCTGCCGGTTTACGGCAATGCCTGAAGGGGCGCTGCTGCTGTCGCTGGTCACGCTGCAACGTGTCCTGGAACTGGGCCTCTCGGCGCGCAACACGCGGCGGCTGCTGCAACAGGGCGCCGTGGAGGTCGCGGCGGGTCACTATCCGCTGATCGTGGCTCTGCACGCCGGATGGCTTGCCGCTCTCTGGGGCGTGGTCCTATGGACGGATGCCCGGGCCTATCAGGTCGTGCTGCCCTGGCTGGTCGTCTACCTGGTG
>JANQPZ010000129.1 GCA_028285215.1 Rhodovibrionaceae bacterium | reverse complement strand
CCGCCGTGGTGACCTTTGCCTTGCTCGAGGCGCCGGCTCCGACGGAGGGCTCTGCGATGGGGCGCGGCGCAGGTCTGTCGATCGGTTTGACGCTCGGCGACCTGGCCCTGCTCCTCGCCGTCGTGGCGGCGGGGCTCGGCTACGCCTCCGGTGCGCGCCTGTCCCGGCATCTGCCGGGCTGGGCGGTGATCTGCTGGGCGCTGGTGCTGTCCCTGCCGGTGATGCTGCCCGCCGCCGCGGTCAGCTGGGCCGTCGCGCCGCCGAAGGCGGCCGGCGTCGGCGCCTGGGCCGGCTTCTTCTACGTGGCGCTGGTCAGCCAGCTCGCCGGTTTCTTCGTCTGGTACCGCGGCCTCGCGCTAGGCGGCGTGGCACGGGTCGGCCAGGTGCAGCTCCTGCAGCCCTTCCTGACGCTGATCGCCGCGGCCCTGCTGCTGGCCGAGCCCATCACGCCCGCCACCCTGGTCTTCGCCGTCCTGGTGGTGGGCCTGGTCGCCATCGGACGACAACAACCGGTGCGGCGTTCGGCCCCCTGAAGGCATTCGGCGCCTGCCCCTCCCGACAGAGCGCGCGCGCCGCAAGAACCGGATGGCCCGCGCCGGACCGGAGTTGCTATCCGGCCAAACGAGGATTGGCCGGGAGCAGCAGATGCGATTGCAGGACAAGACCGCGATCATCACGGGGGCAAGCAGCGGCATCGGCCGGGCGGCCGCCCTCCTCTTCGCGCGAGAAGGCGCGAGGGTCGTGCTGGGCGCCCGCCGGCAGGCGCTTCTGGACGAGGTGGTTTCCGAGATCGAGGGCGACGGCGGCACGGCGGTCGCGCTTGCGGGAGACGTTCGGCAAGAGGCCTACGCCGCTGAACTGGTGGCCCTTGCGCAAGGCACCTTCGGCGGGCTGGACGTCGGCTTCAACAATGCGGGCACGCTCGGCGCGCTGGGACCGGTCCCCGCCATGACGGCGCAGACCTGGCAGGAGGTGGTCGCAACGAACCTGACCAGCGCCTTCTATGCCGCCAAGCACCAGATCCCGGTTCTGCAGGACCGCGGCGCCGGCTCGATCATCTTCACCTCGACCTTCGTCGGACACACGATCGGCTTGCCCGGAATGGGCGCCTATGCCGCCAGCAAGGCCGGCTTGATCGGCCTGGCACAGGTCCTGGCGGTCGAGCACGGCCCCCAGGGGATTCGGGCCAACGCGCTCCTGCCGGGCGGAACGAGAACCGCCATGGCGGGCGAGGACGTCGAACAGCTGAAGGCCATCGAAGGACTGCACGCACTCAAGCGCATGGCCGCGCCCGAGGAAATCGCCGAGGCAGCCCTCTTCCTGGCGTCCGACCGCTCGAGCTTCGTCACCGGCACCGCATTCCTGGTCGACGGCGGCAACTCCGTCAGCAAGGCGCTTTAGAGCAGGATCGCCTTAGGTGGGATCGCGCTCTAGGTCCGCCGTCTCGGGGTTTCGGGCTGCACCGCAGAAAGCATCAATTTTATAGCAATTCCCATATTTCTTTCATTCGCATGCACTGCAACTTATAATGCCTTATGAAGGCAGAAAAACACGCAGGGGGATTCACCGAATGTCGGTTACCATTCTGGAGGCGGCGGGCGCCGCGGATACCGGGATCAAGCCGTTTTACTTCTCGCGAGAGCATCTGCGCGCGCTCGCGAGAGAACATGCGGAGGCGTTTCGGCAGGCAGAACCGTTTCCGCACGTCGCCATCGACAACTTCTTGCCGGAAGACGTGGCGATGAGGATCGCCCACAGCTTCCCGGGACCCTTCGATATCGACTGGCGCTTGGCTGGGCCGGGCGACACGAAGCACACCAAAGACCCCAAGATCGAGAAGCTTTCGACGTCCGACGAACAGAAGATGCCGCCGTACATTCGACATGTCATGTACGGCTTTCAGTCGGGCATCTTCATGGACTTCGTCAGCCGCCTGACGGGTCTCAGCCACCTTCAGCCTGACCCGAGTTTCCACGGCTGCGGGCTGCACTCGACCGGCCCCGGCGGGCGCCTCATGATCCACCTGGACGCCTCACGCCACCCGAACAAGGATCTGCGCCAAGTCATCAACTGTCTCTACTACTGCACGCCGGACTGGGACGAAGCATGGGGAGGCCATCTCGAACTCTGGAGCGAAAAAGACGGCAAGGCGCAAGAGTGCGTCACGAAGATCGCCCCGCTGTTCAACCGTCTCGCCGTCTTCTACACCGGCGCCAAGAGCTTTCACGGCCACCCGCGCCCGCTGACCTGCCCGCAAGGCGTGCGCCGCAATTCTCTGGCCATCTATCAGTACACGACCGATGAGACGCAGGCCGATATCGGCTACACCAACTTTGTGGAGTGGGCGCCGGTGACCGAGCACGACAAGCGTTCGATCACGCACCGCGTCAAGGCAGGGATCCGCGAGCATCTACCGACAGGCGCCGTCAACGCGATTGCCAAGGGCGTGCGGAAATTCAAGCACTGAGCCCAGAGCGCGTCTTGGGGCCGCACCGCAGCAAACCTGGGACCAGCGTTTTAGAGCGCGATCGTCTCAGGTGGAAGCGTTTCGCTTCCACCTGAGACGTGAATCGCTCTCTAAACCTATCACGAGAGTAGGATTCACGCCTTAGGCGGGATCGCCAGAGCGATTCCACCTAAGGCGATCCTGCTCTAGAAGGGCACCCAGACGTTCAGGGCGACCATCTCGGTTCCGGGGTTGTCGTCGCCGAGCAGACCGCCGTGACTCATGTGATGGAAACTGCCGCCGATCCGCCAGCCGCCCTCCGTGCGAAAGCCGACCTCGAAGCCCGACCGCAGAACCCCGTTGCTGCCTAGATCCTTGCCGTCACCCTCGATGTAGAGCGCCGGGCCGATTTCGAACCAGACATAGAAGTGCTCGTAGGGCAGCACGAGATCGTGCGCGATCGAGGCGTGCAGGATGGCACTGCCGTCGCCCGTGGCCGCCGCGCCGATCAGCGGGCGAAACCGATAGAATTGCCAGGCCGGCATGTAGTCGAGACGGCCTTCGACGGCTTGATCGTCGTCGTCGATCAGGTCGAAGGCGCCGACGCCGGCCCGCAGATACTGCCGGTCCTTGTCGGCCTGGGGCGGATCGTAGATCACGCCGGCACCGACGGAGGCCGCCGCGACGGCGGTGATCCACCAAACGGCCGGATCGGCTTCGGCGCGCTGGGGTGTAGCCAGCCCGGCAAGAACCGCCAGGCCGGCGAGAAGAACGACAGGACGCAACACGGACACCCCCCAAATACTGCGCTCCAGATCCATAACGAGAGCAGGATTCACGCCTTAGGTGGGATCGCCAAAGCGATTCCACCTAAGGCGACCCTGCTCTAGACTGCGGCGAATTTCACGCCGAAAACTCGTATAGCCGAAGCGCCCTCGACGCTGCAACGTCGCGCTGGCCAATAGCAAAACGCGGGACCGGTCTCCCGGCCCCGCGTCGGCGGATCTTATGGTATCGGCTGACGCAACAGAGCAGGCTGTCCTACGACTGGAGCAGCCGCGGCTTCGCTTTCGACGTCTTGTGCTTTGCCCCTGTCGGCATGACCGAGGGTGAGCGGACCATCTGGGCAATGCAGAGCGTCCCGGCCGCCCACGGCGGAGTGGTGATCGGCCGGCGGCAGCCGGTGCGACAAGGACCGCTGTAAGGTCGAGAGAACAGTCCGCAGTAGAACGGCCAAAGGACGGCACGTAGGACACTGTGCCCACCCCAGCGGCAACCATTCGCAGCACGGGGATCGAGGTACTGGCCTCCCGAACGATGGGGGTTTGAAACTTGGCGGTCAAACAACAGCCGATCCTTGCAGCCGTGCGTCACGGTGGAGCCGGAGCGGACTGTGTTCACCGGAGCGCCGGCCTCCTTCATGGGTACCGACAGTGCAAAGGTGACGTTAACGAGACCGGTCTTGCTTTCAGTCACTCGTTTTCGGCGGCGCGCGGGTTTCCGGCGGCAAGATCGACGAGCGGATTGAAGAACTCCTTGAAGTAAAAAAGTTTGCCGCCCCGCGCCTCCGCCTTGGCAATGTAAGTGTTGTTGTAGTGCGCGCCGCTCTGCAGCCTCATGTCTCCCTTAAACTCGATAAACGCGAGATTGGAGTCTTCCGCCTGATAGGCGGCGACTTCAAAGAAGGACACCCTGGTCCGCTGAATGAAAGCGCTGGCAAGCGTGGCGCGGATCGCATCAGCGCCTTCAAAGCGGCTCGGAGAGCCTTCAGGCACGTACGGAAACTCCATCGTACCGTTTTCATTCCAAAGCGGCATGACCTGGTCCACATCACGCGTTTCAAGGGCTTTCAAAAAGCGCACCGCAAGTTCTGCCGTCGTCATCGACTTCTCCCGAATCCATCCTGAAATCGCCAGCCGCAGATGGCCAAGCTAGAAACTCAATCCCTTGGTGAAGCCGCCTTCGACGAGAATGTTCTGCCCCGTGACGAAGCTCGACGCCGGCGACATAAGGAACAGGACGAGGTTCGCCACTTCATCGATCTCGCCTGGCCGTTTCATGGGGATTCGGGATTTCAGAACCTCGAGAAGTTCTGGCGGTACGGTTTTCAGGATGTCGGTATTGATCACACCGGGCGCGACGGAGTTGACGCGAATGTTCTTCTCGGCGCCCTCGATCGCAGCGACGCGTGTCAGCGCTTCGACACCGGCTTTCGCAGCTGCATAGGCGCCGTAGCCTGGGGACGCGTAGCTCGCGGTTTGTGAACTCATGTTCACGATCGAACCGCCGGTCGTCTCCATCACCGGCATCTGTGCTTTAAGGCCGTAGAAGGTACCCGTCAGATTGACGGCGATGTCCTGGTCCCATTCAGCCGTTGTCATCTTCGCAATCGGCGTATTCACGCCGGAGCCGGCGTTATTGAAAACGAAATCGAGGCTGCCGAAGCGCTCAACGGTTCGATCGACCATGGCTTTGGCTTCTGCCTCGATGGTAACGTCGGTGCGCACGAACAAACCCTGACCGCCGGCGGCTTCGACGTCTGTCACGGCTTTGGCGCCTTCCTTCTCACGACGTGCGGCAATAACGACGTTGGCGCCACGTTCACCGAGCGCCAGCGCGACAGCGCGCCCCATCCCAGTTGTGGCGCCTGTAATTAGCGCAGTTCTTCCTTTGAAGCCTTCAGACATATCTGTCTCCTTTGGCTGGCGAGGTTGAGAGTTCGTGGCGTGATCGAACGCAACCTGTGCAAAGCCCCTCGGCAGGCGCCGATTGCGACTGGAATTCCCATGGCGTTCGGACTGGTCCGCAGAAGATGAGCAAGCTCGCGCGTGCCACTTCCGATAGAACCCGTGACACTAACGGCAGGCATGAGCCCGCGTGCCCGCCTGCGATTCTCTTCAGGTTTCGTCTGCTAAATTTCGACGAGCGACAGAGCCGTAGTCTTACCTTCGGTGATTTGAGCGATCTTCCGGTTGACCTCGGCCACCCAGTCCGCAGCCATATGGGCGGCAAAGGCGTCCTCCGTGTCCCAGGCCTCGAAGATCACGAACTGTGCGGGATCGGCTTGGTCGCGAAAGACGCGATAGAACCGGCATCCGTCATCCTTCGCCGCACGGACGCGGATCTCCGCCATGAGTGCGGCGAGATCGTCGGCCGCGCCTTCGCGCGCGCGGAGACTGACACTCACCGTATGGGCGGATGCAACGTCACCCGCGATGTCATCTGCCGATGGGAAACCCGCGACCCGCTTCACGGAGTCATAGTGTTCCTTGAAGAGGACGATCTTTCCGTCACGGACACGGACAATCGTGATGTAGCTGTTTTCCTGAACGGTCGGGTCGTCCCCGACGGTCAGTTGGCTGTCGAACTCGATGACGCAGGCATTCGAGTCCGCGAGCGGCGTGACGACGCGGTTCGGGTAGGCGATCGGCGTCACGACCTCCAGAGCGTCGCGAAAATACGTCTCAATAGCAGGTTGGCCCTTCACACTCTCAGGAAATCCCTCGGGGGCGAACGGGAATTCGAGACAGGCGTCGTCGGCCCACAGTGCCGCGATGGCATCGGCGTCGGAAATCGCGAGGGCGTCCAGAAACGCCGTCGCCACGAAGGAGGCCTGGTTCTCGGCCGGCGTGCTGATCATCTTCCATTTCTGGCTGACGTCCTCTGGCGCTTCAGTCAGAAGACGTCCCGCCTCTTCGAGAAAGGACGAGAGTTCCGGCGGGCGATGCGTCCGATGATATTCCTCGAAACCGTCCTTGGAGGCCCAGATCTCATAGAGCAGAAACTGCGATGGTTTGGCCGTGTTCCGGTGCAAGTCGAAGCGTGTGAGACCGAAGCTCGGCCCGACCCGGCGCTCCCCCTCAGTAACGGCGAGCAGCTTCCGACGAACCTCCTCCTCTCTGCCCGGCAGAGCTTCGAGAAGGTCTGTGACGATCAACTCCGAACTCGTCATGACTCCATTCTCCTCAACTAAGCCTTGGGCACGTCAGGCGGCGACATAACCGCCGTCGACGGGAAGGGCGATACCGACGATGTTCGAGGCCTTGTCGGAGCAGAGAAAGACCACAGCGTCGGCAATCTCCTCGGCGGTCGCGATCCGGCCGTTGGGATGGCTTGCGTCGAAGCCCGCGCGCGCCGCCTTGCGCTGCGCCTCATCGGGGATGGAGTCGAAGAATTTGCGCAGCATGGGCGTGTCGACGCCGCCGGGATTGACCGCGTTCACGCGAATGCCCTGTTTGGCATAGTCAATCGCGGCGACCTTCGTCAGCCCCATGACGGCATGCTTGGACGCACAGTAGAGGGAGGCGCCCGGCACACCCACAAGACCGCCGCCGGAAGCAAGATTGACGATGGCGCCGCCACCCTGTTCCAGCAGATGCGGGATGGCATACTTCATGATGAGGAAGGGCGCGCGAACGTT
Organism: Rhodovibrionaceae bacterium; assembly: GCA_028285215.1. Lineage (GTDB taxonomy): Bacteria > Pseudomonadota > Alphaproteobacteria > Kiloniellales > DSM-21159 > Algihabitans. Next base: position 7,747 of record JANQPZ010000129.1, on the reverse strand, counting down.
GGTGGCGAACACCTGTTCATAGCTCTCCAGGCGCTGATCGGCGACGACATTAACTTCGCCTTGCGTGCCGGCGTTGTTCACCACGTAGTCGAGACGACCGAAGGCGGTGGCTGCCTCCGAGACAAGCCGCTCGACGCTCGCAGGATCCATGAGATCGGCTTCAAGGCTGTGCGCCTCGCCGCCGGCGGTCTCTATAAGCGCAGCGGTCTCTCGAAGCCCGGCTGCGCTGCGACCGCTGATGACTGTCTTTACCCCCTCCCGGGCCAGCGCGACGGCGCTCGCTTGTCCGATCCCCGAACTGCCGCCGGTTATCAACGCAACCTTGCCTTCCATTGAAGCCATCTCAGTTTCCCTCTCGCCTCCATTCCGCCGATTGAGTCGAAGACGCCTTCACTCGGAGCGGGACCGCGATCCCTGCCTTGAGAAACCTCCGGCGATCAGGTGCGCCTCCGCGTTCCGGGTACGGGGCGGATTTAGTGTGAAGGCCAACGACCCGCTGTCGGAATCTTGACCGATCAGCCGGCGTTCGAAGCCCTGCGATAGGCGGAGGGCGTCATGCCGGTCTGCGAGCGGAAAGCGGAACTGAACTGACTGGGTGTCGTGTACCCGACAGCCATGGCGATTTCGGACAGCGACCGATCGCCAACATCAATGAACTCCTTTGCCCTGGAGATGCGCGCCTGCGTCACGAATTGATACGGCGTTCGGCCGGTACTGGTCCGAAATGCCCGAATGAAGGGTGCAGGGCCAAGACCAGCGACCGCAGCCAACGGCTCCAACCTGATGGTCTCTCGCAGGTGCGCATCTACGTAATCCCGGACACGCATCAGCGCGCGAACATCCAATCCCCACACACTCTGCGACTTTGCGCGAAGGCCGTTCATCGTCAAAACGGTATGGGTGAACTGTGCCGCAAGAAGCTCGAAGCACAAGGGATCAGCCTCGGCAGCTAAACGCTGCTTCATCTCGAGCGCAAGCCGGCGGAGTCTGGAGTTTCTCCCATTGTCGATCGGTCTAATGCTGAAGGAGCCTTTTGGACCGAAGATCGATTCGGCGAGCTTGCGGAAATGGGTATTGCAGATCTCGAATCTAACGAACCCCATATCGGTGTTCGTTAGAATGGATCTTCTCTCCAGATTTGCAGGCAGAAGCGTCAGCATTTCGGGGACGTCCGCGCCCTTGAAAGTCTGGTGGCGTCCGTGAAATATCTCGGTTTTCTTTGTTCTGCCGGAGATATTGAAACAAAATCTGTGCGCCTTTAGCGTATAGGAGAATTCCTCTTCGTCTTTGTTGTTCAAATTTATGACGGCACAACTGAAGCTTTTATCGATGTAACATGCCTGTCTCGAAGTCGACGAAGAATGGCACTCAATTTCGAGATGCGACTTCTCTGCCATACCACCACTCCAGAGTTTTCGTAGCTCTTTCCGATATGGCACCGAACGTCTCTCGACACTCACTTGCCGACAGCTTGAAAACACGAAACCAGAATGCCACTCCGCGCCAGAACGATGCTCGGCAACGCCGGACTGCGAAACCCTCTCGGCCAGACTTGGCCGCGCAGGCAGCGAAGCAAACTACGTTAGGTCCTAGAACTGAACCGAGACGTTGAGGGCAATCATTTCAGTGCCCGGGTTTTCGTCGCCGAAGATGCCGCCGTGGCTCATGTGGTGGAAGCTGGCGCCGAGCCGCCAGCCGCCCTCGGTGCGGAATGCCGACCTCGAAGCCGGAGCGCAGGACCGGGTTGCTGCCAAGGTCCTTGCCGTCGCCGTCGAAATAAAGCGCTGGCCCCGTCTCGAACCAGACGTAGACGTGCTCGTAGGGCAGGACAAAGTCGTGGGCACTGGAGGCGTGGAAGATGGCGCCGCCGTCGTTGGTCGCCGCCACGCCGATCACGGGACGGAAACGGTAGACGCTCCACGCCGGCGAGTACTCGAGGCGGCCTTCGACGGCTTGATCTTCGTCGTCGACCAGATCGAAAGCGCCGACACCGGCCCGCAGGTAGTGGCGGTTCTTATCGGCCTGGAGCGTGTCGTAGATGACGCCGACGCCGGCCGAATCAGCGGTCACGCCGGCAATGATCCAGACGGCCGGTTTGGCCTGGGCCGGACGCGGCGCGGCGCGGAAAGACTTGTGATCAGTCGGACGACAACGGCCGGATCGGTCAAGACACCCACAGAACGACGCAAGGAAACACGCCCTCGGAGAAGTCACATCGAAAATAGGTGTGGATGTTTCCTATAGCCGAGGCTCAGACCATCCCCCAACAGGCTGTTGGTCCCGCGCTGGAGCGGCAAAGCAAAACCCGGGACCGCCCATCGCTAAACTCCGTGCAGCAGAGCTGGGATCAGCGCGAGTAGTACTCGATGACCAGCTTCGGCTCCATCTGCACCGGATAAGGCACATCGGCCAGCTTGGGCCCGCGCACGAACTTGACGCTCATCTTGCTGTTGTCGACCTCGACGTAGTCGGGCACGTCGCGCTCGGCCGAGGAGGTGGCTTCCAGAACCATCGGGATCTCGCGGGACTTCTCGCGCACCTGCACCACGTCGCCGTCGCGCAGCGTGTAGCTGGGGATGGTGACGCGCTTGCCGTTGACCGTCACGTGGCCGTGGTTGACGAACTGGCGGGCCGCGAAGACCGTCGGCACGAACTTGGCGCGGTAGATCACGGCATCGAGGCGGCGCTCCAGCAGGTCGATCAGGTTCTCGCCGGTATCGCCCTTGCGGTTGGTGGCGGTATCGAAGTAGCGGCGGAACTGCTTCTCGCCGATGTTGCCGTAGTAGCCCTTCAGCTTCTGCTTGGCCGAGAGCTGGATGCCGAAGTCGGTCGGCTTCTTGCGGCGCTGGCCGTGCTGGCCGGGGCCGTATTCGCGGCGGTTGATCGGCGACTTGGGGCGACCCCAGAGGTTCTCGCCCAAACGGCGGTTGATCTTGTACTTGGACTGCAGGCGCTTGCCCATCTTTGGAGGCTCCGTTGTTGCTCGGGCCCGATCCGGCCCGGCGGGTTCGTCTTGTCCCGGTAGTCCCGCAGCCTCCGGACACTCGGTCCGAGGCATCGGGCGGGGCACGGCCGTCTACGCCAAGGCCGTCCCGCATTCCCAGGAAGTAAAGCGCGCGGTTATACCTCTTTCCGCGCCGCTGTCAAATGCGCCGAACTCCGGATAGGATCAAGGGGAGCGGCTGCTTTTCCGAAAAGGCGTCCTTCTGGGCCGCCTTTCGCGGCCGCTCTTGGGGCAACCATCGGATCGAGGCTCCCGCCATGCCCAGCTTGCTCACCCCCGACCTGATCGAGGCCTACCGCACCCAGGGCTTCGTGACCCTGCCCGGCGGCGTCGGCCCGGCGGCCCTGGCCGCGCTCTGCGCACAGCTCGACGACTGGATCGAGGACAGCCGCGGACACAGCGAGAACTACGGGACGACGGAAAACGGCAAGGCCCGTTTCGATCTGGAGAAGGGGCACAGCCGGGAAGCGCCGCGCCTGCGCCGGGTGATGAACCCCTGCGACATCTCGGAGGCCTACGAGGAGGCCATTCGCGACGCCCCCTTCGTCGACATGCTGGCGGAACTGATCGGCCCGGACGTGAAGTTTCATCACTGCAAGCTCAACGTGAAGCTGCCGGGCATGTCCACGCATGTGGACTTCCACAGCGACCATGCCTTCGAGCCGCACACCAACAGCGACCAGATCACGGCCCTGCTGCTGCTGGACGACATGGACGAGACCAACGGCTGCCTGCGCGTCATCCCCGGCAGTCATCGGCAGTTCTACGACCACTTCCAGAACGGCCAGTTCGTCGGCGCCATCGACAGGGACCTGGCCGCGGATCTGGCGCCCACATCGCTGCCGGTGGTCGGCAAGGCCGGCGACGTCTGCCTGATGCATGCCATGGCCCTGCACGGCTCCGGCCCGAACCTGGGGCAGACTCCGCGCCGCCTCTTCATCGCCGAGTACACGGCCGCCGACGCCTGGCCGCTGGTCAAATGCAAGGTGCTCTCGCGCTTCACCGGCGAGGTGGTACGCGGCCGCCCCACCCGCTCCTGCCGGCTGGAGGCGGGCGTCTTCGATCTGCCGCCCTACTATCAAGCCGACTCCTTCTTTTCCGTGCAGGGCCAGAAGACGGCCGCACAGCAATAGCCGCGCGGCGCGACGCTCCGCATGGCTTCTCCCCATCTGCAGGGCATGGCGATGGCGGCGCTGGGGGTGCTGATCCTCTCGCCGGATACGCTCCTGCTGCGGGTGATCGAGGCCGACGCCTTCACCATCGCCTTCTGGCGGAACCTGCTGGTGGCCACCAACATCCTGGTGCTCTACGCCGTGGCCGAAGGCCCTGGCTGGTTCGGCAAGCTGCGCCACCTGGGCCCGGCCGGCCTGCTGGCCGCGCTGCTGTTCTCGGTCAATCAGATCGGCTTCGTCTTCGCCGTGGCAAACACCGGCGTGGCCAACGTGCTGATGATCGTCGCGACGGCGCCGCTCTTCGCAGCGCTCTTCTCGCGGATCTTCCTGGGGGAGGCGACCGACCGGCGGACCTGGCTCGCCATTGCGGGCGCCTTCGCCGGGATGGCCGTGATCTTCGGCGGCGAGGCGGGGCTGCTGGGCGGCGGAGGAACTGCCGAGGGAGCCAGCGGGGCGGTCGGACCGAATCCCCTGCTCGGCAACCTCTGTGCCCTAGCCGTGGCGGTCGCCCTGGGCGGGGCCTTCACCGTCGTGCGCCACCGGCGCGAGGTCACCTCGCTGCCCTCCATGGTGCTGGCCGGCTACTTCTCGGCCTTTCTGATGGTCTGGTTCGCCAGCCCGCTCGCCATGGACAGCGTCAGCTTCGGCTGGCAGGTCGCCATGGGGCTGATGGTCGCCTGCGCCTTCGCGCTGATCACCACGGCGCCGCGCTTCGCGCCCAGCCCGGTGGTCAGCCTGATGCTGCTGCTGGAGGCGGTGCTGGGCCCTCTGATCGTCTGGGCGTTCCTGGCCGAGGTACCGAGCCGCTGGGCGCTGCTTGGCGGAGCCCTGGTCTTCACGGCGCTGCTGGGCCAGGGGCTCGGCGAGGCCCTGGGGCAACGACGGCGCCGGCGAGAGCGCTTGCAGGGCGCAGTGAAATCGGCAGACTCGTCGCTTGGATACCAGGCTGGGGAGTGAGTCACGGATGCACGCCTTTCCCGAGGTCGGCGACAACGGCGACGAAGACGGTCGGAACGCGACCCTGGACGACCCGATCTCGCCCGACGGCCGCCCGGAGCCGGGGCAACTCTACAGCGTGCCCGCCCGCCAGGGACGCGCCGTCAGACTGCACAAGGGCGAGCGGCTGAAGATCGTCAACACCCACGGCACCCAGGTCTGCGACACCTGGGCCTTCTCGGCCGAGGATCCGGCCGAGTTCCTCTCGATGGAGCACCTGCGCGCCTGGATTGGCCGGCTGGTGCCGCGCCCCGGCGACGAGCTGGCGACCAACCGACGCCGTCCGATTCTGGTGCTGGAGGAGGACAGCTCGCCGGGCGTGCACGATACGCTGATTGCGGCCTGCGATCTCTGGCGCTACCGCACGCTGGGCGTCGAGGGCTACCACGACAACTGCGCCGACAACCTGCGCATGGCCACCAAGGCCATCGGCCTGCGGGTGCGCGAGGTGCCGAGCCCCCTGAATCTCTGGATGAACATCCCGATCCTGGCCGAGGGCGGCGTCGGCTTCTATCCCACGGTCAGCAAGCCCGGCGACCATGTGGTGCTGCGTGCCGAGATGGACTGCGTCGTTGCGATGTCCGCCTGTCCGCAGGACATCCTTCCGATCAACGGACAGGACTGCACGCCGGTCGAGGTGCATTTCGGACTGCTTTAAGAGCGCGCGTTTTACCCTTGTCTTTCAACAGGATGGGCAGGGACTCTCACCGAACAGTCGGTCAATGACCGATCCGCAGCCAGGCCTTCATCCGGAACGAAGAGGTGGCCCCCACAGTCGAGACGTCGGCAGCTTGCTTTGACGGTTGAGTACAGCACTGCTGTTCTATCTCAAAAAATTATTTAAAATCAGATTTTTAGAATTAAGCCCTCAAGTATTTTCTTCGCCTGTTTGCTTCGCCGCCAGCGCCTCCGGTCCTCGCTTCAGCTTCGCGCCCAGGAAGGCGGAGAGGATGCCCTGCAGGGTCCGCACCTCCTGTCCGCTGAGCCGGGCGCGTTGGAAGATCGCGTGGACGTTACGGCGCATGCCGGGGCGTTTCTCCGGCGGGTGATAGAAACCGAGCTTGTCCAGCGCCGCGTCCAGGCGGTCGAGATAGCCGAAGAGGTCGGTCTTGTCGGCCGGGCCGCTGTCGCCGTGATCGAGCTGCCGGTCCGGCGTGGCGTCGCCCGCCGTCCACCATTCGTAGCCGACCAGCAGGACGGCCTGGGCGAGGTTGAGCGAGCTGTAGCCGGGATTGAGCGGCGCCGTGACGATGACGTCGGCCAGGGCGATGTCGTCGTTCTCCAGCCCTGTGCGCTCCGGCCCGAACAGCAGGCCGACGCCTTGGCCGGCCGCCATCTCGGACCGCTGGGCGGCGGCGGCGGCGCGCGGGGTCAGCACCTCCTTGACCAGGCCGCGCGGCCGCGCGGTGGTGGCATAGACCCGCTGCAGGTCGGCCACGGCCGCGCGGGTGGTCGGATAGACGCGGGCCGTCTCGAGCACCCGGTCGGCGCCGGAGGCCGCGGCCGTGGCCTTGGGGTTCGGCCAGCCCTGCTTCGGGGCCACGAGGCGCAGGTCGGTCAGCCCGCAGTTCAGCATGGCGCGGGCGGTCATGCCGATGTTCTCGCCCAACTGCGGGGCCACCAGAATCACCGCCGGCGCCGGCGGCAGGTCCGTGATCTCGCGCGAATTCGTCCCGGCCATTATCCGACGCCCGGCTCCTTCAAGCCCTCACGCCGAAGCTTCCAAAAGATACTGTCTATCAGGGCTTTACAGGAAGCATCTATGACATTGGTTGAAACGCCGACCGTGGTCCAGCGGCCGTTGCGCCCGGCACTCTCGATCATCACGCGGGTGACCGCCTCCGTCCCGGCCTGGGGTGTCAGGATGCGCACCTTGTAGTCGGTCAGGCGCATGGACTCGAGCTGCGGATAGGTCGGCAGCAGGGCCTTGCGCAGGGCCTTGTCCAGCGCATCCACGGGCCCGTTTCCGTTGGACACCGTCATCATCTGCCGGCCGGCCACCTCCAGGGTCACCGTGGCCTCCGATTCCGTCACCAGCTCGCCGCGCGCGTTCCAACGGCGGTCGTCCATCACCCGGAAGCGCTGCAGTTCGAAGTAGTCGGGCACCTGCCCCAAGGCCCGGCGCGCCAGCAGCTCGAAGGAGGCTTCCGCACCGTCATAGGCGAAGCCCTGGAACTCGCGCGCCTTCACTTCCTCGACCAGGGCGGCGACCTTCGGATCGTCCGCATCTACTTCGAGTCCGATCTCAGAAAAGCGCGCCAAGATATTGGAGCGACCGGCTTGATCCGACACTACGATATGCCGTTCGTTGCCGACCAGGCCCGGTTCGATATGCTCGTAGGTCCTGGGGTCCTTGGCGACGGCGGAGACATGCAGCCCGCCCTTGTGGGCGAAGGCGCGAGCGCCGACGTAGGCGGCCGCGGGATCGGCCGGACGGTTGAGGCGTTCGTCGAGCAGGCGCGAAACCGAGGTCAACTGCACCAGCCGCGGGGCGTCGACGCCGACCTCGTAATCCGTCTTCAGGGCGAAGGTCGGGATCAGCGCACAGAGGTTGGCGTTGCCGCAGCGCTCGCCC
>JANQPZ010000102.1 GCA_028285215.1 Rhodovibrionaceae bacterium | reverse complement strand
TTGGCGATGCCCGCACCATCATCGAGCCCGGCCGGGAGCAGCTGGCACGCGAGCCGGTGTTCTTTGCTCGCCATGTCTGGAACAGCCGTCCCGGCGTCTCGCTTCACATCAACGCCTTCAACTTTCCTGCCTGGGGTTTGTGGGAGAAGGCGGCCGTCGCCCTGCTTGCCGGCGTGCCTAACCTGTCGAAGCCGGCAACTGCCACGGCCTGGCTCGCGGTGGAGATGATGCGCGACGTGGCGGCGGCGCAGGTGGTCCCCGAAGGCGCGCTCAACCTGCTTTGCGGCGATGGCGCTGCGCTGACTGCCGCGCTGCAACCGATGGACTCCCTGGCCTTCACCGGCTCGGCGGAAACCGGTGCCGCCCTGCGGGCGCATCCGGCGGTGCTTGAACGGGCGCCGCGTCTCTCCATCGAGGCCGACAGCATCAACGCCACCATCTTGGGACCGGACGTTTCTCCCGACTCTCCGCTCTTCGATCTTGCCGTGCGCGAGGTCGTGAAGGCGCTGACGGTCAAGGCGGGCCAGCTCTGCACCAACATCCGCCGGATTCTGGTGCCGGCGGCGATCGTCGGTGCCTTTCAGGACGCCGTGGTCGCCCGGCTCTCGACCGTCACTGTCGGCGATCCTGCGGCCGAGGGCGTGCGCATGGGGCCGCTGGTCAACGAGGCGCAGCGGAAAGCCGCGTGCGCCGGCCTCGCCGGCCTCTCGACCGAGACGCGGACGCTCTGCGGCGGCGGCGCTCCGAAAGAGATCGCCGGCGCCGATCCGCAGCAGGGAAGTTTCCTGGCGCCCACGTTGCTGCACTGTGCCGATCCGATGGCGGCCCGGCTGGTTCACGAAACCGAGGTCTTCGGCCCCTGCGCCACGGTGATGGCTTGCCAGCCGGCAGAGGCGCCGGCGCTGGCTGCGCGGGGCGGCGGGTCGTTGGCGGTCAGCCTCTTCAGCAACGATGCGAGTTACGCCGCCGAGACGCTCCAGGTCTTGGCGCCCTGGCACGGGCGTCTGCTGATCGTCGACGAGCAGGTGGGACGCAACCATACGGGCCATGCCATCGTCATGCCGCAGTGCGTACACGGGGGCCCCGGTCGTGCCGGCGGCGGAGAGGAACTGGGCGGCCTGCGAGGCTTGCGCCTGCACCTGCAGCGCAGTGCGCTGCAGGCGAGCGAGCCGCTGCTGACGCGGATCGGCGACGCGGCGGCGGTCGCCACCCTGTAGGGCCTGCGATGGCGCCCGACCTCCGACTGCAGTCTGTCTTCCCGCTGCCGGAGGCACGCCATCTGCCCGGCCTGAACGATCGGCCCGAGGAGGGCCCCGTTCTGGCGGCAGCGGCTCTGGCGCGCCAGGCCTTCGATCCCGAGGCCTGGTCGGACAGCGCCGCTTACCTCTACGGCTTCGATCTCCTGGCCGGTGGGTTCTTCTGGGAAGCACACGAGGTTTGGGAGCCGGCCTGGATGCGCTGCTTGCCGAACAGCCTGCAGAGGAAGGTGCTGCAGGGTCTCATCCAAGGCGTCAACGCCGGTCTCAAGAGCGCAATCGAGCGTCCCAAGGCGGCGCGGCGCTTGCTTCATCTCGCTGCAGTCTGCTTTGAGGAAGCGGGCGGTGGACGGCTCATCCTCGGGGTGGAACCGGGCCTTGCGGCGGCCGCTTTGCGCAGTCTGGCCCGGGAGGCGGAAGGCACCGAGATCGATCGTCTGGTCTCTTGTTGCAACTGCCTTCAGCCAAGAGGCATTATAATGCACTAATCTGGGATGATAGCTAGATTTGGGGTATAAATTATTTTATATCAGATAGATAGGTGTTCAATCTACAAGCGGTCAGCCGGGTGTTTTTGACTGGCATCCGCGCAGATAATGCATTATGTTGCTTCATGCATTGGCGCGAATGGGAAGGGAGCGATACCCGGTGACCGTGATCGATTTTCAGACCGAGCCGTCGCGCTACCGCCATTGGCGGATCGAGGTCGATGGCGAGGTTGCTCAGTTGATTATGGACGTGGACGAGGACGGTGGTCTCTTCGACGGCTATCAGCTGAAACTGAATTCCTACGATCTGGGCGTCGATATCGAGTTGGCCGATGCGGTGCAGAGACTGCGCTTCGAGCATCCCGCCGTCCGGGCAGTGGTGCTGCGCTCGGGCAAGGAGCGGGTGTTCTGCGCCGGGGCGAACATCCGCATGCTGGCTGGGGCCGCCCATGCCCACAAGGTGAACTTCTGCAAGTTCACCAATGAGACGCGCAACACCATGGAGGCGGCCGGCGCCGACTCCGGCCAGCACTACATCTGCGCGGTGCAGGGCGCCTGCGCGGGCGGCGGCTACGAACTGGCCTTGGCTTGCGATCACATCATCCTGGCGGACGACGGCTCCTCCAGCGTTGCGCTGCCGGAGGTGCCTCTGCTGGCGGTGCTGCCGGGAACCGGCGGCCTGACCCGTGTGACGGATAAGCGCAAGGTGCGCCGCGACCGGGCCGACGTCTTCTGCGCCATGGAAGAGGGAGTGAAGGGACAGCGCGCTCGCGAGTGGCGCCTTGTCGACGAATTGGTCTCCAACGCCGCCTTCGAGGAGTCGGTTCTCGCCCGCGCCAAAGAGGTGGCCCGCAAGAGCAGCCGGCCGACGGCGGTCGAGGGCATCGCCCTGACGCCGTTGCAGCGCAGTTTCGACGGCCCGGATAGCGTCGTTTACTCGACTCTGTCGGTCGCCATCGACCGCGTCGGCGGCATCGCCACCATCGAGATTCACGGGCCCGGCGAAGCCGCGCCGGACTCGGTTGAAACGCTGCAGGCGCAGGGGGCGGCAGCCTGGGTGCTGCGGTGCGCGCGCGAGCTCGACGATGCCCTGCTGCACCTGCGGCTCAACGAGCTGGACGTGGGTGTGGTCGTATTCCGAACCTCCGGCGACCCGTCTCTGGTGGCGGCCCACGAGAAGCTGCTTCTGGAGAACGACGCGCACTGGCTGGCCAGGGAAATTCTGCTCTACTGGAGGCGGGTCCTGAAGCGGATCGACCTTACCTCCCGCTCCCTGGTCGCCTTGATCGAACCCGGATCCTGCTTTGTCGGGATGCTTGCGGAGATCGCCTTCGCCTGCGACCGCAGCTACATGGCTGAGGGTAGCTTCGAGGGAGACAACCGTCCGCCGGCAACGCTCACCCTGACGCCGGTCAACTTCGATCGTTTCCCCATGTCCAACGATCTCAGCCGCCTGGAGACGCGTTTCCTGGGCGAGCCGGACAGCCTGGAAGCTGCCCGTGCACAGGTGGGTCAGACGCTGCCGGCGGAGCAGGCGGCGGATCTGGGTCTGGTGACCTTCGCCTTCGACGACATCGATTGGGACGACGAGGTGCGCATCTTCCTGGAAGAGCGCGCCAGCTTCTCGCCGGATGCTCTGACCGGTATGGAGGCGAACCTGCGCTTCGCCGGTCCCGAGACCATGGAGACACGCATCTTCGGCCGGCTGACCGCCTGGCAGAACTGGATCTTCCAGCGTCCCAACGCGGTCGGCGAAGAGGGCGCGCTGCGCCGATACGGCACCGGTTTGCGTGGCACTTACGACAAGCGGCGCGTCTGACGCCGCAGCCGCCAACTTGAGGAGACGTAGAGATGCTCACTGCCGGCGAAGTCAGCTACGACACACAGATTCCGAACAACGTCGGATTGTCCGGCGACCGCCGCGTGCTGAAGGCGCTCGAGCGCTGGCATCCCGGCTACATCGACTGGTGGAAGAACCTGGGGCCCGAGGGTTTCCAGGACCGGATGGTCTACCTGCGGACGGCGGTCAGCGTCGATCCCAAGGGCTGGGCGCGCTTCGACTATGTCAAGATGCCGGAGTACCGTTGGGGCATCCTGCTGGCGCCTCAGGTGGAGGGCCGAACGATTCCCTTCGGCGAGCACTACGGCGAGCCCGCCTGGCAGGAGGTGCCCGGCGAGTACCGCGCCATGCTGCGCCGTTTAATCGTGATTCAGGGCGACACCGAACCGGCTTCGGTCGAACAGCAGCGTCATCTCGGCGCCACCGCTCCCTCGCTCTATGACCTGCGCAATCTCTTTCAGGTCAACGTCGAGGAAGGGCGGCACCTCTGGGCCATGGTCTATCTCTTGCACAAGTACTTCGGGGCCGATGGGCGCGAGGAGGCGGACGGCCTGCTGCAGCGCCGCTCCGGCTCGGCCGAGGCGCCGCGCATGCTCGGCGCCTTCAACGAGGCGACGCCGGACTGGCTGTCCTTCTTCATGTTCACCTACTTCACCGACCGCGACGGCAAGATGCAGCTGGAAAGCCTGGCGCAATCCGGCTTCGATCCGCTGAGCCGCACCTGCCGTTTCATGCTGACGGAAGAAGCGCATCATATGTTCGTCGGCGAAACCGGGGTCGGACGCACGATCCAGCGCACCTGCGAGGCCATGAGGGAGGCCGGCATCGAGGATCCCTCGGACATCGAGGCGGTCCGGGCCCTGGGCGTGATCGACCTGCCGACGATCCAGAAGAAGCTGAATCTCCATTTCTCCCTGTCTCTGGATCTCTTCGGTGCGGAAGTCTCCACCAATGCCGCGAATGCCTTCAATGCGGGCATCAAGGGGCGCTACCAGGAGACCAAGATCGACGACGACCATCGTCTGCTGGACGCGACCTATCCGGTCTCGCAGCTTGTTGACGGCCGGATCGAAACGACGGAGATGCCGGCACTCTCGGCCATCAATATGCGGCTGCGTGACGACTACATCCGCGATGCGGCAGGTGGCGTGCGGCGGTGGAATGCCATGATCGCCAAGACCGGCGTGGCCTTCGAGATGACGCTGCCGCACGAGGCCTTCAACCGGCGGATCGGCGTGTTCGCCGAGGCGCAGGTCACGCCGGGGGGCGAGGTGATCTCTCCCGAGGCCTGGGATGCACAGCGGAACAGCTGGCTGCCCGACGGCTCGGACGGTGCCTTCATCCAGTCGCTGATGAAGGCCGAGAGCGAGCCCGGCAAGTATGCCGGCTGGATCGCGCCGCCGAAGATCGGGATCGACAACAAGCCCGGCGACTTCGAGTACGTGAAGCTGCACGAAGCCTGACCGGTGTTCTGATCGGCGCCCGGTTGCCTGCCTCGGCGCAGGCCCGACTGCGCGTCCCGACTCGGCGTCACAGCGAGAGCCACGCGACATGACCGTGCCCGTCAAACAGCATCTGATCGACCCCGAGATCTGCATCCGCTGCCACTCCTGCGAGGAGGCCTGCCCGGTCGATGCGATCACCCACGACGACAACAACGTCGTGGTCGATTTCGAGGCCTGCAACTTCTGCATGGCCTGCATCGCGCCCTGCCCGACGGGCTCGATCGACAACTGGCGGGTCGTCACCGAGCCCTACAGCCTGGAGGAGCAGTTTTCCTGGATGGAGCTGCCGCCGCAGGAGACCATCTCGACCGGCGTGGCGGGCGACTCGATCGAGGCTCTGGAGGACGAGGTCGAGCGATTGCTGGCCGAAGCCCATGCGGGCGCCGGGGGCCACGCGCGGGCGCCCGAGTCCGCTGCCAAGCCGACGGTCAATCTCTACAGCCGGGACAACCCGGCCGTCGCCACGGTGCAGGGCAGCTACCGCCTGACGTCGGAGGAGTCCGACAGCGAGGTGCGGCATATCATCCTGGACCTCGGCCGCACGGTCTTTCCGGTGCTGGAAGGGCAGAGCGTCGGTGTGCTCGCGCCCGGCACGACGGACAAGGGTCAGCCGCACGGTCCGCGTCTCTACTCCGTCTCCAGCCCGCGCGACGGGGAGCGCCCCAGCACCAACAACCTCTCGCTGACGGTGAAGCGGGAGGACGGCGGTGTCTGCTCCAACTACCTCTGCGATCTCAAGAAGGGCGACCAGGTGAAGCTGACGGGCCCCTTCGGCTCCACGTTCCTGATGCCAGACGATCCGGGGGCTCGGATCGTGATGATCTGCACCGGCACCGGCTCGGCCCCCTTTCGGGCCTTCACCATGCGGCGTCAGCGAGCCGTCGGCGCGGGAGACGGCGGCCTGACTCTCTTTTTCGGCGCCCGCAGCCCCGAGGCACTGCCCTACTTCGGCCCGTTGAAGAAGGTGCCCGAAGAGATGCTGACCAAACACCTGGTGTTCTCGCGTTTGCCGGACCAGCCGCGGCGCTATGTCCAGGACCGCATGCGCGAGCAGACCGCCGCGCTGGCGCAGGTGTTGACGGATCCGAAGGCCTATATCTACGTTTGCGGGCTGAAGGCCATGGAAGACGGCGTTGACGAGGCCTTTCGGAGCATTGCCGGTGAGACAGGGCTTGACTGGTCTGCGCTCAAGGCGGAACTGAGGGACAGCGGGCGCTACCACGTCGAGACCTATTGATGACCGATCGTCGCTCTTCGCGGGGGCGGCAGCCCTTCGCGGCAGTGCGCGAGATCGCGGCACCGGCCGCTGCGCTGCCGCCGCCTTTCGTCCATCGCTGCCGGGTCACCTGGGCCGACTGCGACGTGGCGCAGATTGCCTATACCGGGCGCCTGCCGAACTTCGCGCTGGAGGCCATCGATGCCTTCTGGGATGCAGCTCTGGGTGTCGACTGGTACCGGATGAACCTCGACTATGGAGTCGGTACGCCCTTCGTGCGCCTGGAGATGGACTTCCACAGCCCGGTGACGCCCCGCTGGCCGCTGGACTGCCAGGTTGCGGTCACCCGGCTCGGCCGCTCTTCTATCGGCTTCCGGGTGACCGGGCGGCAAGAGGAGCGCGATTGCTTCACTGGCAACTTCGTCTGCGTTTTCGTCAACGCGACGACCTTCGAGACGCTGGAGATTCCGGACAGCCTGCGGACTGCCGTAGCGGGGCACCTGCTGGACGGCGCCTGACGCAGGACCTGCGTCCCAAGCGGCGCGGCGCCATAGTGCGGACTCGGAAGTTTGCATTATAGTTCACAGGACTCTCAGCGCGATGCGGAGCCAGATGAACGAACTTGCATCCTTTCGTGGCGAGGCCCTCCAGGCCTTCGAGGATACCGACACCACCGAGGCCTTTCTGCGTCGGGTGGGTGTACGCGTGCGCGATGCGCGGGGCCGTAAAAGCCTCTCCCGCCGGGTGGTTTCGGAGCGCTCGGGCGTGTCGCAGCGCTACCTGGCACAGCTGGAAGGCGGCGAGGGCAACATCTCCATCGTGCTGCTGCGCCGCGTCGCCCAGGCGCTGGACGTCCCGATCGAATGGCTGGTCTGCGAGGAGGACCCCTGGTCCTCCGAGACCCTGCCGATGGTCAATCTCTACCGCAGGGCCAGTGCCGAGCAGCGCGCGCGCGTGCTGCAGATTCTCGATCCCGAGCCGCCGAATCTCCGCCGAGCCAGCCGGGTCACGCTGATCGGCCTGCGCGGGGCCGGCAAGTCGACGCTCGGCCGGCTCGCCGCCGACGCGCTCTCCATCCCCTTCCTGGAGCTGAACGAGGAGATCGAGCAGGCCAGCGGCATGCCGATCGGCGAAGTCATGGCCCTCTACGGCACCGAGGGCTATCGGCGTCTGGAGCAGCAGGCGGTCGAGCGGGTGGCAGCGACGCACGACCAGGTCATCCTGGCGGTGGCCGGCGGCATCGTGTCGGAGCCGACGACCTTCGACTTCCTGCTGCGTCACTTCCATGCCGTCTGGCTGCGTGCCCAGCCGGAGGAGCACATGGCGCGCGTCCGCGGTCAGGGAGACGAGCGGCCCATGGCCGGAAACCCCTCCGCCATGGAGGAGCTGAAAGGCATCCTGACCAGCCGTGAGGCGCTCTATGCTCGCGCCGAAGCTCAGGTCAATACCTCCGGTCGCACCCTGGAGGAAAGCCTGCAGGAGGTGGTCCAGATCGTCCTGGACCACCATTGGCTGGACGCCACGCCGGGCGAGGCGTCCTGAAAGCGAGGCGGCTGCAGCCGACCGGCTGTCTTGGGCTCAAGCTTGTCGAGAACGGCCTTTCAGAGTTGCACCTCTGAACACGCCAACGGCCTCGGGCCAGCCTCGTTATGGAGGGATGGTCCCGTGCGCTGCAGGTGCACCGAGAGATCGAACAGCATACAAACCTGTGCAAGTTCCTCTGAAACGACCTAGCTTCAAGTCTGCCTGGAGCAGGGTCGCCTTAGGTGGAATCGCTCTGGCGATCCCACCTAAGGCGTGACTCCTGCTCTCGTTATAGATCTAAAGCGCGATTCACATCTCAGGTGGATGCGAAACGCTTCCACCTGAGATGATCGCGCTCGAGTGCTCCGATACTGTGGGAAAACGTTGGAAGATCAATTGCATAGATTCTCCGTCGCCCCGATGATGGACTGGACGGACCGGCACGACCGCTACTTCCTGCGCCTGATCTCGCGGCGGGCCCGGCTCTACACGGAGATGGTGACCACCGGCGCGCTGCTGCATGGCGAAACGGCGCGCTTTCTGGCCTTCGACCCTTCCGAACATCCGGTGGCGCTGCAGCTCGGCGGCAGCGACCCGACGGCTTTGGCCGACTGCGCGCGCTTGGCGGAGGACTGGGGCTACGATGAGGTTAACCTGAACGTCGGCTGCCCCAGCGACCGGGTGCAGAATGGCCGCTTCGGTGCCTGCCTGATGGCCGAGCCGGCGCTCGTTGCGCGCTGCATCGCTGCCATGCGGGCGGCGACGCGGCTGCCGGTCACTGTGAAGTGCCGCATCGGCATCGACGCGCAGGACGACTATGCCGACTTCCGGAACTTCGTCGATGTGGTCGCGGGGGAGGGCGGTGCGGAGACCTTCGTCGTGCATGCCCGCAAAGCCTGGCTCCAGGGGTTGAGCCCGAAGGAGAACCGTGAAATCCCGCCGTTGCGCTACGAGGTGGTCTATCGCCTGAAGCAGGAGCGGCCGGACTTGACCGTGGTACTGAACGGTGGCCTGACCGATTTGGAGACAGCGGAGTCTCAGCTTCACCACGTCGACGGTGTGATGCTCGGCCGCACCGCCTATCAGGATCCCTGGATCCTGGCCGAGGTCGACCGCCGCCTCTTCGGGGAGGCCGAGCCCTTGCCGAGCCGCGAGGCGGTGCTGGAGCAGATGAAGGCCTATCTGGAGCGGCAGCGGGGCCAGGGCGTTCCGGCCAAGGCCGTTGCCCGTCATCTGCTCGGTCTCTTCAACGGTCTGCCTGGCGCCCGCGCCTGGCGCCGGGAACTCAGTGAGACCATGCGGGCGCCGGAGGCAGGTCCGGAAATCCTTGATCGGGCATATGCCCAGGTCTCGCAGGCGCTGGCTCGCCGCGCGGCAGCCTGAAGCGATTTCGTTCGTCGACCTATGGGCGGACGGTCTGGTGCGAGTATAGTGCTTGTGTCAGGGGCTCCGACCCTGAACTCCTCGTTGGTATGCCAAAAGAAAGAGAGCATTTGAGATGGCAACGACCCTGCCGGCTTGGCTGACGGCTGCCCTGGACTACCTGCCGCAGTGGCTGGCGTTTCAGATGCGCGTGAGCGAACAGCCCGGCTGCGTGGTCGCGGTCGCGCACAAGGGAGAGGTGGTCTGGGAGCAGGCCTTCGGCAGCGCCGACCTCTCGACACAGCGCCCCCTGACCCCGCGTCACCGTTTCCGCGTTGCCTCCCACTCCAAGAGTTTCACGGCCGCCGGCATCCTGCGGCTGCGGGAGGCCGGCAAACTCGGCCTCGACGATCCGGTCGGCCGCTACGTCGGGGGACTGCATCCTGCCGTGGCGGAGGCGCGGTTGATGCAGGTGCTCTGCCATGGCGCGGGCCTGGTGCGCGACGGTAGCGACTCCGGTCACTGGATGAACCGGCGGCCCTTTCCCGATCGCAAGGCGCTGCTGGCCGCCCTTGCGGTGCCGCCGGTGATCGAGGGCAGCACACGGTTGAAGTATTCCAACCATGGCTACGCCCTGCTCGGCCTCGTCATCGAGGCGGTGACCGGGGAGCGTTACCGGGACTGGATGCGCCGCGAGGTTATCCAGGCGGCAGGGTTGAAGGAGACCGAACCCGATGGACCGCCCGCCAAATCAGTGCCTTTCGCCCGTGGACACAGCGGCAAACTGCCGCTGGGCGAACGGGTCGTGGTCCCGAACGAGAGTGAAACCAAGAGCTTCACGGCCGCCGGCGGCGTCGTCGCGACGGCGGCCGATCTGGCGCGCTTCTTCGCCAGTCTCGATCCTGCCGCCAAGACCAGCCTGCTCTCTCCAGCCAGCCGCCGCGAGATGGTGCATGCCCAGTGGCGGGATCCCTATTCCAGCCTGGAGTGGCACTACGGTCTCGGAACGCTCAGCGGAAAGGTTGGCGACTGGGAGTGGTTCGGCCACAGCGGCTCGTTTCCCGGCACCATAAGCTGCACCCTGGTGCTGCCCGGGCGGGATCTCTGCCTGTCGATCGCTACGAACGCGGTCGACGGCCTTGCCAATCTCTGGGCCGGCGGCGCGGTGCAGATCCTGCGTGCCTTTGCGACAGAAGGCGCGCCCTCGAAAAAAACCCAGCCCTGGGGCGGTCGTTGGTGGGGGCTGTGGGGCGCGGTGGATCTGGTTGCGATGAAGGACCACGTAAAGGTCGCTGGCCCGGCTCAAGTGAATCCCTTTCTGAACGCGACGGAGATCGCGGTCACCGGCAAAGACAAGGGCCGCATTCGTCTGGCCGGTGCGTTCCAGAGTCACGGCGAGGAGGCTCGCCTGGTTCGCGGAACGGACGGAACTCTGCGCGAACTCTGGTTGGGCGGCATTCAGCTCGTGACCGAGGCGTCGCTTACCAAGGAGCTGAAGCGGCAGTCCAAGAAGACCCAAGCGGCCAAACAAACGGTCAAGCGTAGAGCAGGATCGCCTTAGGTGGCATCGCTCCGGCGATCCCACTTAAAAGGTGTGACTCCCACTCTCATCATAAGTCTAGAGCGCTTGAGCTACCAGCCGATGTGCTCCTCGAAGTCGCCGACCGACTGCTCCCAGAGTCTGACGGCACCCAGGATATGCGTGCGTGTGATGCCGCCGGCAAAGTCCAGGTCCTGCTCGAGAATGGGATCGCCTTCGCCGTCCCGCCAGGCTCGGCTGAAGCGGCGCTCCTCGTTCCAGCTGTTGATGCTCTCGAGATCGATTTCGGTCGCGAGCGCATAGCCGATGCGAAACATCACATCTTCGCAGTAGCCCGGCGTTCCCAGGTCGCAATTGTAGAACTCGATGCGAAAGGTCGAGCCGCCGACCGAGGACTCAATCAGGGGATCGCCGTAGTCGTCGTTGCTCAGCTTTGCCCTGTAGCCTTCGTCTCTTAGCAGCGCGACCAGGTCCGGCCCGGAGATCTCCGTGTAAACCGTGGCCGTGGACTGCTGGGCCAGACTCGGCATGGCTGACGCCAGCAGGCAGATGCAAGCGCTCGAAACCCATCGCCACATGTGATGTCTCCTCAAATGACAAGTCTCGATTGTATAAACCTGCGGCCGAGAGCGGAAGCCGAATAGGTCGCTGGCCCTAAACCTTTTGCAACACCGGCTCCAAGGCGGTCAGCACATCCTCGATGATATGCGCCTGGGCTTGCGTGAAGGTCTCTGCTGCGGCGCCGCGCGCGTGGCGCAGGGCCGGGTCCTGCAGCAAACGCCTGAGCGCGGCGGTCAGGGCTTCGCTGTCTTCAACCTGTTCCAGGGCCTCGACCCGCTTGAGCCCGGCGACTGCGGCCGCGTTCTTTTCGCTGTAGGGTCCAAAGAGCAGAGCGCAGCCGAGCCGGGCCGCCTCCAGAGGATTCTGGCCGCCGCGGTCGATCAGCGAGCCGCCAACGAAAGCGATGGGGCATAGACGGTACCAGAGGCCCAGTTCCCCCAGGGTGTCGGCGACATAGACCTCTGTCTCGGCCTGCGGTTCGGCGCCGTTGCTGCGCCGCTGCGCGGACAGCCCTAGCGCCTGGGCTTCCGCAACGATATCTGCTCCTCGTGCCGGATGGCGGGGTACGATCGCCGTCAGGAGGCCGGGGGCTTCGCAGGCCAGCGCCCGATGCGCGGCCAAAGCGGCGGTCTCCTCGCCGGGGTGGGTCGAGGCGGCAAGCCAGAGCGGGCGCCCTGTCAAGCTGCTTCGCAGGCGGTCCAGCTTGGCCCTGTCGACCGGGAGAGGCGCCGCGGCGAACTTGAGGTTTCCGAGGCAGGCGATGGGTCGTCGCCCGAAACGGCCGAGGCGTTCCGCGTCCTCCGGCGTTTGAGCCAGGACCAGATCGAAGTTGCTCAGCAGGGAGCGTAGAAGCGGTGCTGCGTACGACCAGTTTCGGGCCGAGCGGCTGGAAATCCGTGCGTTGACGAGGGCCAGCGGGAGACCCTGCGCCTTGGCCGTCCGGAGCAAGGTCGGCCAGAGTTCGGATTCGACCAGCAACCCGGCGGAGGGGTGCCAGTGCTCCAGAAAGCGCGTCACCGCACCCAGGTCGTCGAACGGCAGGTACTGGTGCAGGACTCCGGCGGGTAGGAGGGCCTCGCAACGGCGCGCGGCGGTGGTAGTCACCGTCGTCACCAGCACCCGTGCCTGCGGCCGGTCTTGCAGCAGGCGCTGGACCAAGGGAACGATGGAGACGGTTTCGCCGACGCTCGCCGCGTGTATCCAGATCAGAGGGCCGGGCGGCCTGGGCAGGGTCGCACGCCCCCAACGTTCGCCCAGCCGGGTTGCGTCCTCTCGGCCGGCCTTCACGCGTCGCGCAAGCAGGCGGCGCAGAACGGGGCGCGCGAGACGGAAAGCCAGTCGGTAGGCGGTGAAAGCGGTGGCGGCGAGCATCGTGAAACGGTTGTCCGGCGGTGCGGTTGCAGGCGCAGCGCTGATGAGGTGGGGGAGACGCGACGTTGCGACGTTAGCGAAAGACGTCGGCCGTCAACGCCAACTGGCAATGGCAGCGCCTTTCTACTGCTCGTCCGCCGTGCAGACCAGGATATCCGAAGTCTGGGTCTTTGCCTCGTGGTTGCGCAACGATCCCGAACCTTCGGACGCGGCGGGCTCCGCGATTTTCCATTGCTGCAACGCGGCGAGGCGCGATTGACAAGCCTGCCCGCGGACGTGCTGAATGCGCCCAAGCGCGGCAAGCGCGTGCGGCTGCAGGCCGCAATCGGTGAGGCTTAGTCACGGGGAGTTTGGAACGGTGAAGGTCACCAAGAAAGCGCTGCTGCTCGCCTCGAGCTTGACGCTGGCCGTCGGAACGACCGGCGTCGCCCAGGCCGCCGGCGAGTTGAACATCTACAACTGGTCCGACTACATCGGCGAGACGACCATCGCGGACTTCGAGGCTGCGACCGGCATCGATGTCACCTACGATGTCTACGACAACAACGAAGTCGTCGAGGCCAAGCTGCTCGCCGGCAACTCCGGCTACGACATCGTGGTTCCCACGGCGCTGCCTTTCCTGGCACGACAGATCCAGGCTGGCGCGCTGCAGCAGCTCGACAAGTCCCTGATCCCCAATCTGGCCAATCTGGACCCGGCCTTGATGGAGCGGGTCCAGGCAGCGGATCCGGACAATCTCTACGGAGCCATCTACCAGTGGGGCACCAACGGGATCGGCGTGAACGTTGAGAAGGTGACCGAGATTCTCGGCGAGGTCCCCAACTCCTACGACCTGCTGTTCGACCCCGAGACGGTGGCGAAGCTGAGCGGCTGCGGCGTCACGATTCTCGATTCCGCCGATGAGGTCATGGATGTGGTCGCCAACTACCTCGGCCACGATCCGCACCATGAGGACTCGGCGATCCTGGACGAGGTGACGGCCCATCTGGAGCAGATTCGGCCGCACGTCAGGTACTTCCACTCGTCGCAGTACATCAACGATCTGGCCAACGGCGATATCTGCGTCGCCATGGGCTTTTCGGGCGATATCTTCATCGCTGCGGCCCGCGCCGAAGAGGCGGGCAACGACGTCCAGATCCAGTACATCATCCCCGAGGAGGGGACGCTGGTCTGGTTCGACATGCTGGCCATTCCCGCCGATGCGCCGAACCGGGAAAATGCGCACAAGTGGATCGACTTCGTCCTGGAGCCGGAGAACATGGCCGGCATCACCAACTACGTCTGGTATGCCAATGCCGTACCGGCTTCGCTGGAGATGGTGGACGAGGAGGTCAGGAATGATCCGGCCATCTATCCGAGCGAAGAGGTCCAGGAGAAGCTCTTCTCGGCCAGCATCAAGAGCCCGCGCTACAAGCGGCTGGAGACCCGCGCCTGGACGCGCGTGAAGACCGGTCGGTAGAGGTCTGCAAAGCGGCGGCCCGGACGCCGCCCTTTTCACCGCCATCCTTTCCACGTCGGAGCGGCGCATGGATCAGGTAAGCGACGCGACGGCCCAGCCTTCCGGCCGCCGTCCGGCGGCGGAGTTCGCGGACACCCCCTGGCTCGATCCGGCGGCCAGGCCCTTCATCGACGTGCGCGGGGTAACCAAGAAGTTCGGGGATTTCGTCGCCGTCGACGACGTCGATCTGCAGATCTATCGCGGCGAGCTCTTCTGTCTGCTGGGTGCCTCGGGCTGCGGCAAGTCCACGCTGCTGCGCATGCTCGCCGGTTTCGAGGCGGCAACCGGCGGGCAGATCCTGATCGACGGCACCGACATGGCCGGCATCGCGCCCTACGAGCGGCCGGTCAACATGATGTTCCAGTCCTATGCGCTCTTCCCGCACATGACGGTGGAGAGCAATGTCGCCTTCGGTCTGAAGCAGGAGCGTGTGCCGCGCGGCGAGATCAGGGACCGGGTCGCGGAGGCCTTGCAGCTCGTGCAGCTTTCGGCCTTTGCCAAGCGCAAGCCGCATCAGCTTTCCGGCGGTCAGCGCCAGAGGGTGGCTCTGGCGCGCTCACTGGTCAAACGTCCCAAGGTGCTGCTGCTGGACGAACCCCTCGGTGCGCTCGACAAGAAGCTGCGCGAGCAGACCCAGTTCGAGCTGATGAACATCCAGGACGAGGTCGGCATCACCTTCGTGGTCGTCACCCACGACCAGGAAGAGGCCATGACCCTTTCGACCCGCATCGCGGTGATGAATCAGGGTCGCATCTCGCAGGTCGGGACGCCCAGCGAGATCTACGAGTTTCCGGGCAACCGCTTCGTGGCCGACTTCATCGGCTCGATCAACCTCCTCGAAGGCCGCGTTGCCTACGAGACCGACGACTTCGTCGCGGTCCTCTGTCCGGAGCTCGAGAGCGAGCTGCGGATCGATCATGGCCCGTCCGTGCAGGAGGGGCAGAAGGTTTGGGTTGCGATCCGTCCGGAAAAGATTGCGATCCGCCCGGATTCCGGCGGGGCGCTGCCGGCCGGAAATGCCGTTCGCGGCGTCGTCGAAGGCTTGGGCTATCTGGGCAGCGAGACGATCTATCGCGTCCGGCTGGACGGGAACGGGGACGGAGGCGCCGCGGGCGGGCGGATGATCGAGGCGACCGCTCCCAACCTGACCCGCTCCGCGCGCCGGGCCGTCGATTGGGACGACCCCGTCGTTTTGACCTGGGACAGCGCCGCTGGCGTCGTTCTGACAAGCTGACGGCCGGGGAGTCCCGCCGCATGTCCGACAGCGCCGCCCCGCCGGAGTCCGTGGCCGAACGGCGGTACCTCAAGTCGGCCCGGCGGCGGATTGGGCGGCTCGGCGGCCATGGCGGCCGGGGGCTGGTGATCGCCATCCCCTATCTCTGGCTGGCCTTCTTCTTCCTGCTGCCCTTCCTGATCGTCTTCGCGATCTCGCTGTCCGAAGCAGCGATCGCGCGACCGCCTTTCAAGCTGGTCGAGGACCTGGGATACGGTCTCTATCAAGTTACGGTCAATCTCGGGAACTATCTGTTTCTGCTGACCGATTCACTCTACCTCGTTGCCTACCTGAACTCGGTAAAGATCGCCGCGATCTCGACCTTGGTTGCGCTCCTGATCGGCTATCCCATTGCCTACGGCATTGCACGGACCGGCCGCGCCTGGCGCAATATCCTGCTGCTGCTGATCATTCTGCCGTTCTGGACGTCGTTCCTGCTGCGTGTCTACGCTTGGATCGGGATCCTGAGGGACAATGGCTTGATCAACAACTTCCTGCTTTGGCTGGGGGTGATCGATCAACCGCTTCCCCTGCTGTACAACGACTTTTCGGTCTACATCGGGATCGTCTACTCCTATCTGCCGTTCATGGTGCTGCCGCTCTATGCCAACCTGGAGCGGCTCGATCCCTCGCTGCTGGAGGCGGCCGCCGATCTCGGCTGTCCGCCTTGGAAGAGCTTTCTGACGGTGACGCTGCCCTTGTCCTTGCCGGGGATCGTGGCCGGCTGTCTCTTGGTCTTCATTCCGGCGGTCGGGGAGTTCGTGATCCCGGCTCTGCTGGGCGGGCCGGACACGCTGATGATCGGCCGCGTGCTCTGGAACGAGTTCTTCGGCAACCGCGACTGGCCGGTCGCCTCCGCCGTGGCCATCGCCATGCTGCTGCTGCTGGTCGTGCCGATCATGATCTTCCAGCGCTACCAGATGAAGGAAGGCACCAGATGAATGACGGCGGTCAGGTCTGATGCGGCGGCGCTCCACCTTCCTGCTGACGGCCATGTGCTTCGGCTTCGCTTTTCTTTACGTGCCGATCCTTTCGCTGATCGTCTACTCCTTCAACGAATCCCGGCTGGTGACCGTCTGGGGCGGCTTCTCCACCAGGTGGTATGGCGAACTGCTCCGCGACGAGCAGGTGCTGGAGGCGGCGCTGCTGTCACTGCAGATCGGCGTGGTGACGGCCACCGCCGCCGTGCTGCTGGGTACTCTGGCCGGGCTCTTGCTGGCCCGCTTCGGGCGGTTTCGCGGGCGCCTGCTGTTTTCCGGCATGGTGTCCGCGCCCCTGGTGATGCCGGAGGTCATTACCGGGCTGTCGCTCCTGCTGCTCTTCGTCAGCGCGGAGCAGTTGATCGGCTGGCCGTCCGGGCGCGGCATGGACACCATTACCATCGCCCACATCACCTTCTGCATGGCCTATGTCGCCGTGATCGTGCAGTCGCGCCTGTCCAGCCTCGACGAGTCGATGGAAGAGGCCGCGATGGACCTCGGCGCACGCCCGGCCAAGGTCTTTCTGGTGATCACGCTTCCGATCATCGCACCGGCGCTGATCTCAGGCTGGCTGCTGGCCTTCACGCTGTCCCTGGACGATCTGGTGATCGCGAGCTTCGTCTCCGGTCCCGGATCTTCGACCTTGCCGATGGTGATCTTTTCCAAGGTGCGTCTTGGCGTCAGTCCCGACATCAACGCCTTGGCAACGATCATCATTTTGATCGTCACGGTCTTTGTTATCATCGCCGGAGTGCTGATGAGCCGCCAGGAAAAGGCCCGCGCCCGCGATGCTCAACGGGCTCTTCAAACCCAAGATTAGCCAACGAAGTTCCCAGATCCGGAGGCCCGCCGAAGAGGCTGTGAGCTGAGGTGCTCTTTCGGTCACAAACCAAAATGTGGCTGAACTCTGGCAGTTAGCGTGGTGCCTGCCTATTTTTGTCACAGAACAGCCACACCCTCTAGAGGTATTGGAGTGGTGTGAAATCGCTCGGGGGCGCTGTGACCGAAAGCGGCCCGTGGCGGATTTCATCGGGATTTGACGGGTTGCGGCGAGAGCCATCGCAAACCCGAGCGCGGTTGCCATGATGGCGACGGGCAGGTGACGGGGCGAAGCATGTCCGGGTATGGCCTGCAGACAGACAAGACCACAGCCCGCGGACTCCTCCGGGCCGGTGCCGCGCTTTGCGTGATGGCGCCTCTGCTCGCCGCTTGTGCCGCCTTCCGGCTGCCGGGCGACGATTTGCCGGTGGAGCGCGATTACTCCAACATCGATCCCTTGATCGCCGATCTGCCCGAGACCTCCTTCATCGGGTCGCCGCCCTTGCCGCCGCGCCGGCCCGATCCGCCAAGCGGTCTTGCCCTGGCGCCGCCGATGGCCGCGCCCTTCGGCGCCGTGGAAACGGTGACCGAAGTTGACACGCTGGTTGGCCTCGGTTTCGATCAGATGGAAGATCTCTTGGGTAGTCCTACCCTGCAGGAAGTCCAACCACCGGCTCAGATCTGGTCTTATAATGGTCCCGACTGCGTGCTGAGCATCTTCTTCTATCCTCAGGTCGGGGGCGAGCAGTACCGCGCGCTCGCCTATGAGGTCGTGGAGCCCGCCCCCAGCGATCAGTCGGCGCAGCGTTGTTTCACTGCGTTGCTTGCTCAGCACCGCCAGCCTGCTCCCGAGGACAACGGGAGAACGGGCACGGTCGACGAGCCGCGCCCCGGCTTGTCTGAGGTGCCAGACCAACAGCAACGTCGTTCCGAAGCGGCGCCGTCGACGAACTAGATTTGGTGACGGGAGTACGATGAGATGAGTCAAGCCATGGCCCTACGCAGCCTGCCGGAAGAAAGCTTCGCAAAGCGTGTTGTTCTGGTCGACGACGACGACCTCTTCCGGGAGTCGCTCGGGCTCAATCTCTCCGAAGAGGGCTATCACGTCGCCGACTTCGACAACGGCGAGGATGCGCTCGCCTATCTGCTCGGCAAGGACTGTGAAGCGGACGTCGTGCTGCTCGACTGGCGCATGCCGGTCCTGGACGGACTGGGCGTGCTGCGCCGGCTGCGCGAAGCGCGCGTCGAGGTGCCGGTGATCTTCCTGACGGTTCTGAGCGACCAGATCTACGAGGAGGCGGCCCTGAAGTTCGGTGCAGTCGACTTCATCGAGAAGTCGCGCCGTCTTTCGATCATCCTCCAGCGCCTCAAGCTGATCACCGAGGGCACCAAGGCCCAGGGCGGCCAGACACAGTCTGAGAGCGAGGCGAAGATCTTCCGCCTCGGCAAGTTGGAGCTGCGGACGGATATCCGACGGGCGTTTTGGGACGGCCATCAGGTCGATCTGACTCTGACGGAATACGCCATCGTGCATTTCCTAGCCGCGCGCACGGGCGCGGATATCACCTACCGGCAAATCTACGACTTGGTGCGCGGCAAGGACTTCGTGGCGGGCTACGGCGCCGATGGCTATCGGGCCAACGTGCGCGCCTTCATCAAGCGCATCCGCAAGAAGTTCCGCGACGTCGACGACACCTTCGAGGAAATCGAGAACTATCCTGGCTTCGGTTACCGTTGGCGCGATCCGTCGGAAACGGGTGACAGCACCGGCTCCGGGGCTCCGCTCGGCGGGCTCGCCTAAAGGAGGCCTATGGCGGCGCTGGCGGAGGCAAACGGGCGCAATGACAGCGCCGCCGCGGAGGGCTTCGAGGACGAGCCCGAGACGGTTGCACGGGACGTCGAGGTTCCGAGCGCTCAGCCGGCGCGCAGCAACAGCCGTTCGCCTGTGGAGAAGCCGCGGCGCCGGTTGATCAGCTCGCTGGTCAGCAAGCTGGTCGTCCTGCTGCTGGTGTTCACGCTGGTTCCCGTCATCCTCTACGATGTTTTCCAACAGGCCGATGCCGAGAAGCAGCGGCTGCTGCTGGAGTCGGTTCGCGAACAGGGCCGCCTGGTGGCGGAGACCCTGAATCCCCTGCTTCAGCGGACGGAGCCTTCGCCGCTGCGCGAGCTTCCCGACGCCGTCGGACGGCTCGGGACGGACGACACGCGTGTCAAGGTTCTCTTCAAACCGCTGCAGGAATCCGGCGTCGAAGGCTTCTACTTCGTGGCTACGGATCCGCCGGTGCCGCCGGCTGTCCTCCAGGCCGAGCGCGCTCAGCTGATCGAACGCGGCGTCCTGGACAACCTGGTCGAGTCCTGCGAAGGCGAGATGCCGGTGGCCCTGCGCCATCGCAATCCCGAGGGGCAGATCGAGCTGCTGACCTCGATCACACCGATCACCACGCCGCTCGGCTGTTGGGCGGTGGTCACCGTGAACTCCGGCGCGTTCCTCGGCACTTCGATCGGCCAGCCCTACTGGCAGACTTGGGAGGTGCGCACGGCGGTCATCATCTACGTCGGCATGGCGGTGCTCACGCTGGGCGTCTTCCTGCTGATCTGGCGCAACCTCATGCGGTTCCAGCGTTTGGCGCGGGAGATCCGGACGGGCCATCGCGATACGGGATCCTTCGCCTCGGCCAACCGTGTCGACGAACTCGGCCCGGTTGCCGAGGAGTTCGACCGCCTGACCCGCTCGCTGCAGGCCTCGGCCGACGACATCCGCCGTGCCGCGGAGGACAATGCCCACGCCTTCAAGACGCCGATTGCGATCATGCGCCAATCCTTGGAGCCGCTGCAGCGATTGGTGCCGGGGGATTCGACGCGGGGCCGGCGAGCGCTGCAGGTGCTGGAAACCTCCATCGATCGTCTCGATCATCTGGTGAACTCGGCGCGGCGCCTGGAGGAGACGACAGCGGAGCTGCTGGATCCGCCGAACCAGGAGATCGACCTCTCCAACCTGACCCAGCGCATGCTCGGGGCCTATGCGGAGGCCTACGAGCGGCGCGGCCTGAAGTTTGCGGCGCGCCTACAGCCCGGTGTCGTGGTGCGGGCCGGCGAGGATCTGCTGGAGACAGTCATCGAGAACGTCGTGGACAACGCCGTCGAGGTTTCGCCCGAGGGTGAACTGATCGATGTCATCCTGGAACGTCGCGACGGCATGGCCAAGCTGATCGTGCGCGACCGTGGCCCCGGCGTGCCGGCCGGGCAGCTCGAACATATCTTCGAGCGCTATGTATCTCTGCGCGGCGAGATGAATGGCGCTGCGCAGCCGCTCGCCGCCGCCGAAACCCCGGCTCCCGCGGCAAGCAGCGCCGGGTCGAGCGGAGAGGGCGGAGCACACCTCGGGATCGGTTTGTGGATTGTGCGTCGCAACCTCCAGGCGGTGGGCGGCGATGTCTCGGCCCGCAACCTCCGGGAGGGGGGGCTGGAGATCATGATGCGCCTTCCTGTCGTACACTAACCGATTGTTTACGTTAACCTTTCGTTAAGTTTCGTGTGACCTGCGACTTACGCAATGCTGTCACACCTTTGGCACACCTTGGCCGTGTTTGCGCGTTTTACAGTTCTCTTGCACCTGCGGCGAGAGAGCGACCGGTCCACTCCAAATCAGGCCGATGCTCCAAGAGCCCAAAGACTTGGGACGAAGACTCGAAATGGCGTGGACAGTCACCTCACCAGCCACCGTGACGCAACCGGTCGCTCACGCTCTCGACGCCCCCAATGGCCGGTCGGACTACCCCCTAGTCCGACCGGCACCCCTTTCGCCCCGTAAGTCCGATCGCGCCGTGACCCGCGCCATCGAGCGCTTGTCCGACCTCCGTCTGACAGCGACGGTGGTGCGTGTCGACTTGGCCTGTGGTCCCGTGTCCTGCCGGGACCTCGCCATGACGCTGCGCAGCGACATGCTGCTGGCCGAACACCGCCCCGGCGTAGGTTTGGTGGTGCTTTACATTGGCCCGCGTCCTGCAGGTCCGAACTGCGAGGCAACCGTCGAAGCCCGGATCGGACAAGAGCTGACGCGCGTTCTGCTGAGCGAGCAGCGCTACGACCTGCTGTCGTCGGCAAGGGTTGCGATGGTGCATCGGGAACTGGATCTGATGACGGACGGTCTGCTCGACGTGGCCTTGCGGGCGGCGGACTCGATCTCCCTCGTGGACCTGCTGCCTCAGGCGGCCTGAGCTTTTCTTCCCGTCAGACTGCGTTCCAGACCGGGGTAGTAGGCGCCCAGGGTCACAGCGCGCATTACCATGAAGATCAACAGCGCGGCCCAGAGACCGTCGTTGCCGAAGGCGGGCGTCAATAACCGCTCGGCGACGATGAAGAAAAGCAACGAGACGATCATGGCGTTGCGCATGGCCGCGGTTCTCGTCGCACCGATGAAGATGCCGTCGAGCTGATACGACCAGACCGAGATCAGCGGCGAGGCCAGGATCCAGGGCAGCATGGCTTCGGCGACCGCCCGTACCTCTGAGATGTCGGTGAAGAGAGCGATCAGCCAGGGTCCTGCCAGGGCGTAAACCAGCGTGAAGAGCGCTGCCAGCACCAAGGCCCAGACGCTGCAGACGATCACCGCGCTGCGGAAGGCCTTGCGGCTCTTCGCTCCGACGGCACTGCCGGCCAGCACCTCGACGGCATGAGCGAAGCCGTCCAGACCGTAGGCGAGAAAGGCCTGGAACTGCAGCAGCACCGCATTGCCGGCCAGGGTGGCGTCGCCGAACTGGGCGCCGCTCCGCGCGAACAATCCGAAGACGAGCTGCAAGCAGGCGGTGCGTATGAAGATGTCGGCATTGACGCGGACCAGTGCCAGCAGCCGCGCCCGGTCGCGGACCCGCAGCCAGTCGATGGGTGCCGCCAGGGCTGCGAGGGACCAGCGGACCAGCCAGAGGCCCAGCCCCAGTGCCAGGTACTCGGCCACAAGCGTCCCCGTCGCGGCGCCCTCGATCCGCCAGTCGAGCCCGACGACCAGCAGCAGGGTTAAGGCTATGTTGGTGCCGTTCAGCACCAGTTGCAGCAGCAGAACCGAAGCGGCGCGCTGGATGCCGAGCTGCCAGCCGAGAATGGCGTAGAGCATCAACGTGGCTGGTGCGCCCCAGATGCGGATATCGATGTAGCTGCGGGCCAGCCGGGCGACCTCGGCGCCGGGATCGAGCAGATGCAGTGCCAATCCCGCCAGGGGGGCCTGGAGCACCACGATCAGGCCGCCCAAGCCGGCGCCCAGCAGAAGCGGCCGCAGCAGAGTGGCGCCGAGCTCCTTCTCTTCGCCTGCGCCGTGGGCCTGGGCTGCGAAGCCCGTCGTGCCCATGCGCAGAAATCCGAAGCCCCAGTAGATGAAGCTGAAGAAGAGTGCGCCGATCGCGACGCCGCCCAGGTAGGCCGCCTCGGGCTGATGCCCCATGACGGCCGTATCGACGGCCCCCAACAGCGGTACCGAAAGGTTCGACAGGATGATCGGACCGGCGATCCGCAGCACCCGCCGGTTCCAGTCGCCCGCGACCGCGCCCGGTCTCCGGTCCGGTGCGGTCGAGGGAGAGGATGTGGGGCGATCGGTCAATCGCGAGGCCTTTTCCGATGGGTTGAGGCCGGCGCCGAAGCGTGGCGAACCGAGGGGGAGGCGATTTCGCACCCGCCTGGGATGGGACGCCGGCTCCAGGCGCGTCGCAACCGCTGGCGGTTGCCGCACGGACGCCGTTCCGTCTTGCTTGTCAGCGGCCTTGTCTGCGGCGTTGGTTTCGTGTCAGGACGACAGCCGAAACATAGCGGGCGCTTTCCGAAGGCGGCAAGCGAGGCGCGTGCAACCCAGATGCCTGCCCGGCGGCGCTGTTTCGCCGTGAGGCGCAGCAGTGTGGTTCGGGTTCGAAAGGAGGTTCTCGTCGCGATGGATATCGCCCACCCCTATCTGATGTTCCTGGGCGATGCGCCCGACCAGCTGGCCGCCAAGACCGCGCAAGGCGTGGCTCAGTGGCGGCCGGAGTGGTGCGTCGGTCAGTTTCGTCTGCCGGGCTGTCGGGCTGACCTGGGTCTGACCGACATGACGATGGAGGAGGCTGCCGAGGCCGGTGTGAAGACGGTGATCGTCGGCGTTGCCAACCGCGGCGGGCGGATTTCCACCGAGTGGATCGACGTGCTCGACCGGGCGCTGCAGCTCGGCATGGATCTGGCCAGCGGCCTGCACAAGAAACTGGCCGACGTGCCGATGCTGAAGGCCGCCGCGGAGGAGCACGGACGACAGCTCTTCGACGTGCGTCACCCGACGGAGGACTTCGACGTCGGCAGCGGGGTGGCCCGCAGCGGCAAGCGCCTGCTGGCGGTCGGTACCGACTGCTCCGTCGGCAAGATGTACGCCACCCTGGCATTGGAGGCGGAGATGCGCCGGCGCGGCATGAAGGCCGACTTCCGCGCCACCGGTCAGACCGGCATTCTGATCGCGGGCTCCGGCGTTTCCATCGATGCTGTGGTGGCCGACTTCATCTCCGGTGCGGTCGAATGGTTGTCGCCGGAGAACGAACCGGACCATTGGGACCTGGTGGAGGGGCAGGGCTCGCTGTTCCATGCCTCCTTTGCGGGCGTCTCCATGGGGCTGCTGCATGGGGCTCAGGCCGACGCGCTGGTGCTCTGCCACGAGCCGACGCGCAGCCACATGCGCGGCCTGCCGCACTACCCGCTGCCGGATCTGAAGCTCTGCATGGCGCGCAATCTGGAGGCGGCCCACCTGACCAATCCCCAGGCCGCCTTCGTCGGCATTGCCGTCAACACCTCCGGCCTTTCGGAGGGTGAGGGCGACGACCTGTTGAAGCGCCTGAGCGACGAGCACGGTCTGCCGGCCGTCGATCCGGTGCGCACGGGTGTCGAGGCCATCGCCGACCGCTTGCAGGGGATCTGATGCCCCAGGCGACGCTGAGTCTGACCGTCTGCCGCGAGTCCTTTCCAACCCGCGGCAGCTTTACGATTTCGCGCGGCAGCCGCACGGCCGTCGAGGTGGTGCTGGTCGAGCTCCAGGCGGGCGGTCATCGCGGCCGGGGCGAGTGCGTGCCCTATGCCCGTTACGGCGAGACCGTCGAGGGCGTGACAGGGGCGATCGAGAGCCTGCGTGACGAGCTGGAGGCCGGTCGGCTCGATCGCTCGGCCTTGCAGCAGGCGCTGCCGGCCGGTGCGGCCCGCAATGCGCTGGACTGCGCCTTCTGGGACCTGGAGGCCAAGCAGACCGGCCTGCGGGTCTGGGAACTTGCCGGCCTGCCCGCTCCAGGGCCGCTGACCACCGCCTATACGCTTTCGCTCGACACGCCGGACAAGATGGGCGCGGCGGCGGCGGCCAATGCCGAGCGGCCGCTGCTGAAGCTGAAGCTGGCCGGGCCGGAAGACCTGGCGCGCGTCGAGGCGGTGCGGGCCGGGGCGCCGCGGGCCAAGTTGGTGGTCGATGCCAACGAGGGCTGGGACGCCGACTCCTACGCGCGGATCGCCCCTGAGCTGGCGCGTCTCGGGGTGGCGCTGGTCGAGCAGCCGCTGCCGGCCGGTGCCGACGCCGCGCTGGCCGATCTGCCCCGGCCGGTCCCGCTCTGTGCCGACGAGTCCTGTCACGACCGCAGCTCGCTGCCGCAGCTTCGGGGCCGCTACGACATGGTCAACGTCAAGCTCGACAAGACCGGTGGGTTGA
>JANQPZ010000100.1 GCA_028285215.1 Rhodovibrionaceae bacterium | reverse complement strand
CCCGAGCCGTGCGCGGGCCCCGCGCCCCCGCCGGGCCCGACGGGCTGGTTCGGGCGGATCGGTCCCGCGCCCCCTGCAGTTTCTGGTTTTCCTGATTTCCCTGGGGCTGGTGCTGCGCACCCTCGCGACCGGAGACGGCCTGGTTGCGGCCCACGCCTCGATCGTTGCCAAAACCCTGGTCCTCTACACCATCATGGTGACCGGGGCGATCTGGGAGAAGGAGGTGTTCGGCAAGTACCTCTTTGCGCCCGCCTTCTTCTGGGAAGACGTGGTCAGCATGGGCGTCATCGCCCTGCACACGGCCTATCTGATCGCCCTCGCTACAGGCTGGCTCGGTACCGACGGGCAGCTCCTGCTCGCGCTCGCCGCCTATCTCGTCTACGTCGTCAACGCAGCACAGTTCCTATGGAAGCTGCGCTGCGCGCGCCTCGACGAGGCGCGCGCAAGACGTGCCGCCGACTCTCCGCTCGCCGCTGCGACACCCGCAATGGGAGTCGCGAAATGAGCCAGGTCGCAACACTCCAGGCCTCGTCACAGCCAGGCGCCTGCAGCGCACCCGAAGTTCTGCGCGAGCGCGGCCAGCGCGAGGTCTTTTGCGGACTGACCGGGATCATCTGGCTGCATCGCAAGATCCAGGACGCCTTCTTCCTCATTGTCGGCTCGCGGACCTGCGCGCATCTCATGCAGTCGGCGGCGGGCGTGATGATCTTCGCCGAGCCGCGCTTCGGCACGGCGATCATCGAGGAGCGCGACCTGGCCGGTATGGCCGACGCCAACGACGAACTCGACAGGGTCGTCGCCCGCCTGCTGGCGCGCCGGCCCGACATCAAGCTGCTGTTCCTGGTCGGCTCCTGCCCGTCCGAGGTGATCAAGCTCGATCTCTCGCGGGCCGCGCAACGCCTCTCCAGGCAATTCATGCCGGACGTGCGGGTGCTGAACTACAGCGGCAGCGGCATCGAGACGACCTTCACGCAAGGCGAAGACATGTGCCTGGCTGCGCTGGCGCCGGAACTGCCGCCCGAGGCACCCGATGCCGAAGCGTCCCTGATGCTGGTGGGTGCCTTGGCCGACGTGGTCGAGGACCAGTTCTTGCGCAGTTTCAAGGCCCTTGGAATCGACAGGGTGTCGGTCCTGCCGCCGCGCCGTTCCACGGCCCTGCCAGCCGTGGGGCCGAATACGCGCTTTCTCCTGTGCCAGCCCTTCTTGGGCGAGACGGCGCGTCTGCTTGAGGAGAGAGGGGCCAGGCGCTTGGCCGCTCCCTTCCCGCTCGGCGCCGAAGGCACGACGGCCTGGCTCAAGGCGGCAGCCGATGCCTGGCAGGTTCCGGAGCAGCGCTTCCGCGAGGTCACCGCGCCGGCACAGCAGCGGGCACGCCTTGCCATCGCTCGCTACCGGGATCGCCTGGCCGGCCAGCGTCTCTTTTTCTTCCCGGACTCTCAATTGGAGATTCCGATCGCGCGGTTCCTGGCGCGCGAACTGGACATGCAGCTGATCGAGGTCGGAACGCCTTACCTGCATCGGCAGCACATGGCCGAAGAACTGGCGCTCCTCCCCGAGGACGTGCGGCTCAGCGAAGGCCAGCACGTCGACAACCAGATCGACCGCTGCCGCGCCGCACGCCCCGATCTGACCGTCTGCGGTCTCGGCTTGGCCAACCCTCTCGAGCAGGAAGGGCTGACGACCAAGTGGTCGATCGAGCTGGTCTTCACACCGATCCAGGGCTTCGAGCAGGCCGGAGATCTTGCCGAGC
Source organism: Rhodovibrionaceae bacterium (assembly GCA_028285215.1). Lineage (GTDB taxonomy): Bacteria > Pseudomonadota > Alphaproteobacteria > Kiloniellales > DSM-21159 > Algihabitans. Next base: position 13,209 of record JANQPZ010000100.1, on the reverse strand, counting down.
TTTTTGCGCGCCCCCTGGTGCGCCGGACCAGGCTGGAGGTCTAGAGACATGCAGCTGACCGTCTGGACCTACGAGGGGCCGCCGCATGTGGGCGCCATGCGGATCGCCACGGCGATGCAGGATGTGCACTACGTCCTGCACGCGCCGCAGGGCGACACCTACGCCGACCTCCTCTTCACCATGATCGAGCGGCGCGACCGGCGCCCGCCGGTCACCTACACCACCTTCCAGGCCCGCGATCTGGGCAGCGACACGGCGGAGCTGTTCAAGACCGCCGCCGCCGAAGCCGTGGACCGCTTCCAGCCGAAGGCCCTCATGGTGGGGGCGTCCTGCACTGCGGAGCTGATCCAGGACGACCCCGGCGGCCTCGCCAAGGCGCTCGGCCTTTCTCTGCCGGTGGTGCCGCTGGAGCTGCCCTCCTATTCGAAGAAGGAGAACTGGGGCGCGGCCGAAACCTTCTATCAGATGGTCCGCGCCCTGGCCGGTCCCCACGCGCCGGCGCCAGGCACACCCCCTCGGGAGCGTCCGGCCGACGCGCGGCCAAGCTGCAACCTCCTGGGTCCCACAGCCTTGGGATTTCGCCATCGAGACGACGTGTCGGAGGTAACAAGACTGCTCAGCTCGATCGGAATCGAGGTTCGCGTCGTTGCGCCTCTGAACGCGACGCCGGCCGACCTCGCGCGGCTTGGGGACGCCGACTTCAACGTGGTGCTCTACCCCGAGATCGCGCAGACCGCCGCAGGCTGGCTGAAACGAACCTTCCGCCAGCCGCATACCACGGTCGTCCCGATCGGCATCGGCGCGACCCGCGACTTCTTGGCGGAGGTCGCGGCGCTGACAGGTGTCGATCCGACGCCCGCACTGGCCGGCGCCCCCTCGCGGCTGCCCTGGTGGTCGCGCTCGATCGACTCGACCTATCTCACCGGGAAACGCGTCTTCGTGTTCGGCGACGGCTGTCATGCCATTGCCGCGGCGCGCATTGCCCAGGACGAACTCGGCTTCGAGGTCGTGGGGCTCGGCACCTACAGCAGGGAGATGGCCCGCGAGGTCCGCGGTGCGGCCGAGCGCTACGGTCTTCAGGCGCTCATCACGGACGACTATCTGGAGGTCGAAGAGCAGATCGAGGCGCTGCAGCCCGAGCTCGTGCTCGGTACCCAGATGGAGCGGCATATCGCCAAGCGCCTCGGTATCGGCTGCGCCGTTATTTCGGCCCCGGTCCACGTGCAGGACTTTCCTGCGCGCTATGCGCCGCAGATGGGCTGGGAGGGCGCAAACGTCATCTTCGACACCTGGGTGCATCCCCTGATGATGGGGCTGGAAGAGCACCTGCTGGGCATGTTCCGCGAAGACTTCGAGTTCAACGACGAAGCCGGCGGTTCGCATCTGGGTCATGGCAGCAAGCGGTCGAACGCCGAAGCGACAGCCGAAACCGCCCGCGCCGAAGTCGATCGGGCCTCTGCGGATGTTAAACCGCGTCCCGACGACACGCCGGTCTGGACTCCGGAAGCGCAGTCGGAACTCGGCAAGATTCCCTTCTTCGTTCGCGGCAAGGCCCGCCGCAACACCGAACGCTTCGCCAGCGAGCGCAGCATTCCCGCCATCACCGTCGAGACGCTTTACGATGCCAAAGCTCACTTCGGCAAGTAGCGCAGGCCGCACTTCAGGCGCCGCCGCCAGGGATGTCCCGGTTCGCGTCGTCTTGGTGACTCTGGACAGGCATCTGGCCAGCGCTGCCCAACGCGCGGCCGAAACGCTGAAGCGGGACCTGCCCGGATTGGAGTTCTGTTTTCACGCCGCGACCGACTGGGCCAACGATCCGCAGTCTCTAAAGCGCTGCAAGGCGGACATCGCAGGCGGTGACATCGTGATCGCCTGCATGCTTTTCGTCGAAGAGCATATCCAGGCCGTACTGCCGGATCTGCAGGCCCGGCGCGACCATTGCGACGCCATGGTCGGCTGCATTTCGGCCGGCGAGATCGTCAAGCTGACACGCCTCGGCCGCTTCTCCATGGACGGCAACAATCAAGGCGGCATGCTGGCGCTGCTGAAGCGCCTGCGCGGGGGCAAGGCAAAGGGCCAGGCCAAAGGCATGAGTGCCGGCGCCCAGCAGGTGGCCATGCTGCGCCGCCTGCCGAAGATTCTACGCTTCATTCCCGGCACAGCGCAGGACGTGCGCGCCTACTTCCTGACGCTGCAGTACTGGCTGGCCGGATCCGAGCATAACGTCGTGCATCTCGTCCGCTTTCTGGTCGACCGCTACGCGGGCGGTCCGCGCGGCGGCTTGCGCGGTGCGCTGCCGGCCAAGCCGCCGCTCGACTACCCGGACCTGGGACTCTACCACCCGCGACTGTCGGCGGGCATCGCCGAGCAGGCGAGCAAGCTTCCGCGCCTGAAGTCTTCGCAACGCCGAGGCCGGGTCGGGCTGCTGCTGATGCGCTCTTACGTCCTGGCGGGCGATACAGGTCACTACGACGGCGCCATTGCAGCGCTGGAGGCACAAGGACTGGAGGTCGTGCCGGCCTTCGCCGTCGGCCTCGACCAGCGCCCGGCAATCGAAGCCTTTTTCCTGCGCGACGGTCGACCGACGGTCGATGCCGTGGTCTCGCTGACCGGTTTCTCATTGGTGGGCGGCCCCGCCTACAACGACGCCCAGGCGGCCGAAGAGATGCTGGCCACGCTCGATGTTCCCTACATCGCAGCCCAAGCCGTCGAGTTCCAAAGCCTGGAACAGTGGGGGAATTCGAACCGCGGGCTGATGCCGGTCGAGTCGACGATCCAGATCGCGATCCCGGAGCTGGACGGCGCGACCGGCGCAGCCGTCTTCGGCGGACGGTCCTCGGGCTCCGGCGAACTCTGTCAGGGCTGCCACCGCCATTGCTGTTTCGAAGCGGCCAGCGCCCAGGACATGCACGTCTGTCACGACCGGGCAGAGGCCCTGGCGGCCCGCGTCTCCAAACTGGTCGCCTTGCGTAAAGCCCGGGTTGCCGAGCGCAAGGTTGCCGTGGTGCTCTTCAACTTTCCGCCCAACAGCGGGGCCACCGGCACCGCGGCCTATCTCGACGTCTTTGCCTCGCTCTACGCCACGCTGCGTGCCATGCGCGACGAAGGCTACGATGTGGAGCTTCCGGAGTCCGAGGCGGCGCTGCGTGCGCACTTGCTGGAGGGCAACGCGCAGCAGCACGGTGCGGACGCCAACGTCGCGGTGCGTATTCCGGTCGACGACCACGTCCGCCGCGAGCCTTGGCTGAAGGATATCGAGGCAGCTTGGGGCCCGGCGCCCGGACGGCAGCAAACCGACGGCCGCAGCCTCTTCGTCCTGGGCGCTCGGTTCGGCAAGGTTTTCGTCGGCGTGCAGCCGGGCTTCGGCTACGAAGGCGATCCCATGCGCCTGCTGTTCGAGCAGGGCTTCGCACCGACCCATGCCTTCAGCGCCTTTTACCGCTGGCTCCGAGAGGACTTCGGCGCCCATGCGGTCCTGCACTTCGGAACCCATGGCGCCTTGGAGTTCATGCCCGGCAAGCAAACGGGAATATCCGGAGCCTGCTGGCCGGATCGGCTGATCGGCGATCTGCCCAATCTCTACCTCTACGCTGCCAACAATCCCTCGGAGGGAACCATCGCCAAGCGCCGGTCCGGCGCCACGACGGTGACCTACATGACGCCGCCGGTGACCCATGCCGGGCTTTACCGCGGCCTCAGCGACCTGCGGGCGTCGCTCGATCACTGGCGAAGGCTTTCGCCCGACGCCGAGGCCGAGCAAGCCGATCTGGCCGCCCTCATCCAGGCTCAGGCGGCCGAAATCGATCTGGCCGAGGTCGAGCCCTTGTGGAACGGCGATGCGACACAGCGCATTCAGCGGCTCGTCGAAGAGCTGAGCGAGATCGAACAGGCGCTGATACCCCACGGCCTGCACGTGGTCGGGCGAGCGCCAAGCGAAGAAGAGCGGCAGGAGCTGCTCTATGCGATGGCAGAGTTGGAACCTGCAACCGCGCCCTCGGAAGCGGCTGTCGCAGCCTTGGTCGCGGGCCGGTCGCCGGAGGAAGCGGCCAGGGTCGACGGTCACGGCGAAGATGCTGCACGCATCGACGTGCTGGCCAACCTGGCCGAAGCGAACGCGAAGATGCAGGGCGACCACGAACTTCAGGGACTGCTGCATGCCCTCGATGGCGGCTACATCCGGCCCGTCCCCGGCGGCGACCTGCTGCGCACGCCGCAGGTCCTGCCGACCGGCCGCAATCTGCACGGCTTCGATCCCTTCCGGATTCCCAGCGCCTTTGCGCTGGCCGACGGCAGGCGCCAAGCACAGCGGCTGCTCGATCGCCACCTGGCAGAGGGCAACGCGCTGCCCAAGTCGATCGCCTTCGTGCTCTGGGGCACCGACAACCTGAAGAGCGAGGGCGGGCCGATCGCACAGGCCTTGGCCTTGATCGGCGCAAAGCCGCGGTTCGACGGCTACGGTCGACTCTGCGGTGCCGAACTGGAGCCGCTGGACGCGCTGGGCCGGCCGCGGATCGACGTCGTCATTACGCTGTCGGGCATCTTCCGCGACCTCCTGCCGCTGCAAACCAAGCTGCTGGCCGAAGCGGCCTGGCTGGCCGCCAGCGCCGACGAACCGGAAGAGATGAACTTCGTACGGCGTCATGCCCTGGCTTACCAGGCAGAGCACGGATGCGACCTGGAGACGGCGGCGCTTCGCGTCTTTTCCAACGCCGACGGCGCCTACGGCTCCAACGTCAACCAACTGATCGAAAGCGGCGCTTGGAACGACGAAGAGGAGCTGGCCGAGACCTACAGCCGCCGCAAGTGCTTCGCCTACGGCCGCTCGGGCCAACCCGAGCGACAGAGCGACCTGCTGCAGTCAATGCTGTCGGACGTCTCTTTTGCGTACCAGAATCTCGAATCCGTGGAAGTCGGCGTGACCACGGTGGATCACTACTTCGACACCTTGGGAGGCATCGGCCGGGCCGTGCAGCGGGCTCAAGGAACGAGCGTTCCGGTTTACATCGGCGACCAGACCCGCGGCGAAGGCAAAGTCCGCACGCTCAGCGAACAGGTCTCTCTGGAGACGCGCACGCGCATTCTCAATCCGCGTTGGTACGAGGGCATGCTGAAGCACGGCTACGAAGGCGTGCGACAGATCGAGGCCACCGTGACCAATACAGTCGGCTGGTCGGCGACCACCGGTCAGGTGCAGCCGTGGATCTACAGTCAGGTCAGCGAGACTTTCGTGCTGGATCCCGAGATGCGTCGACGCCTGGCGGACTTGAATCCGAAGGCGCTGGCGAAGGTCGCCAATCGGCTTCTGGAGGCGCACGACCGCAACTACTGGAGCCCCGACGAGTCGACTCTCGAGGCCCTCCGTCAGGCCGGCGAAGAGCTCGAAGATCGCTTGGAAGGAATTGGAGACGGCGTGGGCGGACCCGCCCTGCCGAAACAGGTAGCCGGTGGCGCAGCCGCGTGACCGTCAACTGAGGAGTCGCCTTCATGGGCAGCATGACAACCGCTCTTCCCAAGCGCGCCGACGGCGAAGGCAGCGTACAGGTGCAGATGGATCCGAACCTGCAGATCGGCAAAGCCAAGGTCTTCGCCGTCTACGGCAAGGGTGGCATCGGCAAGTCGACCACTTCGTCGAACCTTTCGGTCGCCTTCTCGAAGCTCGGCAAGCGTGTGCTCCAGATCGGCTGCGATCCGAAGCACGACAGCACCTTCACCCTGACCAAGCAGCTGATGCCCACCGTGATCGATGTCTTGGAATCGGTCGATTTCCACTCCGAAGAACTGCGAGTCGAGGACTTCGTCTACGAGGGCTTCAACGGCGTGATGTGCGTCGAGGCCGGCGGCCCCCCCGCTGGAACGGGGTGCGGCGGCTATGTCGTCGGCCAGACGGTGAAACTTCTGAAGGAGCATCACCTGCTGGAAGACACCGACGTGGTGATCTTCGACGTGCTGGGCGACGTGGTCTGCGGCGGCTTCGCAGCGCCCCTGCAGCACGCGGACCGCGCGCTGATCGTCACGGCCAACGATTTCGACTCGATCTACGCCATGAACCGCATTGTCGCGGCGATCCTGGCGAAGTCGCGCAACTACGACGTCCGTCTCGGCGGCGTGATCGCCAATCGCTCGGCCGCCACGGATCAGATCGACAAGTTCAACGCCCGGGTCGGCCTGGATGTACTGGCTCACCTGCCGGACCTGGACGAGATTCGGCGCTCTCGTCTGAGCAAATGCACTCTCTTCGAGATGGAGACGACGCCGGCGGTCGAGGCCGTTCAGGACGAGTACCTGCGCCTGGCCCAGATCCTCTGGGACGGCCGCGACCCCTTGCTCGCGACGCCGATGAAGGACCGCGACATCTTCGATCTGCTGGGATTCAACTGATGCCGACCGCGACCTTCGCCGCGCGCCGAAGCCAATTGGAGGCCTACTTCGACCGGACCGCGGTGGATGCCTGGGCGCGACTGACCTCGGATGCGCCGGTCAGCAGGATCCGCGAGACGGTGCGCGCCGGGCGTGAGCGTATGCGTGCCGCCTTGCTGTCCTGGCTGCCGGCCGACATGACCGGCCGGCGCCTGCTCGACGCGGGCTGCGGTACCGGTTTGCTGGCGGTCGAGGCGGCGCGGCGTGGGGCCGACGTAGTCGCGATCGATGTCTCGCCGACCTTGGTTGGCCTCGCGGAAGAGAGACTGCCGGCCGGCGTCGAGCGGAAGCGCCTCCACTTCCGGGTCGGCGACATGCTCGACCCGGGACTTGGGCGCTTCGATCACGTCGTCGCGATGGATTCCCTGATTCACTACAAGCCCGCCGATACGGTCCGCGCGCTGGAGCGCTTGGCCGAGCGCACGAGCGGGTCGATCCTCTTCACCTTCGCACCGCGCACGCCGCTGCTGAGCGCCATGCACACGGTCGGGCAGATCTTCCCGCGGAGCGACCGAGCGCCGGCGATCGAGCCGGTGAGCGTAAGCGCGTTGCACCGCGATCTCGCGCGCTCCTCCGCGCTCGAAGGCTGGCACCGCGGACGCGGCGAGCGGATCGTCAGCGGCTTCTACACGTCGCAAGCCCAGGAACTGACGCGCGGAGGCCTGCGCGGCTCATGAGACGGCTGAGCGATCATTTCGCGCAGTCCTGGATGCGGCTCGGCCCGCAGTTCCTGCCCTTCGCCGATGCCGCCAGCAAGGACCTGCCGCTGGGTCGCCTGCTGCGCCTGTCGCTCTTCCAGGTGTCGGTGGGGATGGCGGTCGTCCTGCTGACCGGCACGCTCAATCGGGTGATGATCGTCGAGCTGGATGTGTCGGCCGGTTTGGTCGCCGTCATGGTCGCCTTGCCCCTGGTTTTCGCACCGCTGCGCGCCCTGATCGGCTTCCGGTCCGATACGCACCGCTCGGCGCTGGGCTGGCGGCGGGTCCCCTTCATCTGGATGGGCACCCTGCTGCAGTTCGGCGGGCTGGCGATCATGCCCTTCGCCTTGTTGGTGATCTCGGCCGAGGTGGTGCATGGGCCCGTGATCCTCGGTCATCTGGGCGCGGCTATCGCCTTCTTGCTGGTCGGGGCCGGTCTCCACACGACCCAGACGGCCGGACTGGCCTTGGCAACCGACATCGCACCGGCCGAGACGCGCCCGCGCGTCGTGGCGCTGCTCTACGTCATGCTGCTTCTGGGCATGGCGGCCAGCGCGCTGCTTTTCGGCCTGTTGCTGTCGGACTTCAGTCAAACCAGGCTCATTCAAGTCATTCAGGCCGCCGCCGTCGTCACCGTCGCGCTCAACGTGGTCGCCTTGTGGAAGCAAGAGGTGCGCGACCCGGTGCGGACACGCAAAGACCGGCCGTGCCCCAGCTTCTCCGAAGCTTGGCATGCGATCCGCGACGGCGGCCGGACGAGGCGGCTGCTGGTGGCCGTGTTCCTGGGAACCGCCGGTTTTTCCATGCAGGACATCCTACTGGAGCCTTACGGCGGCGAGATTCTGGGCCTCGGGGTGGGTGCGACCACGCAGCTCACCGCAATTCTGGCAGCCGGGTCTCTGGCCGGCTTCGCGCTGGCCGCCCGCTGCTTGACCCGCGGCGCCGATCCCTTCCGCCTGGCGGCCGGGGGCATGTTGGTCGGCATCGTCGCCTTTTCAGCAGTCATCTTCGCGGACCCGCTGCAGTCGAACGGCTTGTTCCGCATCGGCACGGCCCTGATCGGTTTCGGGGCGGGCCTGCTGGCGGTCGGAACCCTGACCGCAGCCATGGCGATCGCCGATAGCGAGACAGCGGGTTCCGGTCTGGCACTGGGCGTTTGGGGCGCCGTGCAGGCAACGGCGGCCGGCGGAGGAATCGCGCTCGGCGGACTGCTGCGGGACACGGTCGGCTACCTGGCAACCACCGGAGCGCTCGGGCCGGCCCTGACAAGTCCATCGATCGGCTACTCGGTGGTCTATCACCTGGAGATTCTGCTGCTGTTCGCCGCCTTGGTGGCGATCGGCCCCCTCGTGCGCACCCTCGGTGGCGTCTCATCCATTCCGCCGCAACGGCCGACGAGGTTCGGGCTGGCCGAGTTTCCGGGATAGCGGTCAGGTCGATCCACGCTAGATCAAGGAGATCAGGTATCATGTCAGCCAGTATCACCAGCCACATCGATGTGGCGCAGGTTGTCCTCTATACCTTCTGGCTGTTCTTTGCGGGGCTGATCTTCTACCTGCGCCGCGAAGATCGCCGCGAAGGCTATCCGCTCGAGTCGGAGCTCACGGGCAAGCCCTTCGATGAAGACTCGCTCCTGATCCCCAGCAAGAAGGTCTTCCGCCTTGCTAGCGGCGAGGAGACCGATTCCATGCGTCGCGACACGCGCGAGCTGAAACTGACGCCGACACAGGGCTGGTCGGGCTCTCCATTCGAGCCGACGGGCGACCCCATGGTGGATGGCGTCGGCCCGGCCTCCTGGGCCGAACGCCGCGACGTGGTCGAACGGACGGCCGACGGCCATGCCAAGATCGCACCGATGCGCAACCTGCCGGACTTCTGGGTCGCCAGGGGCGACACAGATCCGCGCGGCCTGCCGGTTAAGGGCTGCGACGGCGAGGTCGCGGGAACGGTGAAGGATCTTTGGATCGATCATGGCGAACAGATGATTCGCTACCTGGAGGTCGATCTGGGCGGTGGGTCTCCAGGCGAGGGACGGCCCGCCGATACGGTTCTGCTGCCGATGGCCATGGCCAAGCTGACCGGCTATCCGGCCTACGTCCGCGTGGTCTCCATCCGCAGCGATCAGTTCGCCGGGGTGCCGAGGATCAAGACACCCGACGAGGTCAGCCTGCTGGAAGAGGAGAAGGTGGTGGCCTACTACGCCGGCGGTCACCTCTATGCCGAGCCGTCCCGCATGGGGCCGCTGTTTTAAGTCGCCGCCGACAGAGGCGAAGGGAGCAAGCGCAATGTGCGAGATCGAGATCGAGCAAGTCCCCGGCCTCCCGGGAAGACTGCCAGACGGCGAGCGGCTGCTATGGCAGGGCCGGCCTTCTTGGCAGAGCTTGGGACGGCGCTGCTTCAAGCTGCGCTGGGTCGCCGGCTACTTCGCCGTTTTCGGAAGTTGGTGGACCATCGCCGCCTTGGCCGACGGCGCGCCGCTGGGGACCGCACTGCTGGAGGGTCTCGCCCTGCTGCCGATCGCGGCGTTGGCACTTGGCGCCCTCTGTCTGCTCGCTTGGCTCTCGGCACGAACGACGATTTACAGCATCACCAATCGCCGGGTCGCGATCCGTTTCGGAATCGCTTTGCCGATGACGATCAACCTGCCCTTCTCGCGTATCGGCTCGGCCGACTTGAAGAGCTATGGAGACGGCAGCGGCGACATCGTACTGTCTCTATTGGGCCGCGACCGCTTGGCCTACCTTCACCTTTGGCCCCATGCCCGGCCCTGGCGCTTTGCGCGCGTGCAGCCGATGCTGCGCAGCCTGCCGCAGGTCCGGCATGCCGGCCGGATACTCGGCGACGCACTGACCGCGGCCGTGGCTGAACGCCAAGCCGCCGAGCGAGCTGTCTCCGGCCGCGAAGATCGATCGAGTGATCGACTGGGAGTGAGGAAGATCAAGGACAACGCCGTGCGTCTCCCCGAAGCTGTCGCGATAGCCGTCCCAGGTGTCGCTGCGGAGTAGGTCGGAGCCCACAGCTCTGAAGGAAGAGGGATCGAGCGACAATGACTGCGCAGAGCCAGCACCTACACCATCACAAGTCCTTCCCCAAGGGCATGCTGTGGGCGGCTGCGGCGCTGATCGCTTTCTCTATTGTGATCTCGCTGGCAGGTCGGCTGACGGACTTCGGTACCGTGCGCAATCCCGAAGCGACGCCGCGGGCAGCCTACGCGCTCACCTTTGCGGACCGGGCGGACGGCGCGGTGGCCATTACCGATGCACCGACCGGCACCCTGGTGATCGCTTTGGAGCCCGGGACGAATGGCTTTGCGCGGGGCGTCCTGCGCGGCCTGGCACGCGACCGCAAGCTGGAAGCCATAGGCCGAGACATTCCCTTCCACCTGACCAGCTGGTCTGACGGACGACTGACGCTGGAGGATCCCGCCACCGGACGCGTGGTCGAGGTCAATGCCTTCGGGCCAACCCAGATCGAGACCTTCGCGAGGATCGCCGAAGCTGCAGCGGTCAAAGGCACGCCAATAACGTTGCGTTCGGATGAAAGGGGAACGAAGTGATGATAGCCGCTTTCCGTAGCCGCAAGATCGAAGTCCCCTGCACCGTCGAGGTTGCCAATACCTTCGACAGCCTGCACGCCCACGTGGAGCTTGCCCGCGAGGGCGATCTGAACCCGGGCGACAGCGTGCGGGTTCACGGCGAAACCATTCAAGCCGACTACGGCGACAGCTTCACCCTGCGGCGCCGTGCAACGGTGACGCGCGCCGGCTGGCTGGAACGCGCCTGGACTCGCATCATCGGAAATCTCGAATTCATGGAGCTGTTGGACATCAGCTTCAGCGACAGGAGGAAGCTATGAGCAGCCGCGCTGCACGTCATATCGTTCCGGCGGACAACCAGTATGTGAAGGCGGAGCTGGCGAAGAACGGTATCGACGCCGACGCCGAGAGCGCGCCCAGCGACTCAACGCTGCGTGCCCAGGAAGATACCCTGCTCAGCCCACGCTTCTACACCACCGACTTCGACGCCTTGGACGCGATGGACGTCGCTCCGGTGCGCCCGGAATGGGACGCCTTGATTGCCGAGCTCGCGGAAGACCGCAACAAGGGTCACTTCAAACGCGATCCCGACTGGGCGGCGCAGATCCGCGAGCTGCCGGAGGGGTTGCGCAAGGAATTCATGGACTTCCTGATCTCCTCGCTGACGGCGGAGTTCTCCGGTTGCGTGCTCTACGCCGAGATGCGCAAGCGCGGCACCAATCAGGACATCATCGATCTATTCAAGTACATGAGCCGCGACGAAGCCCGGCATGCCGGGTTCATCAACGACGCCTTGAAAGACTTCGGGATCGGCGTCGATCTGGGATTCCTGACCAAGACCAAGAAGTACACCTACTTCCAGCCCAAGTTCATCTTCTACGCGGTCTATCTCTCCGAGAAGATCGGCTACGCCCGCTACATCACCATTTTCCGCCATCTGCAGCGTCATCCGGACCGCCGTTTCCATCCGATCTTCAAATGGTTCGAGCAGTGGTGCAACGACGAGTTCCGCCACGGCGAAGCCTTCGCGCTGCTGATGCGCGCACAGCCGCAGACCCTGCAGGGGCTGAACAAGCTGTGGATCCGCTTCTTCCTGCTCGCCGTCTTCGCGACCATGTACGTGCGCGATCATGCGCGGCCGGAGTTCCACGCGGCGCTCGGTCTCGATATCGACGACTACGACATGCGAGTCTTCCGCATTACGAGCGAAATCTCCAAGCAGGTCTTCCCGCTCACCCTCGACATCGACAATCCGCGATTCAAGAAGCTGATGGACCGCCTGTTCCACACGGCCGAGAAGATCGACCGGGCGAAGGCGCGCGGCGGTCTGGGCGGCGCCTTGGCGCGACTCGGCCTCGCCGGCGTGGCGGCCGCGACCGTCGCGCAGCTTTACCTGCTGCCGACCAAAGCCAACACGCCGCCGGCCGAAAGCCGCCTGGCACCGGCCTGGTAGGGAGACGCCAGATCTCATGGAAGTCTACGCTGCCCCCGCCCTTTTTGCCCTGATGCTCTGGTGGTGGTCCACCGGCGCGATCCTGTGGCTCGTGGGCATGCCGCGGCGCAGTCATCCTTGGACCATGGCGGTGGCGACGGGGGTACTGCTGCCGATGGCGCTCTGGGGGTTGCTGGCCAGCGGTTCGGAGCACAGCCTGTTCGGCACCTATCTGGCCTTCGCCAGTGCCATAGGCGTTTGGGCCTGGCACGAGATGACCTTCCTGTTCGGCTACGTGACGGGGCCCAATACCCGGCCGTGTAACCGCGCTGCGAAGGGCTTTCGACGTCTCGTCTCGGCCAGCGGCACGGTAATCTATCACGAAGTCGCCCTGGCCCTTACGGCCGGGCTTTTGCTCTGGCTGCTGTGGAGCAGTCCCAATCAGGTCGGCATCTGGACCTTCCTGGTGCTCTGGGTGATGCGCCTGAGCGCCAAGCTCAACGTCTACTTCGGCGTTCCCAATATGACCGAGGAGTTCCTGCAGCCGCATCTGCACTACCTGACCAGCTACTTCCGCAAGGGACCGGTCACGCCGCTCTTCGTCCTGTCGGTCACCGGCGGGACAGCCGGTGTCGCTCTGATGGCTTGGCGTGCCTTGGATCCTGCAACGCCGCTGGTGGAGACGGTGGGTTTGGTCCTGGCCGGAACGCTGCTGCTGCTGGCAGTCGTCGAGCACTGGTTCCTGGCTTTGCCGATACGCGACGCGGCGCTTTGGCGCTGGGCCCTGCGCGAGGCAGCACCGGGGATTCCCATCGGCGCCGATGCCGATCCGGAGCCCGCACCTCTGCGACTGGAGACGCGCATCCGCCTGCCGCGGTCTGATCGCGAAACCGGGCAGAAGGGTGAAGCGCGTGCGACGCTTGGGCAGACGCGCGTGTCGGCTGTCGGATGAAGACCGGGGGCCGTGGTTTGAGCACAAAAGGTTAGACCAACAAAAGAGTTGCAACTGGAGTGGGGAGACGACCCGATGGACTACGAAGGTTTTTTCGAGGGTCAGCTGTCGGCTTTGCGTGCGGAGGGCCGTTACCGTGTGTTTGCGGACCTTGAGCGTCGTGTCGGGTGCTTTC
>JANQPZ010000097.1 GCA_028285215.1 Rhodovibrionaceae bacterium | reverse complement strand
CAACGACGCCGGCGGCCAGGTCGACACCCTGGCGCGGACGGCGCACCTGCGCTACCGGGAGGCGCTCGGCGAGGACATCGGCGAGATTCCCTCGGGGCTCTACCCCGGCGCCTACCTGCGCGACGTCGGTGCCGCCCTGGTCGCGCGCGACGGCGACCGCTGGCTGAACCAGCCCGAGGAGGCCTGGCTGCCAGAGGTCCGCCGCTTCGCCATCGATTTCCTGATGGCTGTCGTCAAACAGGATCTGCACGCGCTCGGCGTCGATCAGGCCGTCTTCACCTCCGAGCGCAGTCTGGTCGAGGCCGGCGCGGTGGAGGAGGTCTTCGCCAGCCTGGAGAGCCGCGACCTGCTCTATGTCGGCGTGCTGGAGCCGCCCAAGGGCAAGACGCCGGACGACTGGGAGCCGCGGCCCCAGACCCTCTTCAAGGCCACCGCCTTCGGCGACGACGTGGACCGGCCGCTGAAGAAGTCCGACGGAAGCTGGACCTACTTCGCCAACGACATGGCCTACCACCTGGACAAGTACCGCCGCGGTTTCGCCCGCCAGATCGATGTCTGGGGCGCCGATCATGGCGGCTATGTCAAGCGGATGCAGGCGGCCGTTAAAGCTTTGACGGAAGAGCAGGCGACGCTGGAGATCGTCCTCTGTCAGCTGGTGAAGCTGTCCAAGGGCGGCGTCGAGGTGAAGATGTCGAAGCGCTCGGGCAGCTTCGTCACGCTGCGCGAGCTGATCGACGACGTCGGCAAGGACGTGGTCCGCTTCATCATGCTGACCCGCAAATCCGACGCGCAGCTCGACTTCGACCTGGAAAAGGTGTTGGAGCAGTCGCGCGACAATCCGGTCTTCTACGTCCAGTACGCGCACGCCCGCGCTCACTCGGTCTTGCGCCATGCGGCGGCCGAGTTCCCGCAGGTTCCCAGCGACGCGGACTCCCTCGGCGCTAGCCCTTTGGCGCGTTTGACCGACTCCGCAGAGCTTGGATTAATCAAGCAGATGGCCAACTGGCCGCGAGTCGTGGAGCAGGCGGCTGTCGCCTCCGAGCCGCATAGGGTGGCCTTTTACTTGTACGACTTGGCCGCCGCCTTTCACGGGCTCTGGACCAAGGGCAAGGACGACGCGAGCCTGCGTTTCCTGCTCGCGGACGACCTGGAGGCGACGGCGGCGCGCTTGGCTCTGGTCAAGGCCCTGGCGGAAACCATCGCCTCGGGCCTGGCCGTGATGGGCGTCGAACCCGTCACCGAAATGCGCTGAGGGAGACGGCTCGAATGGCCGGCGACGACGAGAATCCCTACACCATGCCGCCCAGGCCGGGACAACCCGGGTCGGGACAACCGCGCCCGGGTCAGTCCAGTGGGGGCCAGCCGTCGCCGGGTCAGGCGCCGACGGGGCAACCGACCTCGGGGCAACCGGCCTCGGGACAACCGACTTCGGGGCAGCCCGCATCGGGGCGACCGCCTGCAGGTCCGGCACGGCCCGGATCGCCGCCTATCGGCTCCGGAACGCCGGGACAGGGATCGGCAGGACAGGGATCGGCAGGACAGGGCCCGATCGGACAGGGACCCATGAGGCAGGGGCAGCGCCCGCCGGCCACCGGCCGGCCCGGGCCCGCCGGCCCGGCGTCCGGGGCGCCGTCCGGCGAAGCGCCGGGGCAAGCGCCGCCGCCAGCGCCCGGCGTCCGGCATGGTCCGGCCGTTGCTCCGCAGGCCGCAGAGACCGGATACCTGCCGGGCGACGGGAACCAGCCGACGGTTCAGACGCCGCAGCGTAAGAGCCGCGTCCTGCCTCTGACGATTGCGGTCCTGGCGCTCGGCGGCTTCGCCGCCATCGTCTGGTATGCCTACAGCTGGGGGACCGGAGAAGCGCCCCCTGGCGAGCTTCCGGTGATCACCGCCGAACGCGATCTGGGCGAGGTGAAGGAGCGGCCGGAAGAACCCGGCGGCCTGGAGGTTCCGCACCAGGATGCGCAGGTGATGAACGACCGCGGGGGCAGCGGGGCCGAAGGCGGCGCGGGAGCGGAACAGGTCGAGCGTCTGCTGCCGCCGCCCGAGAGTCCGCAGCCGCCGGAACCGATTGTCGAGGAACCCGTTGCCGAAGAACCAGTTGTCGGGGCACCAGCTGTCGACGCTCCGGTCTCAGAAGAACCGGCCGCCGGCGCGGCTTCGGATTCGACGGCCGACCGCGCGACCCAGGAGGCTCCTGGAGCCACGGTCGACGACCTGCCCACGATACCGCCAGCGCCGCCGCAACTCGGCGAGGCCGCTCCCCCCGCCGTTGCGGCGGAGGACGCGCCCCCGGCCACGGAGGCGCCGACCGACCTGACCGGCGAAGAGGGGGCCGTCGAAGTCCCGGAACGGCCTGCGGTGCCGCCGCTGTCCGAGGCCGACGAGGCGACGCCGCCAGCCCCTGCGGCCGAAGAGCCGGCCGCACAGGCGGCGCCCGAAACCGCGACCGCGCCCCCATCCGTAGGCGCTCCCAGCGCCGCTCCCAGCGCCGCCGGTGTGCAAAGCGGCGATTGGGTTCTGCAAATGGCCGCCCTCCGCGATCAGGCTGCGGTCGACGCGGAATGGGCCCGGCTGCAGGCCAAGCATCCCAACCTGCTCGGCAGCCTCAGCCTTGCCACCCAAACCGTCACGGTAGAGGGGCAAGGGGTGTTCCATCGCCTGCAGGCCGGACCGCTGCCCAATCGGGCGACGGCAAGCGACCTCTGCGGCCTGCTGCAGGCAGCGGGGACCGATTGCCTCGCCAAGCAGCACTGAGCGGTGAGCGAGCCCCCGGTTTCTTCTGGAGTTTCGGCGGCCATCTACGGCTGCGCCGGCCACGCCTTGAGCGACTGGGAGCATGGTTTCTTCGCCGAAACCAACCCGCTCGGGCTGATTCTCTTCGCGCGCAACGTCGACACGCCGGACCAGGTCAGAGCCCTGACCGAGGCCTTTCGCACCCTCGTCGACCGGGCCGACGCCCCGGTGCTGATCGACCAGGAAGGCGGTCGGGTGCAACGCCTGAAGCCGCCGGCCTGGCGCCAGGCACCGCCGCCGCGCCTGTTCGGCCGCCTGGCCGAGCGTGATCGGCGGCTGGCCGTGGAAGCCGTCCGCCTGAATGCACGGCTGCTTGCTCATGACCTGCTTTCGCTGGGAATTACAGTCGATTGCGCGCCGCTGCTCGACTTATCGTTTAAGAATACGCACGCGGTGATCGGCGATCGCGCCTTCGGCAGCGATCCGGATCTCGTGGCGACTCTGGCGCGCGCGGCCTGTGAAGGCTTTCTGAGCGGGGGCGTGGTTCCGGTCGTCAAGCACATCCCCGGGCACGGCCGCGCTTCCGTCGACAGTCACCACGAGCTGCCGTCGGTGGATACGCCGCGGAGCGAGCTCAGCCGGACCGACTTCGCCCCTTTTCGGGCGCTGGCCGATGCGCCCTGGGCGATGACCGCGCATGTCGTCTACGACGCGATCGACCCCGACCGCCCGGCCACGGTCTCGCCGAGCGTGATCGAGGAGGTGATCCGTGGCGAGATCGGGTTCGACGGCCTCCTGGTGTCCGACGACCTCTCCATGCAGGCCCTGAGCGGAACCCTGTCCGAACGGACGGCCGGGGCACTGACGGCTGGCTGTGACGTGGCCCTGCACTGCAACGGCGATCCGACGGAGATGCAGCAGGTGGCCGGGGCCGCGGGCCCCTTGACCGAAACGGCCCGCCGACGTCTCGCGGAGGCGGAGGCCCAGCGCAGGGCGCCCGGCCTCTTCGACTCCCTGGCGGCGGCCGAGGCGCTTGAGGAACTGCTCTCGACGGTCGCCATCGGGTGACCGGCCAGGCGATTCGCTTGCAGACCCGGTTGGCAAGCCAACGGCCTTGGTCTAAGCCTGTCCCTCGCGCCCCTCATCCAACCGTCGCATTCGATCTCAGCCGGAGAACCGCGCCGCCGTGAGCGCAGACGAGACCCAAGCGGACAGCTTCGAAGAGGATGCCCCCGGGGCCGCCGAGGCCCTCGTGCTGGGCGAGCAGCTGCTGCTCGACCTCGAAGGCTTCGAAGGCCCCATCGACCTGTTGTTGCAGCTCGCCCGCGATCAGAAGGTCGACATCACCAAGATTTCGATCCTCGCCCTGGCGGAGCAGTACCTGGTCTTCGTCAATCGGGCACGGCGCCTGCGCCTGGAGCTCGCGGCCGACTACCTGGTGATGGCGGCCTGGCTCGCCTACCTCAAGTCCCGCCTGCTGCTGCCGGAACCCGAGGGCGAGGCCGAACCTTCGGGAGCCGAGATGGCGGCCGCGCTGAAGTTCAAGCTGCAGCGCCTGGAGGCGATGCAGGAGGCCGGGCGCAAGCTGGTGGCCGGGCCGCAGCTGGGCAGCGAGGTCTTCGCCCGCGGCATGCCCGAGGCCCTGGAGCGGGTGAACAAGGTGACCTGGGAGGTCACGCTCTACGAGCTGCTGAGTGCCTACGGACAGGCCCGGCGCGACCGGGGCGCCCAGTCGCTGCGCATTCTCGCCCTCGACCTCCATTCCGTCGAAGAGGCGGTGGAGCGACTGGCCCGGCTGCTGGGGCAGGGGGTGCCGGGCTGGCGCAGGCTGCAGGCCTTCATGCCGCCGGAGCTGCAGGCTGCGATCACGCCCTTGCGCCGGCGCTCCGCCCTTGCCAGCACCTTCGTCGCCAGCCTGCAGCTCGCCAAGAACGGCCAGGTGGAAATCCGACAGGACGGCACCTACGGATCCATCTTCCTGCGGCCGGGCCGCGGCGAGAGCGACATGCCCGACGGGGATGTCGAAGACGGCAGGGGTGTCGAAGACGGCGCGGCGGACAAACCTCAGATCAGCGACATTGCAAGCGGTAAGCCCGAGGTATGAGCGAAGTTCGTTTCCAGCAGATTCGCCTGCTCGAGGCCCTGCTGTTCGCGGCATCGGAGCCGCTGGGCGAGAAGGATCTGGCACGCCACTTCCCTGACGACGCCGATCTCGGCCGCATGCTGGAGGAACTGGCGGGCCTCTACGAGGCCCGGGGCGTCAACCTGCGGCGGATCGGCGACACCTGGGCCTTCCGTACCGCGCAGGATCTGGCGCCGAAGATGCGGATCGAGAGCGACACGCGGCGCAAGCTCTCGCGGGCAGCGATCGAGACCCTGGCCGTCGTCGCCTATCATCAGCCGGTGACCCGGGCGGAGATCGAGGAAATCCGCGGCGTCGCGCTCTCCAAGGGCACGCTCGACACGCTTCTGGAGGCCGGCTGGATCAAGCCGCGCGGCCGACGGCGCACACCCGGCAAGCCGGTCACCTGGGGCACGACCGAGGCCTTCCTGGATCACTTCGGCCTCGATGCCGTGACCTCTCTGCCCGGTCTGGAGGAGTTGAAGGCGGCTGGCCTGCTGGATGCGCGTCCGGCGATCACCGCCCTGGGCGCGCGCGGCGAGCTGCCGCCCGCCGGACCGGTTGTCGACGACACCGAGGAAGACGACGACCTGGAGGACGAGGCGCTCGGAAGCGACGAGGCGCTGGTCGCCGAGTTCGGCCCGACTGCAACGCCCGACCCGGCTGCCGATGCCGACGCACCGCGCGATGCCGCGAACGACGAGGCGGCTGAAGGCGAGACGGGGGAAGGCGAGA
>JANQPZ010000090.1 GCA_028285215.1 Rhodovibrionaceae bacterium | reverse complement strand
TGCATGTCGAGAACGGCGAGGCCCAGGTCGAACCGGGTTTTCACGACGCGTCCCTGGAGGCACTCGATCGCGAGGTTCACGCGCTACAGCTCTGGGAGGCCCCGAACCTCTATTTCGGCGGCGTCCATGCCGTCGCGCGGACGGCCGAGGGGCGGCTGGAAGCGATTGGCGATCCACGGCGCGGCGGGGTCGGGCGGCTCGCCGGCCGACGCGATGGGTGACCGAGATATGGCGCCCTATCAGACCTGCTTCCGCGTCCGCGTCTACGAGGCAGGTCCAGGCGGATTGGCAGGCCCGGAAACGCTGGCGAACTACCTGCAAGAGAGTGCGGCAAGCCATGCGGATCTGCTGGGGGTCGGCGCCGACTCCATAGCCGCCGAGGGCTTGGCCTGGATTCTGACCCGCCTGAAGCTGCGCATGAGCCGCCTGCCTCTGCTGGGAGAAACGCTATCGCTCGAGACTTGGCCGGCAAAGCTCGACAAGCGCCTCGCTCTCCGCGCCTGGCGCTTGAACGATAGCGGAGGCGCGCCGATTGCTAGTGCGATCGCACACTGGGGCGTCTTCGACATCGTCAGGCGCCGACTGTCTTCCTTTCCCATTTGGCTCACGGACAGGGTCGCAACAGGGGCGCCGGCGCCGCTCGACTTTGCAGAACGCAGCCTGCCGGCCCTTGCGGCGACGACGAACGAGGTGGTCTTGACGCCCCGGCGCGCCGAGCTGGATGTCAACGGCCACGTCAACAACGCTCGCCTGCTCGGTTGGCTTCTCGAACCTCTTCCCGACAGGCCGGATCGGCATCTGGTGGAAGTCGACGCCGCCTTCCGCAGCGAGTGCCGTCCCGGCGATGTCGTGCACAGCCGCGCCTGCAAGGGGTCGGGCGGCCTGTGGCGCCATGCGCTCACCCGTGAGACGGACGGTACGGACCTGGTTCGCGCATTCAGCCACTGGACATAGTGGTTTTTGCGACGGCGTCGTCTCGCGCCTCTGTCGTTAGAGTAGGATCGCCTTAGGTGGGATCGCTCTAGAACTCGAGCTGCTGGAAAAACTCGATTTCCTCGTACATCCACTCGCCGATCAGGTTCATGGAGCCGGTGACGAACAACAGGCCGGTCACGATGAGGAACGCCCCCATGGCCTTCTCGACCTTGGGCAAATGCCGTTTGAACCTCTGGAACCAGCGCATGAAGCGTTCGAGGAAGAGTGCTGCGAGCAGAAAGGGAATGCCGATGCCAGCGGCGTAGGTGCCGAGCAGGCTGGCGCCGTAGACCAAACTGTCGCTGGTCGCCGCCGTCGCTAGAACGGCCGACAGTACCGGACCGGCACAAGGTGTCCAGCCGAAGGCGAAAGCCAGCCCGATCACGTAGGCACCCAGCAGACCCGCCGGCTTGTCGCCGACCTGAAAGCGAACCTCGCGATAGAGCAACGCAATGCGAAAGACGCCGAGAAAGTGCAGCCCCAGAACGATGATGATGAGTCCCGCAATCGGCGCCAGAATGTGGCTGTATCGGGCGATGAAGAGAGAGATCGCGCTGGCCCCGAGTCCCATCAGCACGAAGACCGTCGAGAAACCGAGCACGAATGCCAAAGCCGTCACGAAGACCTTGCGCGCCACCCCCGGCTCGACGCTCGCTGTTCCACCGGCGGTCGCCTGCAGGGTGACGCCCGACAGGAAGGCGAGATAGGCCGGCACCAGAGGCAGCACACAGGGGCTGAGAAACGACAGCGCCCCGGCCCCCAACGCACCTATGTAGGTGACTCCAAAATCCATGCAGGTCGCCCCGCCGGAGCTGAGCGAGCGTCAGCCGATCACTTTGATCGACTCGTTCGGCTGCAGCTGAACCGTGCCCTGTTTCTCGATCCACTCGCTGACCACGTCGTAAACCGGAGGCCCCTCGGTGCCTTCGTTTACGCTGGCCCAACCGGTCACGACGTAGTTGCGGTTCGGATCGATCGGGCTGCCATCCTTGAGCAGGGTCATATTCGAGATACGCTGTCCGATGGGCTTGTGAATGTCGATCGTGTAACCCATGCCGCCGACGCGCACCATATCGCCGCCTTGCTGATAGTAGGGATCGGGATTGAAGAGGTTGTCGCCGACGTCTTCCAGGATCAGCTTCAACATTTCGCCGGACATGTCCTGACGGTAGGCGGCCGGATAGGTGATCGACGTCATCGAGTAGACGTCGTCGACCGTGATGTCCTGACCGGGCAAGAGAGTTGCACCCCAGCGGAAGCCCGGCGAGAGGGCGATCTCCGCATCCCGCTCGTCCAACAGCGCCTGACAGATCAGATCGTCGAAGGTGCCGTTGAAGTTGCCGCGCCGATAGAGCAGCTGGTCGGTCGTGCCCAGCACCCGATCGATCTCCTCCGCGAAGGGTGCACGGATCTCCCGTATCAGAGCGGCCATCTCCGGATCCGGTTGAATGGCATCGGCCAGCACCGGGATCAGTCGGTATCGGAAGTCGGCGACACGCCCTCCCTCGACCTTCAGGTCGAGACGGGAGAGGAATTTGCCGTGACTGCCGGAAGCCACCAGCAGGGTATTGCCGACCTGTTCGACCTGCGGCAGGGCATCGTGCGTATGCCCGGTCAGGATCACGTCGATGCCAGGAACGCGGCCGGCCATCTTGCGATCCACATCGAAGCCGTTGTGGCTGAGAAGCACCACCACTTCGGCGCCCTCGGCGCGGGCGGTGCTGACGTGCTGAGCCACTTCCTCCTCGCGGATACCGAACGACCACTGCGGGATCTTGTAGCGGGGGTTGGCGACCGGCGTATAAGGGAAGGCCTGCCCGACGACGGCGACCTTGACCCCGCCGCGCTCGAAGAAGGCGGTGTTCTCGAAGACAGGCTCGTCCCAGTCGGTATCGCGTACGTTGCCCGCGAGGAAGGGGAAACCGAGCTCCGGGATCAGCGCCTCGACCCGGTCCTGGCCGAGCGTGAACTCCCAGTGCGCGGTCATGGCATCGCAGCCGAGCTCCTGGAACACCTTCACCATGTCGCTGCCCTGGGTCATCAGCGAGGTGTAGGAGCCTTGCCAGGTATCTCCACCGTCCAGGAAGAGCGTGTTATCAGGCCGCTCCGCGCGAATTGCCTTGATCAGAGTGGCCAGACGATCCACGCCACCGACCTGGCCGTAGTCGCGGGCCAGCGCCACGAAGTCCTGATCGCTCATGGTATAGGCGTCGAGGCTGCCCGGCGTCAGGCCGTAGTGCGCCAGGAAGTCCTTCCCGGTCAGATGCGGCGGCAGACCGGTGACTTCGCCCACGCCCAGATTGATCGAGGGTTCCCGGAAGTAGATCGGCTTGAGCTGGGCGTGCATGTCGGTGACATGCAGCAAGGTGACCTGCCCGAGCGGGTCGAACTCCAACAGCTCATCCTGGCCGATGCGCTGCTGTGCCGCCAGCCGGCCGAGCTGACCCTTGCCGCCGGTGAGAATCGCGGTAGCCGCCGCTACCGTCAGGAAGTCGCGCCTTGAGAACATGGAATTCGCCCGCCTGCCTGTTGCTGGTTTCCGCACTGAAGCCTCATCGAGGCCGCACGACCGAGAGAATGGAAGGCACACTGCCGAAGCGTCCCGGCTCCGGCCTGTGGCTCTGGCGCCGTCCGAAGGATCTCTCGGGTAAGCGCTGGACCGGACGGCTCAGCGGCCGAGGGCCCGCCGCAGAACTGCCTGCCTCACTGCCGTACCGAGGGGGCCTCGACCGGAAGCCCCTGACCACGCCAAGCCAGGTAAAGCTCCAGATTGACGTATTCGTCAGCGCCCGCCGGATAGGGGGTCGAGCGCACCTGGCGGTTACAACCGCGGATCCTGCGATGAAGCGAGCCGATCTTCTGCCACTTCAGCCGATAGGTCGGGAAGCCGTTGCTGTGCCCTTGGCTCAAGAGGTCCGCGCGGATGTACATCCCGTAGTTCGTCTCGTGGCAGGTCGCGCAGGCCATATCGAGCTGACCGCGCCGCTGATAGTAGAAGTCCTTGCCCTTCTCGAAGAAGGGCGCCGCCGGCCCGTCAATCGCCACGTCGACGGGCATACCGAAGGACTGGTGGCGCACATAAGCGGTCATGCCCAGCAGCTCGTCCGACTCCCATTTCCAGGGCTCCGCCTCCATGTTCTCGGTACGGCAGAGGTTGATCCGCTGCTCGAGGTTGATCAGCTTGCCGGAAGCTTCGTGATACTTGGGATAGGTGGCGCCCACACCCGCCATGGTCTCGGTCGCATCGGCGTGGCAGTCGGCGCAGGCCTTGCCCGCCTGACCGTCGGCCGTGGACCAAAGCTCCTCGGCCCGCTCCGTCCAGATAAAAGCGGGATTCATGAACTCGTCGTCCTGCAGCTCGCGGGTCTCCGGCGTGCGGAAGTAGTAGCCGCTGATCAACTCGGACAGGGAACTGCCTTCCGGTGCTGGCACGGAATTGTACTCGCCGTCCCGATAGGGAATGCCGCTCTCTTCCGCGGCGAGGCCTCCGGCCAACGCGAAGACCGTTGTCGCCGCGGCCAAGCCGCCCAGTGCCAAGGCCACGACACAAGATCTCAAAGTCACGTGCCTCTCCCCCTAACTGTCGTTCTTTTTCGTTATCCACTGAGTTCGGATGTTCGACTGTGTGACCGCAGCCCGAGCCGGCGTGCGACCGGCTCGGGGCAAGCGGTGAAGGCGGCAGGCTCAGGCCACCTCGAGCTTCTGGCTGTGGGTGTAGGTCTCGCCGTTGTCGTCGTGCCAGAGGAACTCAAGCTCGCCGCTCTCGTCCGCCGTCACATAGAAGGCAACGTACGGATTGGCCGAGATGGCCGGATGCAGATCGACGGAGAAAACAGTCTCGCCGTTATACTTGCATTCGAACTTATTGATGATCTGGCGCGGGATCAGCTCACCGGTCGCACGGTCCTTTCGCTGGCCCGACTCCATCTCGTGGGAGATCAGCGTCTTGATTTCCATGACCTCGCCGACACTTGCGGACTTCGGCGCCTTGACGCGGGGCTTATGCTTCTTCGCCATCGAGTTTCTCCTTCTACCTCAGCCGCCGCAGCCGCCGATGGTGACCTTCACCTCGGCCTGGGTCCGATAGATCTTGCCGTCCGACATCTCGGCCACCGCCACGATGTTCTGGGTCTGCGCCAGACGCATGCGGCTGGACGCTTCGGCGAGGCCGGACTTCGGCGAGAAGTGGAAGCTCACGACATCCGGGCGCGGGTTGCCGTCGGCGAAGACGTGAACATGCTTCACGTAGCTTTCCGGCGTCATTGGGCTATCGATCGATACGCCCAGGGGAACCGTGTTGCCGTTCTCCGCGATCTGCGGCAAGTCCAGGCGAATGATCTCCGCACCGTCTTCAACGGCAGCGTCGCCGATCAGTTTGCTCAGCGCTTCTTCGACCATCGCCGCGTCGGCTCTGGCCGAACCGGCGGCAACCAATGCCGCGGCTGCGGCACTGCCCGCCCCGACAGTGATGATGAAATGACGCCGGGTGATGCCCGTCGCCGTCATCGGCATGCTCATGCGTCGTAACTCCTTTCGCATCTCGCTTGGGCTCCCTTCCCGCGACGCGTCGGCGTCTTCACCGGCCGACTGCGGCACCACTTGCCGGGGGCTCCTGTCTCGCCTGGCCATTCATCTGGCCGTCCCTAGCCTCGACTACTCCTTCAAGGTCATGAGGTAAGCCACGACATCCTCGACCTGCTGGGCCGAGAGAATTGGCTTGCCCTCGAACTGCTCAGCCACTCGGTAGCGCTCAGCCACGTCGTAAAAGGCCGGCATCATGCTGTAGGGGTTCAACTCGTGCGAGTTCACCACCTGCATGCGCAGCTGTCCCGCATCGAGGCGGTCGCCGACACCATCCAACGGAGGCCCGACTTCACCGTGGAAAGCCTGCTCGGGGATCGGCATGGCATGGCAGGATAAACAGTTACCGAGCTGCCTGTTGATCACCACCGCGCGGCCACGCTCGACGTCCCCTGGCTCGCTTGTCAAAGGCTCGGGAATGCTGAAATCGACGATTTGATACGCGACCAGCTCTTCAGCTTCAGTTGCCGTCGCCGCTACGGAGGCGACGGCTGCGACCGCGGCAGCGGTCGTCAGCAGCTTCCAGTCCAACAGGCGTCCTCCCCTACCTGACGCTATCTAACTTCTTGTTTCCGCTGTCGAATCTTTTGCCCGTTCGAGGCTTTCCTATCCGACTTACGGATCGACCGCCGACATTTGCATGTCTGAGTCGTCTTAAGTTTTGTTGCTTCAATCGTACCCTCCTGGAACATTATATCAAGATCGAATGTGAAGAGGGTGTCCAATCAGGTGCGCAGCGCGACCGCGACCGCTTTGCTGGTCCTCACCTTCGGACCGATGAACTCCGCTTCCCTTGCGGCGCAATCGCCTGCTGTGGAACTGGTGATGTTCGAGTCGGGCGCCTGCCCGTACTGCCGTCAGTGGAACGAGGAGATCGGCGGCATCTACGCACAGACACCGGAGGGTCGGGCAGCCCCGCTTCGCCGCGTGGACCTGCACGAAGAGCCGCCGGACGATCTTCGAGAGGTTCAACGCAGCATTGTCTATACGCCGACCTTCGTGTTGCTGCTGCACGGAGAGGAGGTCGGACGAATCCCCGGCTATCCTGGCGAACACTTCTTTTGGCCATTGCTCGGCAACCTGCTGGATGAACTCGATCCGAAGATGAATTGAACCCGGTTAACAACACCTTTAGATTGCATGCAGACTACAGAAAATCGAGGGAGGAAGAATGATACGGAACACTCTTGCCGCCGCCTTGCTGGCGGCGACCGCCGCGACAGCGCTCGGCGCCAGCGACCTTAAGGCAGAAGACGAGGCCTTGGTGTCCTTCGAGGTTCTGACGCCGGAACTGGCGAGCGAGCTCGCCACCAACACCCTGCTGGCCTGCCGGGAGGAGGGCTTTCAGGTCGGTGTCGCCGTGGTCGACCGCTTCGGCGTCTTGCAGGCCTTCGTGCGGGACCGCTTCGCCGGTCCGCACACGCCGGATACAGCAGCGCGCAAGGCCTGGACGACGGTCAGCTTCCGCGAAGACACCTTGACGCTGGTCGAAGCGACCGACAGCGGTCCGCAGAGAGGCGCGCGCGACATCACGAACGCGCTGATGCTGGGCGGCGGCGTGCAGGTGCTTGTGCAGGGCCGGCTGATCGGCGCGGTTGGCGTGTCCGGCGCCCCGGGCGGGGCGGAAGACCATGCCTGTGCAGAGGTCGGAATCGCCTCGATCGAAGACCGCTTACCCTTCTGACCGAAGAAATGCGGCACAAGCGATCAGTCTTGAAAAGGCGCCCAAGGGCGCCTTTTCGCTTCACGCCGTCTCTCTACAAGCTCTGTGCGCTGCCTTTGCCGCCCGTCTCCACGTGACGTGCGTAGAGACGATCCAGTGCCGCGTCGTCGAAGCGGAAGTCCTGCGCGCAGAATTCGCAGGTCATGACGACCTCGCCCTCGACCTTGTATTCGTCGATGGCGTCGCGGCCGAGCGACCGCAGGATGTTTTCGACCTTGTCCAGCGAGCAGCGGCAGCCCACCGAGAGGGGACGCGGCGGAAAGACACGCACGCCGTCCTCGTGGAACAGACGGTAAAGAAGGTTGTTCGGCGGCAGGGCGGGATCGAGCAGTTCCGCACGCGTACAGCTCGCCGTCAGGATCAGGGCGCGGTTCCAATCTTCGCCCGAGATCTCCGTCAGGTCGTCGCTGGGGGACCGATGCCCGCCGGCCTCCGGCACCCGTTCGATCAAGAGGGCGCTGGCACGCCAACCGTCCCCTCCGAGTTCAGAGTCCGGCGGGGCAGCCGCCAGCAGAATCCCGGCGTTGATCTGCTGCGACTGGCGGAAATAGTGCAGCAGGCAATCGGCGAGACTTGGCCCGGACAGCTCGACGAGGCCCTGATAGCGCTGGGTGTTCGGCCCCTGGTCGACCGTAAAGGCCATATGCCCTTTGCCGAGCCAGCGGCGCACGTCCAACGGCTCTTCCGCGTCGGCCACCGGACCCAGCTCCGCCTCCAACTCCGCCAGGCCTGCGGGATCGAAACCGGCGTAGCCGCGCAGCGCGCCGTCGCTGGTCATATCCGCCACCATGGTGCGGACAGGTCCTTCGCCCTTGAGCTGAAGCGTGAACACCCCGTCGTACTTGAGCGTCGAGGCCAAAACGCCGGTCAAGGCCAGCATCTCGGCAAGAAGCCTGGCCACCGGGCGAGGATAGCCTGGACGGGTTAGAATGGTGTCGACCGGCGCGCCCAGACGCAGGAGCCGTCCTCGCACCCCGGATTTCTCAATGACGAAGGGTTGAACCAGATCGTCTACCGGGTTCGTCGACCCGGTGGTTTCGAGCGTCAAGACTCCAGGCACCAGAGCAAAATACCCTTCTGCGCATGCAGGCGGTTCTCCGCCTCATCCCACACCACCGACTGGGGGCCGTCGATCACCTCGTCGGTGACCTCCTCGCCGCGATGCGCCGGCAGACAATGCATAAAGATGGCGTCCGGCTTGGCTTTGTCCATCAGTCGGGCATCGACCTGGTAGGGCTTGAGCAGATTGTGACGCCGAATGGAATCCCCGATGTCGTCGCCCATCGACACCCAGGCATCGGTGACCACGCAGTCCGCACCCTCCACGGCCTTCTCCACATCGGGCACGACCACGACAAGCCCTCCCGACTGAGCCTCGGCCCACTCCAAGACGTCGGCCGGCGGCCTGAGGGCTTCGGGCGTGGCCAGGCGCAACTCGAAATCGAAACGCGCTGCGGCATGCACCCAGGAGGCCGCCATGTTGTTGCCGTCGCCCGACCAGGCCACCACGCGACCGGTGATCGGCCCGCGATGCTCCTCGAAAGTCAAGACGTCGGCCATCAACTGACAGGGGTGCGTGCGATCCGTCAGACCGTTGATCACCGGCACGCTGGCATACTCCGCCAACTCCAGCAGTTTCTCCTCTTTGGTCGTGCGGATCATGATCGCATCGACGTAGCGGGACAGCACACGGGCCGTATCCGCCACGGTCTCACCGCGGCCGAGCTGAGTGCCGCTCGGCTCCAGGACAATCGGTTCGCCGCCCAACTGCCGGATGCCGACCTCGAAGGAGACCCGGGTGCGGGTCGACGGCTTCTCGAAGATCATGGCCAGAGCCTTGCCGGCCAGCGGCTTGTCGGCCCCCACCTCTCCCGCCTTGAGGGCACGGCCGAGATCCAACACCTCACGGAGCGTTGCGCCGGTAAAACGATCCAGATCGAGGAAGTGACGCGGGCTCTTTGAGGTCATGCCGCTCATGCTGCAGCCGCCTGGGCCGAAGCCACGCCTTCGATGATGCCGACGGCTTCGTCGACCTGAGCCTCGGAAATGATCAAGGGCGGCAGCAGCCGGATAGTGTTTTCGGCCGCTCCGACCGTCAGCAGGCCGGCTTCTCGCAGACGCGCGATCACCGGCGGGGCTTCCCCCCGGCAGCGCAGCCCGAGCATGAGACCAGCGCCCCGCACCTCGGCGAAGACATCCGGATGGCGCGCCACAAGATCGCTCAGTTGCCGCCACAGCAGGCGGGCAACACGATCCACCTCGGGCAGGAAACCAGGTGCCGTGACCACGTCCAGCACGGCATTTCCGCACGCCATCGCCAGCGGATTGCCGCCGAAGGTCGTCCCGTGGGTGCCCGGCGCCAAGCCCTTCGACGCCTCTTCTGTGGCGAGAATGGCGCCGATCGGAAAGCCGCCGCCCAGTCCCTTGGCCAGCAACATCACATCGGGCGCCGCCTGGTCGGCCCACTCGTACGCAAAGAGCTTGCCGGTCCGGCCCATGCCGCACTGGATCTCGTCGTAGATCAACAGCAGTCCGAACTCGTCGCAGACGCTGCGCAGATCGCGCAGGAACTGGAGCGCAGCCGGACGGATACCGCCCTCGCCCTGTACCGGTTCGACCATGATGGCAGCCGTGTCGTCGGTGACGGCGCTGCGAAGCTCGTTGAGGTTGTTGAAGGCAACCGTGGAAAAGCCGCTCGTATGGGGGCCGAAACCCTCCATGTACTTCGGATTGCCGGCTGCCGCGATGCCCGTGAGAGAGCGGCCGTGAAAGGCGCCCTGGCAGGTGATGATCCGATGCTTCTCCGGCTGGCCGATCACATCGAAGTAGCGGCGGGTCAGCTTGATCGTACCTTCGAAGGCCTCCAGACCCGAGTTGCAGAAGAACACGCGGTCGGCGAAAGATGCCTCGACAAGCCGCGCCGCAAGCTGCTCGCCCGCCGGAATACGGAAGAGATTGGAGCAGTGCCAGAGCTTGCCCGCCTGCGCGGTCAACGCCTCGATCAGGTGCGGATGGGCATGGCCCAGGGCGGTCACGGCGATGCCGCTCGCAAAGTCCAGGTAACGTCGGCCGTCGGTCCCGATCAGGTAGGCCCCCTCGCCATGATCAAAGGCGAGGTCGGCGCGGGCATAGGTGTTCATCAGTGCATCGGTCATCGCGCCCCTCCTTTCATTCGGGACCGGGAGCCCGGGCTGGGGTCCCTTCGGAAGGCGGGGACAGTGGGACGCGGCGGATCGGGTGTCAACCGGAAGCCGGGGCGATATGGAGGTCGCGCCGAAGGTAAAGCGCTGTTCGCCGACGTTTGCCGGCACCCTTTGCCGACGCGTACGAAGGCGATCCTGCTCTAGGATTTGATCTTGTAGCCGCGGGCAACCAGCCGCCAAGCGATCAGCCAGAGCAACGCAGTCAGCGCGGCAAGGATTGCAAGACCGACCGCGGGCGCGGTCGAGCTGTGGCCGATGACTGCGCCACGCACGCCGTCGATCAGATAGAAGACCGGATTGGCCTGGATGATCTGCTGGCCGATCGCCGGGAGCGATTCGATGGCGAAGAAGGTCCCGGACAGCAGGCCGAGCGGCAGGATCAGGAAGGTCTGCACCACACTGTAACGATCCCACTTCTCCGCCCATAAACCGGTTATGAAGCCCAGTAGCGCGAACAGGAGCGACCCCAACGCCCCGTAGGCGAGCAACAACAGGGGATCGACGATGGGCAGCGAAACGAAAAGCGATAGAACGCCCAGCACGGCCCCCCCGGTCAGGAGGCCGCCGGCCGCTGCCGCCAGCACATAGCCGGCGACCAACTCCGCCGGTGTCAGCGGCGCCATCAGCATGTCGCCGATGATGCCCTCCAGCTTGTCGAACACGACGGGAAAGGCCGCGTTCTCGTAAGCATTCAGCGACAGGGAAAAGGCGGCGATGCCGGGCACAACGAAGGCCGGCAGACTGACCCCCTGCACCGGACCCGCGTCGCCGGCCCAGGCAAAGACGAAAACGGCGAGGAACAGAATCGCAGAGACCAGCGCGCCGCCGATCCCTTCGGTCGCGAAGCGCAGAACGCGCATGAAACCGCGCATGAACAGGGTCCAGAGGCCCCGGCCGTTGACCGGTCCAGCAAAACTGCGAATGCGCGGCGCCGGCCAGGCCATGGTCTGGCGTTCCTCAGGGTTTCAGGTTGTAGCCGCGCGACAGCATCAGCCACACAATGCCGATCAGCGCGGCATTCACGCCAGCCACCACGGCCATACCGATCAGAATGTCGCCGTCGTGACGTCCGAGGAAACCGTACCGGAAGCCGTCGATCAGATAGAAGAAGGGGTTGAGATGCGCAATGAACTGCCAGCTCTCCGGCAGCCGGGCGACCGAGTAGAAGGTGCCGGACAGGAATGAGAAGGGCACGATCACGAAGTTGGTCATGGCCGCGATGTGATCGAACTTTTCCGCCCAGATACCGCCGATCATGCCCAGCAAGGACAGCATGAGCGCGGCAGCGACGCCGTAGTAGAGAACGAGCGCAAAATCATGCAGCGGAAGTGGCACGAAGACCCACATCGCAACGGCGGTGGTGGTCCCGACCAGAAGGCCGCGCGTAACGCCGCCGAGCGCGAACCCCAGTGCCAGCTCGACGGTCGACAGCGGCGGCATCAGCACATCGACGATGTTGCCCTGAATCTTGGAAATCAGGATGGAAGAGGAGGTATTGGCGAAGGCGTTCTGGATCATCGCCATCATGATCAGGCCCGGTGCCAGAAACTCCGCATAGGGGATATCGCCAAACTTCAGGTTGCCGCGCCCGAGGGCCAGCGTAAAGACCGCCAGGAACAGCAGCATGGTGACCATCGGCGCCAGAATGGTCTGGGTGAGGACGTTGACGAAACGCTTCACCTCCTTGAGGTACAGCGTCCACAGGCCGACCCAGTTCACGGCTCCGATGGCGCGCGGACGCGGCGGCGGCAAAGCGACGGCGGGGTCTCTGGTCAATTCGCTCATAGGTCCGGGACATAGCTGCCGCGACGCCAACCGGCAAGCGCCGTAGCCGCACAGCAGTGTTTCGTGGCACCTCACAAGGTCTCAGGTCTGGAGCGCGTCGAGGGAGCCGTGGCAGATTTGATCCCATGACGGTCGAGTCGAACGACAGACGAGCCCGCGCCCGACGGGAGCCGAAGCAGGCAACGCCTGCCTATCTGGAGCGAGCTGCGCTTTTCTACCTCGAGCGCTACGCGGCCTCGGCCGAGAGCCTCCGACGGGTCTTGTTGCGCAAGGTGCGCCGCTCCGCGGAAGCCCACGGCAGCGATCCGGCGGAGGGTGCAGCGGCGACTGAGGCCCTGATCGCCCGTTTCCTGAGGGCGGGTCTGCTCGACGACGGCCTCTACGCGCGCGGGCAGGCACTGAGCCTTCTCCGCCGCGGGGGCTCCGAACGCGCCATCCGCCTCAAGCTGCAGCAACGCGGCGTTTCCGAAGCCGATATAGCCGCGGCCTTGGCAGCCCGCTTGGAGGAACATGAGGATCCCGAACTGGCCGCGGCCTTGACCTATGCGCGCCGCCGTCGCCTCGGCCCCTATCGCGGAGATCCGGAGGCTCGCGCCGAGGCGCGCACCAAAGACCTGGCCGCCCTCGCCCGCCGCGGCTTCGCGCCGGCACTCTGCAGACGGGTCATCGATACGGACGACATCGAGCAGTTATGGGGAGAGACGCTGGGCAGCCTCTAGAGTCGGAGTCACGTCTCGGGCAGAAGCGAAGCGCTGCCGTTGAGACAGTCGCGCTCTAGTTGCAACGCCCGATCGAGCCTTCGCTGCAAACGCGTTGGCCATCGGTCCAGGTGGCCCCCGACAGGTCGGCACGGAAGAAATCGGTCCCGCCGGTTCGTGCACCCGTGAGGTTGGCGCCCCGCAGGGTCGCGCGGGTCAAACGCGCATTGCGCAAATCGCTGTTCGTGAGATCGGCGCCGCTCAGATCCGACTTCGTCATGTCCGCCTGCTCCAAGTCGGCTCCGGACAGATTGCTGTCCACCAGGCTGGTATTGATGAACTTGGCGCGAAAGCTCTGGCTCCCCGACAGATCGGCGCCATCCAAGATGCTGCGGAAATAGCTCCCGTCGCGCAAACGGGCACCCGAGAGGTTCACGTTCGACAGGTCGAGCCCATCGAAGTTGCATCTCTGCCAGTTCACGCCCGGTGCAGGCGGATCGGTGCAACCAGCCACAGCCGGCTCTGCGGGGAGAGCGACGGCAAATGCGAAGGCTGCGGGGAGAACGGCGAACAGGCGGCGAGGCGTCATGGATTGCAAGATGGGAGAGAATACGCTCTGGGGCAATGCTTTAGCGCTGATCGAGCGGCCAAGGAGCTGCGACACAGTGTGAAGGGATGCAGATCCGTCATGTCCGCCAAGCCAAAAGCTGCCGCTCCAGACGCCCGATCAACCAACTCAAGGTCACCCCCAGGATCGACAGGATCGTTACTCCGGCAAAGAGCCGCTCCAGATCGTAGAGGGCGCCCGCCTCCAGGATGTAGGCGCCGACACCGAATTCCGCGCCCAGCATTTCCGCCGCAACCAGCAGGATGATGGCAATGGCGAGGGAGACGCGCAGCCCCGAGAGAATGGCTGGAAGCGCCCCCGGCAGCACGATCTTCCGCACGATCGACCACCAGGCGAGACCGAAGCTCTGGCCCATGCGGATCAGGCTGCGGTCCACGTTGTCGACACCGCCATAAGTCGCCACAACGGTCGGCGTGAAGGTTCCGAAGGCAATCAGGGCGTACTTCGAGCCCTCGTCGATGCCGAACCAGATAACGAAAAGCGGCAGGAGCGCGATCTTGGGGATCGGGAAGATGGCGGCCACCAACGGCACCAAACCTGCCCGGACCAAGCTGAACAGACCGATCATCACCCCGACGGCTACACCTGCCGCCGCCCCCATCGCCCCGCCGACGATCAATCGCTCCAACGACGGCAGCAAGTGTTTCCAAAGCATGCCGCTCTGATAGAGCTCGACGAAGGTCCAGAACACCGCCGATGGGCTGGGGAGGACCAGGTTGGAGATCACGCCTGTCTGCGTCCCGATCTCGATCAGCGCGATCAAAACGATGAAGACCACCGGGCCCACATAGAGCACTCGGCGTGGCGCGAAGCCGCCGCCCCGAAAGGGAACCGGCCGCGCCGCAGCGGACTCCGCTGCGGAGGATCGCACCTCGCCGGACCGTGTTGCGTCAGGCATCGACCAATTCCTGATCGGCGGCAAGCGCCTCGTCACGCATCGCCTGCCAGAGGTGGTGCTGGATGCGCTCGAGTTCCGGGTCGCCTCGACCGCGCTCGCCGAGCGGGCGCTCGACCTCGACCACTTCCCTGATGCGACCGGGGCGGCGCGAGAGCACGACGATGCGGTGACCCAGACGGACGGCCTCGACAAGATTGTGCGTGACATAGACGGCGGTAAAGGGCTGGCGTGTCCAGAGGCCGACCAGATCGTCCATCAAAAGCTCACGCGTCTGACTGTCGAGCGCCGAAAGCGGCTCGTCCATCAGCATGACAGCCGGATTTACGGCCAAGGCGCGCGCCAAAGCCACACGCTGTTTCATGCCGCCGGACAGCTGCTTCGGCAGAGCCTTTCGGAAGTCCGACAGCCGCGTTCGTGCCAGGACATCGGCAACAATCCGCTGCACGCGTTCACGCGGCAAGTCGTGATCTTCCAAAACCAAACTCACGTTGCCTTCCACGGTGCGCCAAGGCAGCAACGCAAAGTGCTGAAAGACATAGGTCAGCGGATTGAGAGAGTCGGCGGGCGGCGCGCCCACCTGCAGGACTTGACCGCCGCCCGGCTGCTCCAGTCCGCCAATAAAGCGCAGCAGCGTGGACTTGCCGCAACCGGACGGGCCGACCAGGCAGACCACCATGCCCTGCGGGATCTGCAAGGTGACGTCTCGGAGGACGTCGGTATCGCCGTAGCTGTGGGTGATCCCGTCGAGGTAGAGATCCACAGATCGCCTCTCGCAGCGCGCGCCGCTTCAGATGGAGGCGACGTAAGAGGCGTCGACCAGCTGGTCGACGGCAATATCGCCGCGCACCAGACTTTCGGCCTTGAACCAATCCAGTTGATCGGTGATCGAACTCATCTTGAGCGCCGCCTCCGGCGTGATGCGCATGGCCCCGTTGCGGATCGACGGTGCGGCCTTCTCGTAGGGCCTGTCCGTGTAAACGTAGCCATGGATCAGCTTGACCATCTCCTCTGCCGCAGCGTCGCCGGCGCTCCGATCGATCAGCGCAGCGTTGAAGTCTGCCGCCCCTTTGGAAAAGGCTGCGAGAAAGGCCTGCGTCTTGGACCGCTCTTCAGCTGCGTTGTCAGCCGATGTGAAGATCGTGGTGACCTGATAGTCGGGGAGATAGTCCGCGACACGCCCGATGGTCTGGACCGCACCGGCAGCGGTCAACGCCTTGGCGATATGCGGCACGATTGCCCAAGCATCGATCTGGCCGGACTTCAGGGCGCCGATAATGGCCGAGACTTTCTGGAGAGGCCTGAAACCGATCTCGCCGGGAAAGCCTTCAGCCGCCGCGATCTTCGAAGCCATGTAGTGGAAGGACGAGCCAGCGGTACTGATGCCGAAGGTCTTGCCCTTGAGCGCTGCGGGCGAGGTCAGGCCGGCGTCATGGGCGGCGTTCGAGGCCAAGATCATCTGACCGTCGATACCGGCCTCTTCTTGCAACGCCCCGCCAACCACCTTGACGGCGCCCTTCTCCGCCAGGCTGATCAACCCGCCGGTGATCGCCGTCACGCCGAAGTCGACATCGCCGGCGGCGATGGCGACGGCCATCGGCTGGGCAGCCTGGAAGAACTCGAATTCCACATCGAGCCCAGCCTCCGCGAAGTAGCCGCGCTCAAAGGCAACGAAGCTGGGCGCGTGGCTGGTAAATCTCAGTGCACCGACCTTGACCTTCTCGCGTGCAAACGCCGGCGCCCCCAGCGTACCGACGGCCGCGACCGCAGCCATAGCTCCTAGCGCCTGACGGCGGCTCAGGGTGATGCTCATCTCCGGGTCCTCCCTGTGGATCGTCGTCTTGTCGTTGGCCAGGCCCCGCCCGGCAGGTTGCGCCTTCCCCATCGCCGTCTACAGGCCCCGAGTCAAGCTCAAGCGTGAAGCCGTTGGAATCTCTGAAACCTGGTTACGCCTCGCCGCGCTCTTCCGCGCGCGCGCGGGCCAGGGTGCGCTGGTAAGCAGCCATGACTTCATGCTCATGCACCAGACCAAGCAGACGCTTCTCCTTGCGACTGTCGACCACAGCGATATGCGGCTCGCCCGAGCCGACGAAGACCCGCACTGCAGTCTGCAAGTCCTCCTCTGCGGTCAGCACCGGAGCGTTCCGGGCCAGCTTGGCGGCCGTCAGCTCAGCGTGGGCTTCCCCATCGAAGACCACGGCAGCAATATCGGTGAAGGTGATGACACCAAGGAGAGCGCCGTCCCCATCGATAACGAGCAGCTCGCTGCAGGGCGCTCGCGCCAATTCCCGTTTGATCTCGTCCAAGGTCGCGCCGGAGGCAACAGCCGCGTAGGAGCGATCGATCAGAGAACGCACCTTGACCTGAGCGAGCAGAGTCGCCTCCTGGCCCTGCCCGATGTCGACGCCGCGCTGCGCCAACTGCCATTGAAAGAACGAACGCCCGAAGGTGCCCTTGACCACGACACTGGCAATGGCCGTGGCCACCATCAGCGCGATCGTGATTTCGTAGTCGCCGGTCAACTCGAAGACCATCAGGATGGTCGAAATCGGCGCCCCCAGCACCGCCCCGGCCACAGCGCCCATGCCGACGATGGTATAGGCGCCGTGATCGGTTGCCAGATTCGGAAAAATGCCGGCCGCGATCAGGCCGAAGGCGCCTCCCGTCATGGCGCCGACGAAAAGCGACGGCGAGAAGACACCGCCGCCGAAGCCACCGCCCAGGGAAATCGCGGTGGCGGCAACCTTCGCGACCGCTAAGGCAATCAGCAGTTCCAGGGCATACTGCTGCCCCAAGGCCTGATCGGTCGCCTCGTAGCCGACCCCTAGCACCTGAGGGAAGACCAAGGCCATCGAGCCGACCAGCAGACCGGCGACCGCCGGCCTGATCCATACCGGTCCGGGCAGGCGTGCGAAGCTCTTTTGGCTGATCGCCACAGATTGAATGAAGACGATCGCCACAACGGCGGCGACGGCCCCCAGCAAGGCGAAGGCCGGGAACTCCCAGAAAGAGACGATCTGGAACTGTTCGTCGAGTACGAAGGCCGGGTAGTCGCCGAAGTGCATGCGGCTGACCAGCGTGCCGACCACGCCCGCGATCACGATAGGCGCGAAAGCAGAGAGCGCGTAGTGACCGACCACCACCTCCAGGGCGAAGAAGACCCCGGCGATCGGCGCGTTGAACGAAGCCGCGACGGCGGCCGCCACACCGCAGCCGAGCAGCGTGCGGGTCAGCCGCCGGCCGAGATGAAAGCGCAAGGCAAGCCAAGACCCCAGGACCGCCCCCAGGTGGACGACCGGCCCTTCCCGCCCGACGGGGGCGCCACAACCGACCGACGCGGCAGACGCGGCCGCGGCCCGCAAGCCTGTGCCGAGCGACATGCGTCCGCCATAGAGCGCCGTGGCCTCCATGACGTTGGCCACACCCTGGGGTTGGCCGTTCGGGAGAAAACGGTAGATGAAAAGACCGACCAGAAGGCCGCCGAGACTGGGGACAAGCAGCAACAGCCACCAGTCCAACCCTTCGGCATGACTGGCCAGAGCCTCGCCGGCATACCCGAAACCCAGCCACTGCACGGCATCGATGGCGTAGCGAAAGCCGATGGCGGCGCCTCCGCCGGCGGCGCCGATCAGCACGGCCATAACCGACAGCACGACCTGGTCGCTCCGGCCAAACCGGCGAAGCGACGCCAGCATGCGGCGGCGGTCTGACAAGACGCGCGCGAGGGTCATAGCGCTCCGGCACCGGCGGCCGGTCCTGCCGCCTTGCGCCCCCGTTCAGGATCCAACCTTTGCACTGTAATCGTAAGGCCTTGCCGAAGTCCAAAGATGCGGCCCCACCCGCTTCGATCATGCCTCTTCTCAGTCCTGTGCCTGACGCGGCTCGCTACCTGGAATCGCCGCCGTCCCTTCGGAGATCCGCGCCAAAAGGCATTCCAGCGAAGTCCTTATCCGGCACGCGGCCGAAACGCTCAGGCCCCAAAGCCTCGCCATTCGGTTTCTCTCGCCTCGCCTTTCGGCTAGCCTCGCGCTGGCGGCGCGCAGAAGAATGCCGCCGATTCCTGCCATAGGTTCCCAACAGGTCTATGCTCGATCTGCGTCCCGTCCTCTTCGTCGTCGGTTTGCTTCTGTCGGTGCTCGCACTTGCCATGATCGTGCCGGCCCTGGTCGATCTGGTCGCCGGCCACCCCGACTGGCAGGTCTTCGCAGCCAGCTTTGCCGTCACGCTCTTCGTCGGCGTGGCGCTGATGCTGACCACCCGCGCCGGCTGGAGCGGCTTCACGCTGCGCCAGGGGTTCCTGATGACCACTCTGGCCTGGCTGGTGACGGCGACCTTCGGCGCCTTGCCCTTCGCCTTTTCCGAACTCCAGCTCGGGTTCACCGACGCCTTTTTCGAGTCCATGTCGGGCGTCACCACGACAGGAGCGACGGTGATCGTCGGCCTCGACGCAGCGCCGCCCGGAATCCTGCTGTGGCGGGCGATCCTTCAGTGGTTGGGCGGCATCGGCATCATCGTCATGGCGGTTGCCGTCCTGCCGATGCTGCAGGTCGGCGGCATGCAGCTCTTCCGGGTCGAGGCCTTCGACACCGATAAGGTGATGCCGCGCGCCGCAGCGATCGCCGGCGGGATCGCCCTGGTCTACGTTGCCATGACAGCCCTGGCCGCCTTGATTCTCGGTTACCTCGGCATGGGAGCTTTCGACGCGGTGGCCCACGCCATGACCTCGATCGCCACCGGCGGCTACTCGACCCGCGACGGCTCGATCGGCCACTTCGATTCCGCTGCGATCGACTATGCCATCTGCGTCTTCATGATCCTCGGCAGCGTGCCCTTCGTGCTCTACCTGCGGGCGGTGCGCGGCGACCTGCTGGCCTTGCTGCGCGACGCGCAGGTCCGCTGGATGCTGGCCATCCTGGCCGCTGCCATTGCCATTCTGGTGATCGAGTTGACACGCAACGGGATCATGGAACCCGAGCAGGGTCTGCGCTACGCCGCTTTCAACGCCATTTCCATCATGACCGGCACCGGTTATGCCACCACCGCTTTCGACACTTGGGGCGGCTTCGCCATGAGCATGTTCTTCATGCTGATGTTCGTCGGTGGCTGCGCCGGCTCGACCACATGCGGCATCAAGATTTTCCGCTTTCAGGTTCTCGCCGCGATCGCCGGCGCTCAACTCAAGCGCCTGATGCAACCGAACGGCGTTTTCATCCCCTACTACAACGGACGGCCGATCCCGGAAGGCGTGTCGATCTCGGTCATGAGCTTCTTCTTTTTCTTCGCGGCCACCTTCGGCTTTCTCGCCGTCGCACTTGGACTGATCGGCCTGGATTTCGTGACCGCTCTCTCGGGTGCTGCCTCCGCGATTGCCAACGTCGGCCCCGGCCTGGGGGAGGTCATTGGCCCGGCTGGGACCTACGCGCCGTTGCCGGACGCCGCCAAATGGCTGCTCTCGGCCGGCATGCTGCTCGGCCGCCTTGAACTCTTCACCGTGCTGGTGCTCTTCATGCCGCACTTCTGGCGCAACTAGAGCAGGATCGGAGCGACTGGAAGCTGTACAACCTCCAGTCGCTCCGCAGACAGCATCTGGCGTGGGCCTCTCGCCTCAAGCGGAAGCGAACCCGCCTCTAACCTGGACAACCGCGCGCGAACCGTTCGAACAAGCCGGGATCAGCTGAACATGTCCGCCGTGATCGAGTCGTACCAGCCATCCGCGTAGACCGACTCCAGCTTGCGATCGGCAGCGTTGGCGTCCATCGGGCTGACTCCGCCTGAGCCTTCGATGGAAATGATCCCCGCATCGGTCGCCTTGTAGACGCCAGCGACGGAGATGGCGTAGTCGGGCGCCACATGGCTGTAGCAGGTATTGACCCACGCCGGGTTGGCCAACTCCTGCCCTTCGAGCAGCGCAATGGCGGCTGCGGCGGCCGTCTTGCCCTGGCTGTTGGCGGCAAAACCGGACTTCGGCATCGGCGAGGCGATCGAGGCATCGCCAATGACATGGATTCCGGGCAACAGCGTCGACTCGAAGGTCTGCCCGTCGACCGGGCACCAGCCGGATGCATCGGCCAAGCCATTGTTGCGCGCGACGGCTTTGGCGTACTGGGGTGGTACCACGTTGGCGACGTCGGCCTGATGCTCCATACCGAAGTCGGTGATCAAGGTACGAGTCGCTGGATCGACCTCGATCACCTTGCCATCGTCCGCGAGGCTCACCCACTCGATCATGTCGCCGTAGAAGAGATCCCATCCCTGCTGGAACAACCCCTGCTTCGAAAACCGTTCTTTGGCGTCGAGAACGAGAATTTTCGCGTTGGGTTTGTTCTTCTTGAAGTAGTCCGCGATCATCGACACCCGCTCGTAAGGGCCCGGCGGACAGCGGAAGGGATTCGGCGGTGCGGCCAGCACAAAGAGACCGCCATCGTCCATGGCTTCGAGCTGGCTACGCAGCAGAAGAGTCTGGGCGCCCGGTTTCCAGGCATGGGGCATGGCCTCGTAGGCCGCCTCGTCGTAGCCGGCAATACCGCCGTCCTCCGGAGGACGCAGATCAATGCCCGGCGAGACGATCAAACGATCGTACGTCAGGGTATCCCCGCCGGCCAAGGTAACGCTGCGCGCGGCCGCGTCGATAGCGGTCGCCTCTTCCCGGACATGCTCGATTCCCCAACGATCGCGCAGTTTGTCGTAGCGATGCGTGATCGACTCGAGATCGCGCCAGCCTCCCAGCACAAGGTTGCTGTAAGGGCAGGTGATGAAGCTGTCGTTCGGCTCGACAAGTGTAACGCGCAGATCCGGCGCGCCCTTCTTGAGATACTTGGCGGCTGTCGCACCGCCAAACCCGCCGCCGATCACGACCACGTGGGCGGCGGCTTGGCCACGCGCTATCCCTGGTGCAGCGATCAGCGGAGTCGCGGCAGCGGCTGCCGCAAGCTGCGTGAAACGCCGCCGCGTGACGGCGACCTGGCTCTTTCTCGTCATCTCCGGATTCCCCCTTACTGCAACTGGCTCAGATAGACGGCCAGCGCTTCGATCTCCTCATCCGAGTAGCCGGCGGCCAGGCGGTTCATCACCGTGGCTTGCCGCTCCCCATTCTTGAAGGATTTGAGGGTGAAGCGGATGTAGTCGGCGCTGTGGCCACGCAAGGTCGGAATGGCGCCAGAGCCGCCGAGTTCCGCGCCATGGCAACCGGCACAGGTGCCAGCCAGAATGGCGGTATCGGCTGCGGTATCGGCTGCGGCCAACGTTGGCAAGCCAACAACGAACGCCGCCGCGAGAACTGCGGCGGACAGACCTCTTCTCATGACGTTTCCCCTTCCCGGTCTTCTTTTTCGTTTAAGAATTATCGAATATGGGAAGGGTGACCCGGCGACCGGCCTCTGTCAATTGCGCGTGTCATGGACCAGCAAGCATGGGGGTGAAAGGCCTGTCATGGCGTCTCTTGCCGTCGAGACCTGCGCTTACCGGCCGTTCCCTGCCGCCTCCCGCAAGACGGACATGAAGCCAGACGCGCGTCGCTCAGGCTTGAGCGAAGACCGGCGCGAAGGGGATGCCGGCATCTTCCATGGCCTGCTGTACGACCGGCGCC
The DNA here is from genome assembly GCA_028285215.1 of Rhodovibrionaceae bacterium. Classification (GTDB taxonomy): domain Bacteria; phylum Pseudomonadota; class Alphaproteobacteria; order Kiloniellales; family DSM-21159; genus Algihabitans. The sequence continues at coordinate 8,500 of JANQPZ010000090.1, read as the reverse complement.
GGCTTGCCATCGAAGAGTTGACGGAGAAGCTCGTCGATGGCCGGGTCCTCGTTTGAGCTATTGGCCCCAAAAACCCTGGAGAGGGCGCGCACCTGAAAGCTACGCCGACCGGCTTCATCGATTCCGGTCCCGCCCATCTCGTTGACAACCTCGATGGCGGAGCGGAAGGGAGGCATCAGCGCAGTCGGAAGGCCGGCTTTCTCGAAAGCCGCGCGCAAACCCAAGGCACCGCCCTGGAGCGCCAGGCGGCGTGCGTTATCCGGCGCGATACGGCAGAGCTTCGCCAGAGCAACCACGAAGAAGCTCACATCCCCGGCGCAAAGCGCCCTCAACATCAGACTCGGCGAAAGTCGATTGTTGACAACAAGATGCTCGACGAAGAGATCGAGATCGTCCTGCCGTCCGGCGACCGGCTGCAGAAGCAGAGCGGTCACCGACTCCCGTGCGTGGTCGACAAGCCCGCGCAGCAGCACCGGAGAAAGCTTGTAACGCGCCACGAGCGCGCGGCGCATTTCCTCCGCAACGCGATGAACCAGCTTTTCGGCAACGCGCGCCGGCAGCTCGCCCCGCCCGGCAATGGCATTGGCAACGGCAGTCTTACCGTCGAAACGATCGAGGGCGCGGTCGTAGGCAGGGTCCGAGATCTCGGCACCGCTGTTGCCCATCAAAGCAACCACCGCTTCCTCGCTGCCCTGATCCACCAGTGCATCCGATACGGTGGCCGACACCTCGCTCCGCATGGCAACCGCCACTTGCTTGCGATTGTCCCCCTCGGCAATCACCTCCAACAGAAGCGCATCGTCCAGGTCGTCGCTGTAGCGGAGAACCGGAAAGGCCACGGACGCAACATCGCGCGCAAGATGCTCCGATAGCTCGCGACTCAATAGCGGGGAATGAGCAATCTGCCAGGCCAAGGCCTCGCGCACGGCTTGCTCGGCATGACGGCTGTAGGCTTGCACCACTCCTTCGGCCAGACGCCGGGCCTCGTACGACAATCCCTCGCTCTGCAGCTCCCCAACCACATTTTGCATGGTTTCGATCTGGGCTCCGGCGGAACGATCCGCAAGCAAGCGCTCTACATCGCGGTAAGACAACGATCGGCGAAGAACTTCCATCAGTCCGACCCTCCTGGTCGACGGCACGGCCGCAATGCACGTATTTCTTTCTTAGACTCTAACTACCAACGGTAAGCGAAAGATGAAGGCAAGTATGCGCCGGCTACTGAATTCAATTTAATTTGCATTAATTTTTAAATAAATCTGCCAAGCGCTACAAGAACTGGCGGTCACCATAGCGAATGGCATCCGACCAAGTCATCTCCAGTTGGCGCAACGTACGAAAGGCGCCTTCAAAAGCCTGGCGACCGTCTTCCTCGGGCATCAAACGCTGGGCGTGAAAGGTCTCCAACTCCGCCAAGGCCGTGCAGAGTTGCATGCCTCTCTCGGAAAGGCGGATGCGGGCCGCCCGCTTGTCGCGGGCTGCCGTGGTGCGGTCGATGTAGCCGCCCTCATGCAGGGCCTTGAGGTTGTATGAGGCGTTGGACGCGAGGTAGTAGCCACGCTCGATGAGGTCGCGGACCGATACCTCCTCGTCGCCGATGTTCAGTAGCATCAACACTTGAACCGGGCTGACATCGTCGATTCCCTGACGATTCAGTTCGATGCGCACGACATCCAGCAGCCGGCGATGCATGCGTTCGACGAGCCGGGTGATCTCCCGATAGAGCTGGGCAGCAGGATCCTGAGGGCTGGCCATGTCGGAGCCGCCCTCCGCGTGCTCCACAGGCTTGTCCTTGCCGCCGCGCTGCGCGGCCGCCTGACGCGTCTGCTGCTGCCCCAGCGCCATTGCCTCTTCCCTCTTGGTCATCATCGCTGCGTTTCGGCACCTCTCGGTCGAGCGGCACTGCGGCAGCCGAATGGATACGTAGTCTTGTTCGACTCAAAACATCGAAGCCTTAATATCTCTTAAAGGGACAGAGGCTAGATTGCAGAAGACTCGGAGATTTAGCGGCAACAACGTCACGTCTTCGCCTGAAATGGAACACAGCCTTCATGGCCGCGCCTTCGAACCAGCATTTGAGCGGAGTATCGCGCCGACGCCGGCTCGGCAGTGGCCTTGCGACCGTTGTGCTTGCGCTCTTCGTTGCTGGCTGTGAGACGAGTGGAGGGGGCAGCGCGCCGAGAGCGACCGTCACGGATGTCCAGGTCGCAGCCTGGCTGAAACTGATAGAACTGGGCGATGCCAGCCGAGACAGAGGCGAGCTGACAACGGCCCTTCAGTTCTACCGCCAGGCACACATGCAAGCGCCGGAAGAGCCCTTGCCTCTGGTCTCGCTGGGAGAGACGCTGATCGCGCTGGAAGACCCTCGCGGGGCCGCTGGGGCCTTCCGGGCCGCGCTCGATCTGCAGCCGGGCAATACACCTGCCCTGCTCGGTCTCGGCGGCGCCTTGATCCGGCTGGACCAGCCCTTGGCGGCCCTGCAGCAGTACGAGATCGCACTCAACCAGAACCCGGACACTGTTCGCGCCTTGAGCGGCGCCGGCATCGCCGCCGATCTGGCCGGCGAGACGGAGCGGGCACAGGGCTACATGCGCCGCGGTCTTGAACGACAGCCCGACAACGTCACCCTTCTCAACAACCTCGGCTATTCCCTGATCCTGTCCGGCGATTATCGCGAGGCCATCGCCCTTTTGGAGATGGCGACAGCGTTGCCGGATTCGACGGCCCAACATCGTCAGAACCTGGCGCTGGCTTACGGCCTGGCCGGCCGCGACGCGGAAGCAGCGCGTATGATCAGAATGGATTTCGGCGAGGGCGAGGTGGATCGCAATCTGATCTACTACCGCACGCGACGCAGCCGCCTGCCCGCTCCGCCGGCCGAGAGCCGGGCGCCCCTGCCGTTACGCAATCCGCTTGCCCAGGCCGCCCCACTGGAGGCTGCTCCTGTCGAGTCTGTTCTCACAGAGGGATCGCCCGCCGCGGAACCAGCGGAGAGCATGGAAGCGGCCACGCTCGAGCTCGGCGACTTCCTGGTCGATTGAATTCGAGAGAAGCGAAGACTCGATCTCTTCGGCGTGGCGCAACCGACTCAACGCCTTTTCACATATTAACAAAGTTATCCAGGATACGTAAGGCCGCAGGTCCTGCCAGAACAATGAACAGCGGCGGCATGATGAAGAGAATCATGGGAACCGTCATGATGGCGGGCAGGCGTGCCGCTTTCTCCTCCGCACGCATCAATCGCTCATGGCGTAACTCAGCCGCGAGAACGCGCAAGGAATCCGCCAGCGGCGTCCCATAACGTTCGGTTTGAACAAGCGTGCTGACCAACGCCCGCACCTGGGATAGCGGCACCCGCTCGGCCAGCCCCTCCAGTGCCTTATGCCTGTCCGGCAAAAAGCTCAATTCCAGCGACGCCAGACCCAACTCGTCGGTCAGTTCTGGGCAAGACGGCCCGACTTCGCGGGCGACACGGTCGAGTGTCGCATCTAGACTGAGACCCGCCTCCGCGCAGATGACCATCAGGTCAAAGGCGTCCGGCAAAGCTTTACGGATCTTCTCAATTCGCTTCTGAGCACTGTTTTTAACAAAGAGTTCGGGCGCAAAAGCACCAAGGATCACCGACACCAGACTCGCCGCAAGAGCGCCGAGCTGCGGTAGATCGAAGAGACCGAGACCTTGGAACAGAAGAAGGCCAACCGCGCCGCAGAGCAACGGCAAAGTAAACTTTGCAAAGAGGTAGATGACCAGTGCATCGCGGGAACGATAGCCAGCACGCGCCAGATTAAGGGACAGCTGAGCCGTACTTCTACCCTTCATGAGCTTGAGGCGGTGAACAGTCTCACGCACCCAAGACCGGCCGGTCAGCAGAGACTTACGCCGTGTCGGCTGCAGAATACCCGCCTTAAGCGCCTTCCGTCTCGCCTCCAGCGCCTTCAATCGCCCTGGCAAGGGATCTCGTTCGATCAAGGAGTACCATACGAGCAATACCATCGAGATAGCGGAGATCCCCGCCATTCCCGAGATCAAGTCCGTCGTGGTCAGTCCAAAAGGCAGATCGGGACTCATATCTCGAACTTCACCATCTTCCACATCACTCCAGTACCGACAACGATGAAGCCCAGAGCAACACTAAGCAGAACCTGGCCGCGCGGATCGTAGATCAACGTCAGTATGTAGCCCGCATTCATCATGAAGAGCAGGCCAAACATGATGAAGGGCAGACTGCCGATGATCCAGGCGCTGACCTTGGCCTCCGAGCTCATGGCCTTGACCTTGAGCTTCATCTGCCGGCGCTTTCGCAGGAGCTCCGAGAGGTTCGCCAGTGTCTCCGCGAGATTGCCACCCGTTTCACGCTGAATCGACAAGGTGATAATCAGATACTTGTACTCGGGAACGTCGATCCGGCGCGCCACAGCCCACATTGCCTCTTCCAGTTTGGCCCCTACGCGGACCGCGTCAGCGATACGTCGAAACTCGATTCCAATCGGATCGCGCATCTCATGACCGGCTGTCGTTATGGATTCCGTTACCGGCAAGCCCGAGCGAAGACCGCGCACGACCAGATCGATGGCATCTGGAAAAAGTTCGATGAACTTGTTGAGGCGCTGTTTAGCGAGAAAGCCGACCACCGCATGAGGCAGGATCACCCCTGATGAAACGCCTTGAGCGACTGCCATCCACGGAGTCAAGCTAAAAGCGAAGTGGGCCAACGCTGCAAAGATGAAGCCTACCAACAGCGACGCCAGCAGGTATTGGCTGATCGCAATATCCCGACCCGTGCGCTGTAGTCTCGCCCGCAGCTTGTCCGGTGCAGGCAGAAGCGACTTGATCAAGCGATCGATCAACGGACTGGAACTGTCCTGCTGGGATCGGCGGAGACGATTGGTTGACGATGCGGGCGCCGCACGTACTGCGCCCGGCGTTACGCGTGCCAGACGTCGCTTTGCAGCCCGCCCACCGGCCAGATCATCGCTCGAGAGACCCAATCCGAGCAGAAAGATCGTCAGAAGCGCGCCCGCGCTCAGCAACCAGACCGTCTGATCGGGCGTGAGTGTCATCACACGGCCTCCAGGAGCGCTCGTTCGAGACCGAAGTAGGAGGCTTTGTCCGCAAAGTGCGGGCGGATGCCATGAGATCTGAAGTTACCCTGTAGCCTGCCGTCAGCGCCCTCGCCCGTGTACTCGAAACTGAAAAGGTCCTGCATGGTAATGATGTCACCCTCCATACCGACCACTTCGGAAATGTAGGTAACGCGCCGCACGCCATCGCGCATCCGGCTGATCTGAACGATGACGTCGACGGCCGAGGCGATCAAAGATCGTACTGCGCTGGACGGTAGCTTGAAACCGGACATAGAAACCATGTTTTCGAGACGCATCAGCGCCTCGCGCGGCCTGTTGGCGTGGATCGTCGACAGCGATCCGTCGTGACCGGTGTTCATGGCCTGCAGCATATCGATCGCCTCGGCGCTGCGGATCTCACCAAGGATGATGCGGTCAGGGCGCATGCGGAGCGCGTTCTTGACAAGGTCGCGCATGGAGATTTCGCCCTTACCTTCGAGGTTGGCCGGGCGCGTCTCCAAACGAACGACATGAGGCTGCTGTAGTTGAAGCTCAGCGGCATCCTCGATCGTCACCACACGCTCACCGACGTCGATCATTTGCGAGAGCGCGTTGAGTAGTGTCGTCTTACCCGATCCGGTACCGCCGGAGATCAGGATATTGAGACGCGAGCGGGCCGCAATGCGCAGGACAGTGGCCATGCTCGGCGAGATATTCGCTTGTCGCGCCATCACCTCAAGCGTGATCTTCTTTTTGGCGAACTTACGGATCGATATCGAGGGACCGTCGATGGCGAGCGGTGGAACGATGATGTTGACGCGGCTGCCGTCGGCCAGGCGCGCGTCGACCAGAGGAACGGATTCGTCGATGCGCCGGCCCACCGCAGTCACGATACGTGTCGCGACCTGCATGACATGGGCGTCGTCCCGAAATGTGATATCAGCGAGTTGAAGCTTACCTTTGCGCTCGACGTAGACCTGCTTCGGCCCATTCACCATGATGTCGTTGACCGATTCGTCGGCCAACAACGGCTCGAGCGGCCCAAGCCCGAGCATGTCATCGAGCAAGTCCTCAATCAGCGCAGCACGCTCTTGCATGTTGAGCTGCAGTTTTTCCTCCGCCAACAACTCGGCGATGATCGGCGTCATCTCACGGACCAGATCTTCGCGCGACATACTGGCTGCCGTCGCGGCATCGATCCTGTCGAGCAGGCGGGGCTGCACCTTCTGCTTGGCTGCTGCGACCCGGGCTTTGGCGGCGGCGCCGAGAGGCTGACGCTCTACCGGTAAAGCGGAGGTGCCCGGCACGTCGATGACCGTAGCCCTGGCGTTGAAGGCGTCAGGTGCCGGGTTCGGCTGCTCTCGACTTCGCCCTTCGGCGACGTGACCGCGATCCGCGAGGATTGGGAAGGGCGCCGAGACCGGCGGCGGCTCCAGTGTGGGCTCCGGTTTCGGCGCCAGAGCGAGGACGCGATTGATCGACTGAGTCACGAGATCGCGTTGTTCCAGGAGATTGAAGGCGGCCCACTCCGCGGCCAGCAACTCCGGCAGGATGCTCTTGATACGTTTGGCCAGCTCGCCGCGTGTCATGGCCGCCGCATCGAGCGGGTCGATCCGCTCGATCAACAGCGGCTCTAGCCGGGCGGCAAAGCCTGACAGGTCGCTCCCACTCCGTCCCCCGCCCGCATCGCGACCGTGGCCATCGGCGCCTATAGCCGGACGGACAAGAGGCGGCCGCTCCTTCGACTTATCGCTGCCTTGCGAGCCGCCCCGTCCGTTCAGCCAACCCATAAAATCGTCCTTCCGAGCCGTGCTGAGTTAAAGCGAAGCCGTCATGCGCCGCAGCTTGCCGAAGAAACCTGGCTTGGTTTGCGGCGACCGTCCGGTGAGGTCGCAGGCGAGGCTGCGCAGAACCCGCGCGATCGGTTGCTTGCCGGCTACGGCACCGATGGCTTTGCCGGCATTGGCACAGGTGACCAGGGTCTTGACATCTTCCGGCACGACACAAGTCAGCTTGCCGCCAAGCGAACGCTCGAAACTGTTTTGATCGATCTGGCAGGGACGGTCCTTACCGACCCGGCTGGCAAGAGTCATCACCTTGGCTTGACTGCCGGTCGCCTCAATGGCGCTCTTGACGCGACCGCAGTCGCGGATTCCGGCCAGCGACAGGTCGGTCACCAGCAGCAAATCGTCCGCACGGGTTAGCAGTTCCCCGTGACTCGGAAGTAAACCGCGCGGGAGATCGACAACGACCGCCTCGAAACTTCCGGTGAGTTCGTCGATCAACTGCACAACGGCAATCGGATCCAGGCGAACGCTGTTCTCGATAGGCTCTTCGGCCCCGAGAACGGAGAGAGTCTCGCTCTCCTTGACCATCGAGGAAACCAGCATCAGCGCATCCATGCGCTCCGGGCTTTCCAGCGCCTCGCGCAGACCGTATCCAGGCTCCAGGTCGAGCGCCAGTGCAGAGATTCCGAAGTAGAGGTCCAAGTCGAGCAAACATGTTTTGACCTCCTGCTCGTGTGCCATCATCCAGGCGAGATTCACGGCGATCGTGCTGGCCCCGACGCCGCCTCGCACACCAGTCACCAGCGATAACCGTCCCTGCGCCGGAGAGGCGCCGGCAGATCCAACCGGACCCCGGAGCTGGCCGGCCATACGCGACACGTCAGCGGCCGTGGCGATCAAGGTTTCAGGATCGAGCGGCTTGAGTAGATAGTCGGCGGCACCTGCCGTCAACAGATGACGGTAGAGCGTGACGTCATTCATCGAGCCGATTGCGACCAGCGCCCCGCCTTGAGCGATCCGCTGGGCCAGCGCCGGCAGCAGAGAGGCGGTTTCGGCAGCACCGTCGAGATCGACGACCAGGAGTTTCGGCAGCCTGGGGGCATCCAGCAGCGGCTGGATGGAATCGATGTTGCCGTAACAAATCGCCCGACGCGGCCAGCCATTCGCATCGGCTAAACTCTGACAGGCGGCCTGACTGGCCTCGTCCGTTATCAGCGCGGCGAAGTGCGCGTTCAACTCGAGAGACTCGATGCCGGAGAGACTCGGACCGGCTGAACCTATTGCCTCCGCAGCACGTCCTTGCGGCATCTGCAGGACGGGGTCGGGCATCACTCGTCTCCCTCGCTGTACGGCAGAGGAACGAACGGCAGGTTCTGGCGGAGACGATAGGCGCGCAGGCCCAGTGTTAGTCGCTCAGTGTCGGCATAATCCAAGGTCCGACCTTGGACGGCATCGCGCGGATTGGCCAGCATCGCTGAGAAGTTGTTTGCATTGGCGCAGCCGAAGTTCGGCAAAGCGTCGTTCACAAAGGCATCGAAGTGACGGGCGTCCGGCCAGTCGGGACAGTCGGCTGGGGCGTTGAGAGCGACACGCTCGACACCGACGCGCAGCAATTGCCCCCCCGGCTCCGTGAGCGCGAAGGGCTCGGCG
>JANQPZ010000089.1 GCA_028285215.1 Rhodovibrionaceae bacterium | reverse complement strand
CCGCCTCGGCAACCGCCGGGCCGTCGGTGACATCCACCGCCAGAGGCACCACCCGCCCGACGCCACTGCCGGTCAGCTCAGCCGCCTCGCCCGCCAGATCCTTCAGCTTGTCGGCACTTCTCGCGCTGGCCACGACGGTTCGGCCGCGCCGCACCAGTTCCAACGCCAGCGCACGGCCCAGCCCCTGAGACGCACCGGTGATCCAGACACACCCGGGGGGCTCTGCTTGCTTCGTCATCTGCGCGTGCACCTCATCTGCGCGCCCAGTCACCTGCGCGCCCAATCACCTGCCCCGCCACTGTCCCTCCTCGACCATCTCCAGATTTTCCAGGAAAGCCTCGGCCTGCCGTCGCATGGCCTCGATCTTCGCCGGTTGCATCCGATGGAAGCTCTTGAGGATCAGCGCCATCCGCGGGTTGTTCCCGAACCTCTCGCCATTGCGGGCGATGAAGTCCCAATAGAGATAGTTGAAGGGACAGGCCTTGTCTCCGACTTGCTGTTTGACGTCGTAGCGGCAGCGCTTGCAGTAGTTCGACATGCGGTCGATGTACTTGCCGCTCGCGGCATAGGGTTTCGAAGCCAGCAGCCCGCCGTCGGCGAACAGCGCCATGCCGGTGACGTTCGGCAGTTCGACCCACTCGTAGGCGTCGGCATAGACCACCAGATACCATTCGTTCACCGCGCCCGGCGCCACGCCGGCCAGGAGCGCGAAGTTGCCGGTCACCATCAGCCGCTGGATGTGGTGCGCGTAGGCGTTGGCCTTGGTCTGGCCGATGGCCTCCGCCATGCAGAGCATCTCGGTCTCGCCGGTCCAGTAGAAGGCCGGCAGTCCGCGCTGGCCCTCGAAGAAGTTGCTCTGCCGGTAGTCGGGCATCTTCAGCCAGTAGAGACCGCGCACGAACTCGCGCCAGCCGAGCACCTGGCGGATGAAGCCCTCGACCGCGTTGAGCGGTGCGTCCTCCTCCCGCCAAGCCCGCTCGACCCGGGCGCAGACCGCCTGCGGATCCAGCAAGCCGGCGTTCAGGTAGAGCGAAATCACGGAGTGGAACAGGGTGGCCTCGCCCAGCGCCAGAGCGTCCTGATAGTCGCCGAACTGCGGCAAGCGCTCCTGCACGAAGTCTTCGAAGACCCGCTCGGCCTCCTCGGCGGTGACGGCGAACCAGAAGGGGTGCAGATCGCCGAAGTGATCGGCGAACCGGGCCTCGACCAAGTCCAGGACCTCGCGGGTGACCGCATCCGGCTTCACCTGCAGGACATCCGGCGGTGCGATCTCGTCAGGCAGCGTCTTTCGATTGTCCTGGTCGAAGTTCCAGCGTCCGCCCTCCGGCGCGCCGCCGGCATCCATCAGGAAGCCGGTCCGGCGCCGCATCTCGCGATAGAAGTACTCCATGCGCAGGGACTTGCGCCCCTCGGCCCAATCCGCGAAGTCGCTTGTACGGCAGAAGAAACGGCTGTCTTCGCGAATCTCCACAGGGAGGCCGAACGTCTCCTCCCACTGCAGCATATCCTCGCGGACGCGCCATTCGCCCGGTTCGGTGACGACGATGCGCGCCGGCGCATGGCGCGCAAGGGCACGCTGCAGTTCACCGCGAAAGCTGCCGCTGTTCTCGGGATCGTCCAGGGCGACGTAGTCGACCGTAACGCCCTCTTCCCGCAGCGCCGCCGCGAAGTGGCGCATGGCGGAGAACAGGAAGGCGATCTTCTTCTTGTGATGGCGGACGTAGGTGGCCTCCGCCTCGACCTCGACCAGCAGGACGAGGTCCTGGTCGGGGTCGAGGTCGGACAAGGAGGAGAGGCCACGACTCAACTGGTCGCCCAGCACGAGGCGCAAGACGCCGGACGCCATGGAGAAAGAACCCTAGCGGACGCCCTGGCCGGCGTCGCGCAGCAGCGAGTTCTCCGCGTCGCCCCGTGCGAAGAAGCTGAGCTGTGCCAGATCCTCGGGCACGCCGCCGCGGAAGTATTCGATCTGCTCGCCCTTGATTTCGAAGGCGGTCTTCACCCACTCGTTGTCGGCGTCGTACCAGAGATCGATCTCGAGATCGCCGCTCATGCGGTAGTGGCGGGCCGGGATCACCTCGCCGTCCACCCAGACGTCCGTTTCGCCGAGGAAGCGGCTGGAGACCTCGCGAACCTTGCCCTTCTGGCTGTCGAGCAGCCGCTCGGCCTTCACGATGTCGTAGTTCCAGTAGTTGGTGGAGAGCAGCATTTCCGGTACGATTTCGGTACCGTTCTTCGTCTCGACGCGCAGGCCCTCCGGCGTGCGTTCGGCGCGCACGAAGTAGTCGTCGCCATCGTCGTCGGTCGTGCTGCTCAAGCTCACGAGCTGCCCGTCCTGCCAAACTTCGCGATTCTCGTGGCTGTAACTGAAGAAGGTGAAGGGGCCGACCTTGACCTCGAGGTCGATCAGGACCAGCACTTCCAGAGCGCCGTCGCGCTCTACGAAGCTGAGCCGATGCTCGCCCAGGGGCGAGTCACCCCGCAGCACGCGAAAATCGAGGCCTCCGTCCTTCGGCACCGAGGCGACGGCCGGCAGGCAGAGCGCGGCAGCCAGCCCGCAGACGCTCAGCGCACGCAACGACACTTTTCTCTTCGAGGTCACCGCAGACTCCTTCGCAGTCTTTTGTGTGCGTTCGCACCGGCGATTGCCGTGCGCCCCCGTGCGATCCGACGGCCCGCCACCGCCGAAATCACCTCATGATACGCAGCTTCGACGCAAATGGATGATCCCCATGGTTAAGAAAAGCTGAAAGGGCGGCGCAGACGGCCGCCCGGTCGGACGCGGATCGGCCGAAACCGGCCGCACTCGAGCCGCCAGTCGGCAAGCTCGAAGACTTCATAGTCGGGAGAGCCGGCACTCATGGTCGCGAGACTCCTTCGGTTCTGCATCGCACCGCCGCCACCCGGAGCAGGATTCACGTCTCGGGCGGACGCGAAGCGCTTCCGCCCGAGACGATCGCGTTCTAGCCTTAACGCACCGCACAGCCGGTTCGGGAGCCCCCTCACGCATGACGTCCGCCACGAAACCCTACGACGCTCAGCCCCTGCCGCCCCGCGACCCGGAGATGCGGGCGGACGACAATCACTACTGGAGCTACCACAGCCTGGAGGGACTGCTGGCCTGCAAGCGGCCGGTCACGGCATCCCAGGACGAGGACCTCTTCATCGCGGTGCATCAGATCTGCGAACTGGCCTTCCATCAGATGATCCTGGACCTGGAACGCGCGCTGGAGGCGCTGGCGACCCCTGACCGCGACGAAGCCGTCTACTTCCTAAAGCGGGTCAACAAGCTGTGGCGCACCGTCAACGCCACCATGCCGATCCTGGGCGGCATGCGGGCCTTCGCCGAGTTCCGCACCGCGATCGGGCCGACCAGCGGCTTCCAGTCCGTCCAGTTCCGCCGCCTGGAGATCATGAGCGGCGTGCCCCGCTACTGGCAGGGCGGCACCGCCGATGCCGAAGGCCAGGTCCACGTGGCCGAAACGGCGTTCGACGAACGCTACGGCCCCCAGATCGCGGCGTGGCTGGAGCACTATGGGTCCCACTGCCTGGCGCACTACTACGGCCAACTGCTGGAGGGACCGGCGA
>JANQPZ010000081.1 GCA_028285215.1 Rhodovibrionaceae bacterium | reverse complement strand
CTGCGCGTGGTCGACGCCTCGATCATGCCGGACATCGTCAGCGGCAACCTCAATGCCCCCACCATCATGCTGGCCGAGAAGATCGCCGACGCGATCCGGCAGCGGCCCGCGCTGCCGCCGTCGGACGCGCCCGTCTGGTTCCACCCTCAGTGGGAAACGGCCCAGCGGTAACGGCAGGGCTTCGACGCCGGATCAGATCCCGAAGGCAAACACCAGCGACAGGCCGCCGACCAGCGCCGGCAGCCGCAACCAGAGCTTCGGCGTCGGACCGATCACCGCGTAGGACAGCAGGAACAGGCCCGCCGCCACCTTGACCAAGGCCGCGAGGGTCAGCAGCGGTGCCTCCGCCAGCATCAGCAGGGCGGGATTGGCGACGAAGCCCAGCGGCACAAGAAACAGGCCGAGACCGAGCGCCATGGAGCGCAAGGCCACGGGGATCCAGGGCGTCTCCGCGATGCCGGCGGCGATGAAAACGTTGCCGCAGACAGGCGGTGTGATGGTGCAGAGCAGCGCGTACCAGAAGACGAAGAGATGGGCGTAAAGCTCAGGCAGGCCGAGCTCGACCAGCGCCGGCCCGGCGACGGCCACGCAGATCACATAGGCCGCCGTGGTCGGCAGCTCCATGCCGAGGACCAGGCTGGCCAGCGCAGTCAGCAGCAGCGCGATCCAGAGCTCGCCCCCCGAGGCGGAGAGGATCAGCGACGTGATCTTCACGCCCAGGCCGGTCATGTGAAACACGCCGACGATCAGGCTGGCGCAGACGATGATCGCGGCGATGGAGGCGATCTGACGCCCGGCTTCGACGCAGCCGGTCCAGAGGCGGTGCAGCCAGCGCCGCAGGTCGAAGCCGCCCAGGGAGTCCGTCGCCAGCAGCAGGATCGTCGCGACCGTCGCGAAGAAGGCGGCATAGGGTGCGGTGAAGGCGGTGAAGACCAGGACGTAGACCAGGATACCGAAGGGGACCAGAAAGAAGGGCACGCTGCGCAGCACCAGCCACCAGCCGGGCAGCTCGTCGCGGGTCAGGCCGCGCAGGCCGAAGCGCAGGGCATAGGCATGCACCCCCATCCAGGCCGTCAGAAAGAAGAGGATGGCCGGCGGGGTGGCCGCGACCATGATGGTCGTGTAGTCGCTCCGCAACAGCTCGGCCATGACGAAGATACCGGCACCCATCAGCGGCGGCATGATCTGCCCGCCGGTCGAGGCCACGGCCTCGGTCGCCGCCGCCAGCGAGGGCGGATAGCCGAGCCGCTTCATGGCCGGGATGGTCACCATGCCGGTCGAGGCCGTATTGGCGGCGGCGACGCCGGAAATCGTGCCGTAGAGGGCGCTGGAGAGGACCGCGATCTTGGCGGCGCCGGCCCGGAAGCGCCCGGCCAGTTGCGTGGCCAGTGCCATGAAACCGGTGCCCGCCGTGCCGGCCGAAATGAAGGCGCCGAGAATGATGAAGGGCGCGATCACCTCCGCAGAAATGCCGGTCAGGCTGGACCACATGCCGCCGCCGGTGATCACCAGCGTTCCGAAGTAGTAGTCGAAGGGCAGTCCGCCATGGCCGAAGGTGCCGGGGATCAGATCACCGAAGTAGCCGTAGAGCAGCACCAGAAGCGTGATCGCCGGCAGTACCCACTTGATCGCCCGCCGCGCCATCTCCAGCGCCACCAGAATCACGGCCAGCGCCACCGCGCGCTGAAGATCGCTCTGCAGCGAGCCGTACTGGTCGACCAGGCGATCGCTTTCCACCGCGATGAAACCGGCGGCCAGCACCCCGACCAGTCCCAGGAGGTAGCCCGACCAGCGGGCAAGCCGGTTGGGAGTCAGGGCAAAGAAGAAGATCCACGGCAGCGCCAGCATGAAATGCAGCGGCCGCGTGATGAGATTGGGGATCAGCCCCGAGAACACCAGGTAGAGGTGGAAGCCGACGGAGAGCAGTCCGCCGGCCAGCATCGCCCAGTCCCGCGGGCCGAGCCGCGACAGCGGCCCCGCCAGGGGCGAGTCCGACGGGATGCCCCGCTCCTCCGACACCACGAGGACCGGCCCGGAGGCTTCGGCGATGGAGGCGGCCGGCGCGGCCATCGGCTACGGCCGAGCCAACGTCGGAGAGGCCAGGATCAAAGCAAGGCGTCCGGAAGCTCGATGCCCTGCTCTTCGTAGTAGCGACGGGCGCCCGGGTGCAGGGGCGCGCCCATCTGATCGAGCAGATCGACGGTGACGCCGTTCCACCAGGGGTTTTCGCCGGCCAGCCGGTCCTTCCATTCCCAGAAGGTCTTGGTCAGGAAGTAGGCGACCTCCTCGTCCATGCCGACCGTACCGTAGCCGCCGACGGGCACGCCGACCGTCGACACCGCGTCGTCCTGGCCCTTGTAGGTGCCGGCATCGATGGTGAGAGGACCGGACAGAGGATCCAGTTCGATGACGGTCTGCCGCTCCGTCTCCGTCAGCGAGAGCAGCTCGACGGGCGTGGTGGTGGCAAGCTCCACGAGCCCCGGCGTGGGGTGGGAACTGCAGGTCGAGTAGCCGTCGATCTTGGCATTGCGCATGGCCGGGCCGGCCGCATCCAGTTCGACGTCCACCAGATCGATCTTGTCGGTCAGTTGCAGGGCGTCGAGAATCGCCTTGGTGCGGCGCTCGCAGAAGGACCCCTTGCCGCCGGCGATGAACTGCTTGCCGGCAAGATCGGCGAGGCTCGAAATCCCGGAGTCCTCCCGCACCACGAAGTGAATCGTCACGAAGGGCATGACGAAGAGCGTGCGGGCCGTATCGAAGGACTCCCCTTCGAAGGGCTTGCGGCCCTCGCGGGCGGCCGCAAGCAGGCTCGGCGGGGTGGTGAAGAAGAAGTTGCCCGGGCGAACCCGCGACTCCTTGACGTTCTGCACGGAGCCCTGGCTCTCCTCGACGGTCGGGAGAATGTCGCCGCCGCTGGCGTCCTTCAGCATCTCCGCGAGCTGTACCATCATCACGTAGTAGGACGAGGTCGACTTCGCCGACTTCAAGGTGATGCGGGAGTCCGCGCTGGCGGCGCCGGCCAGCAAGGACAGTCCGGCGAAGGCCGCCACGCCGGCGGTCAAGAGTTTGCGCAACTGCATCGGATCCATTCCCTCCCCTGTAGGTCGCCTGCGTCGTCCGCCCGCCGGACCGTCGAGGCTTGTTGTTCTTCCGCCGGCGCAAAAGGCCGCGCAGCGATGTCTCTGTTGTATGGCACAAAACACTGCTGAGCGCCCTTGTAAGGGTCAAGAAGAATCAACGGATTAGAGACAGATTGAGAAATAACCGTAAACTGGTCTCTTGGCGGGCTCTGCGTTTCCATTAAAAAGAGAAGAAATATAGTGAAATGCGACTTCTGATCACCGGAGCGGCCGGTGAGCTCGGCGGCGGCGTACTCCGTGCACTGTCGCGGCGCCAAGAACGCTTCGATGCGGTTGTCGCCGTCGACCTGTCGCGGCCGGACGCGCCAACAGCCGCGCTGCCGGCGGACCGTCTTGCCTGGCACGACCTTGACGTCGCCACGCCGGCCCTGTCGCGCTTGATCGCCGACGCGCAGGTCGACTGCGTCATCCATTGCGCGGCGATCACCGGCGCCGCGGCGGAGCGTGATCCCGAGGCGACGCTGGCGCTCAACACCCATGTCACCGAAGGCATCGCCAGCGCCCTGAGCAAGAGCGGCCCCGACAGGCGTCTGGTCTTGGCCAGCTCCATCGCCGCGCTGGGAGTCTTTCCGGCCGGACAGACCGCCGACGAGACAGCGGCCCGCCGCCCTCGCAGCGCCTACGGCCTCTCCAAGGCACTCAGCGAGCTCAAGCTGGAGGTGCTGCGGCAGAGCGGAGGGCTGGATGCCCGTGCCCTGCGCCTGCCGACCCTGCTCGTGCGGAAGGGAGAGCGGCGCGGGCGTCCCACCACCGGCTATCTCAGCGACCTGGTCAAGGCCTTCCGGGCGGACAAGGCCATCGTCCTGCCGGCGCCGCCAAATACCCCGGTCGCCGTCAACGCGGGCTCCGTCGCCGCGGAGGCTCTGGTCGAGGCCGCGCTGATGGCACCGGAGACCTGGGGGGCAAGCGCTCTGGCCAACCTGCCCGCCTACCCGGCAACCGCCGCCTTGCTGTTGTCGCTGCTGCGCGACCTCGCGGGAACGCCAGGGCCGGACGTGATCCAGGACTGCGACCCTGCCCTCTTGGCGAAAGTCGGGGCCTGGCCGCAGGCCCTGAGCTCGCGGCTCGCGCAGCACCTGGACCCCGAGCATGGGCAGCCGCCCGAGGCGCGGCTGCGGCGCCTGCTGATAGACGGCCCCCTAAGACTCACCGAAGCCGTCAGGCTCACCTAGTCCGTCCGAGGCTTGGTCCGTTCGGCGACCCAAATCCCGCCCAGCACGAGGACCAGCGCGACCGCGTGGAAAAGGGCGAATTCCTCGCCCAGAAGCAGCACCGAGAAGAAGGCCGCAAAGATCGGTACCAGATTGACGAAGACGCCGGCCCGACCGGGGCCGATCAGCTTCACGCCCTGCATGAAGGTGAGCTGGGCCAGGAAGGATGGGAAGATCATCACGAAGGCGACCACCGCCCAACCGGTCGGGCTGGGCCAGAGAAGGTTACCGGTCGCCGCCTCGGCCGCGGCCAGCGGCAAGGCCGCCAGGAAGGCCGCGACAGCCATGACGGAAAACATCGCCAGTGCGGACACCTTCGGGCGGCGGCGCAAGGCAACCGTGTAGGCGGCATAGAAACCGCAGGCCACCAGCATGATGAGGTCGCCTTCCGCGAAGCGGAGCTGCAGCAGACGCTCCAGGTCGCCGCCGGCCGTGACCGTGACCACCCCCAGCATGGTGACGGTAACGCCCAGCATCTGCAGCCGCGTCACCGGCGTGCGATCGACCAGAAAGGCGCCGATCAGGACGAAGACGGGGATCGACCCCTGGATGATTCCGATGTTGATCGCCGTGGTAGTCTGCGCCGCCGTATAGAAGAGCGCATTGAAGACGGTGAAGCCGAGCGTGCCCAGAACAGCCAGGAAACGCCAATGCGTTCGCAGCACAGGCAGCTCCGCGACGATCTGGCGGCGCGCGAAGAGCAGCACCAGCAGAACCACGCCCAGCCAGCGCAAGGCCACCAAGGCCATGGGCGAGACTTCGCCCACGGCAAAACGACCGGCAACGGCATTGCCGCCCCAGGCCGCCGTGGTCAAGACCAGCAGCAGATAGGCGTTGCCCACCGTCCAATGACTCAGCTTGCGCGCGCCCGCAGTCAGGCTCCGCATTGCGTCGCGACTCCCATCGGCTCCCGAAAGACGCGGCGACCATAAGGGACAAGCACGCCCGCAAGGGAGGCGAATTCCGACCGGCAGATCTGCGTTGGGGTGGCGCCGCGAAGCCGGCAAACCGGCGTTACCCGGTCTTGATGCCGTCGTACGCAGCCAGCACGCGGTCGATCAGCGCGCCGCTGCGGCCCGTTTGCGCCAAGGGATCGCGCAGGCGCTCCCAATCCAAGGGCGCGCTGCAGCGCCGCCGCAGGCAGTCGATCAGATGCCCGCCGTTCTCCCGCACCTCGGCGCAGGCCTGCTTGACCAATTCCTGCGCCTCGGGCCGCGGCAGATGGGCCGCCAGGGCGAAGCTCGCAGCCTCGGCCAACAGAAGGCCATTTGAGGCCTCGACGTTGGCGCGCATCCGCTCGGCCCTGACCTGCAGCGTCTCGAGCAGCGCCAGGGTCTGCCGCAGCGCGGCGCCCGACGCAAGGGCGATCCCCGGCAGCGTCATCCACTCAAGCTGCCAGGCCACGCCGCCGCGCTCCTGCTCATGCAGGGCCGACTGATGCAGCGCCGACATCTCGGTCGCCGTACGGCCTGCCAAGGCGACGACCGCCTCGGCCGCCGTGGGATTCGCCTTGTTGGGCATGGTGGAAGAGCCACCCGCGCCGGCGAGCGCCAGCTCGCCGACCTCCGACTGGGTCAACAGGAGCACATCCTTCGCCAGCTTGCCGAGCGCAGCCGCAACGCCCGCCATCCAGCCGCCGATATCGAGAAAGGGCCCGCGCTGCGCGTGCCAAGGCATGACCGGCACAGCCAGGCCGAGGCGCGCCGCCAAACGGCGCTCGACCTCAGCCGCCCGTTCGCCGAGCGCCGCCTGGGTCCCGCTCGCACCGCCGAGCGAGACCAGGAAGGCCTCCCGCCGCAGCGTCGGAAGACGCGCCGCAGACCGGACGAGCGGCATCAGCCAGCCGGCCGCCTTCAGGCCGAAGGTGGTCGGCGTCGCCTGCTGTCCCCGGGTTCGGGCGGACATGACCGTGGCCCGATGCGCGTTCGCCAGCTCGGCCAGGCGCTCCATGACGCCGCGCAAGCGCGCCTCCTGACCGTCGAGCGCCGCGCGCAAGGTGAGACAGGCCGCCGTATCGACGATGTCCTGACTGGTCGCACCCCAATGCAGATAAGGCGCGGCCTCCGGCGGCAAGGCCTTTCTCAGCTCCGCGACCAGGCCCGGAACCACCACGCCGTCGCGGGCCGTCGCCGCCTGCAGGTCCTGCGGCCGGACCGGAGGTTGCGCGGCCACGTCGGCAATGGCCTGAGCCGCCGATGCCGGAACGATCCCCAGCTCGGCCTGCACGGCGGCCAGCGCGGCTTCGACCCGCAGCATGGCGCGGAGCTGGGCTTCCGCGGAGAGGGCCGCTTCGGTTTCGGGATCGCCGAGCAAGCCGTCGAGATAGGACCCTGAAGAAGAAAAGCTGTGCATCGAGCTGCCTGGCGCGGCGCCGTCAGGTCGCGAAGAACACCGTTTCGCCTTCGCCTTGCAGGCGGATATCGAAACGGTAGCCCCTGCCGTCGCCCTCGGTCTCCAGTGCCTGGGCGATCAAGGTCCGGCGGCGCTGCGGATTCTCGATCCGCCGCAGGATCGGGTCGACGGCATTGGCGGCCTCTTCTTCTGGAAAGTAGAGGCGCGTCGAGAGGCCGAGGTTGATGCCGCGGGCGACAATCCAGAGGCAGATGTGCGGCGCCATCATGCTGTCGCGCGGTCCCGGGACCGGCCCCGGCTTGATCGTCTCGAAGGCGAAGGCGCCGCTCGCGAAGTCGGTGGCACAGCGCCCCCAGCCGAAGAAGCCCGGCGCACAACGGCCCTGCCGCGGGTCGAGCGGCGCGTTGTAGATGCCGTTGGCATCGGCCTGCCAGGACTCGATCAAGGCATCGCGGACCAGGCCGCCGTCGCCGTCGAAGACACGCCCCTCGATCCGGATGCGCTCGCCGGGCGTCTCCGGTGCGACGATGGCGCCGCCCGGATCGGCCGGATAGACTCCCGCCACGCCGGCGAGGCTCGGCACCAGGCCGATATGAACGTAGGGGCCCGCGGTCTGCGACGGCGTTTCCTTCAGGCGGTCAAGCGCTTGCGGCATCTCAATTGCCCTCCGGCCGAGTCTCGAAATAGGTCGAGCGGCGCCCCCGCAGCACCAGATCGAAGCGATAGGCGCGCGCATCCATCGGCGCGGTGGCGGCCATGTCGAGCGGCGCGATGAGCTGCTCGACGGCCTGCGCATCGGGGATGGCATTGAGAATGGGGCAGAGCGGAATGTGCGGATCGCCCTCGAAGTACATCTGGGTGATGAGACGCTGGCCGAAACCCGAGCCGAAGATCGAGAAGTGGATGTGCGCCGGCCGCCAGTCGTTGACGTTGTTCGGCCAGGGATAGGGTCCGGGCATGACCGTCCGGAAGACGTAGCGTCCCTCTGCGTCCGTCAGCGTCCGGCCGCAGCCGCCGAAGTTGGGATCGAGCGCCGCCAGATAGCCGTCGTTGCGATGGCGGTAGCGCCCGCCGGCGTTGGCCTGCCAGATCTCGATCAGCGCGCCGGGCACGCCGCGCCCCCGTTCGTCCCGCAAGCGCCCATGCACCAGAATGCGCGGGCCGATCGGCGCGCCGTCCAGGGCATAGTTGCGCAGCAGATCGTTGTCCAAGGGACCGAGGGACTCCGGGCCGAAGACAGGTCCGGTGCTTTCCGAAAGCGTGGCTTCGTGCGCAACCAGCGGCCGCTGCGGCGAGCGCAGAACCGAGGTCTTGTAGGCCGGCGCCAGGGCCGGGGGATGCCAGGCGTGGTCGCGCGGGATCAAGGGGTCCGCCTGCGGTCGCAGATTGCTCCCCACCCGCTCGCTGACTGCCCGATCACCTGCCGAGGTGTCGCTCATCTCTGCCCATCTCCCGCAGCCGGCTCCAGCCGGCCGCTGTCCTCCAGAGTCTGTTTGACGACGCGGATGGCCTCGTTGGCCACCGGCACGCCCGCATAGACCGCCACGTGCAGCAGCACTTCCTTGAGGTCGTCGGGCGTCGCGCCGGTGTTGGCGGTCGCGCGGGTATGCATCGCCACCTCCTCGTGGTGGCCGCCGGCGGCCAGCAGCGCCAGGGTCACCAGGGAGCGCTCGCGCGGCGTCAGGCCGGGTCGCGACCAGACCGACCCCCAGGCGCCTTCGGTGATGAAGCGCTGGAAGTCGTCGTCGAACCCCGTCTTGCAGGCCTCGGCCCGGTCGACATGAGCGTCGCCGAGGACCCGGCGACGCGTCGCCATACCGCGGTCGTAGGTCTGTCCGTTGCCGTCAGCCAAGGCCGTGCTCCTTCAGGAAACCCGAGATCGAACGGCCGAGCCGCTCCGGCGCCTCGACGCAGGGAATGTGACCGACCCCCTCGACGACCTCGAAAGCCGCGCCCGGCACCAGATCGGCCAGCCCGCGCACCACCTCGGGCGGTGTCGAGCCGTCCTCCGTCCCGGCGACGCAAAGCACCGGAGCGGCAACTGCGCGCGCAGCCTCCGTCAGATCGGCATCGCGAATCGCGGCGCAGACCGACGTGTAGCCCTCGGCCGGCGTTCGGGTCAGCATGTTGCGCCAGATCGCCAGTTCGGCCGGTCGCGTCTCCCGAAAGTCCGTCGAGAACCAGCGTTCCATGACCGCATCGGCGAGAGATTCCAGACCGCCCGCGCGGATACCGGCGATCCGCTCGTTC
>JANQPZ010000073.1 GCA_028285215.1 Rhodovibrionaceae bacterium | reverse complement strand
CATGCCGATGCCGCCGATGCCGACGAAGTGCAGCAGACCGATGTCGAGGGGCATCGCTCTCATGCGGCAGCCTCCTCACGGGGGGCGTCACCGTTGGAGCGCCGGCGGCTCAAGACGACATCGGCCAGGCGTTCGGCGGCGTTCTCTTCGGCGAAGGCGCGCGCGCAACCGGCCGCACGCGCCAGCGCGCCGGCGTCCTCGATCAGGCGGGTCAGACGCTCCGCCAGACTCTCGGGAGTCAGGCCCGACTGGGGCAGCAGCCAGCCGCCGCCCGCTTCGGCCAGGGCCTGCGCGTTGCCGGTTTGATGGTCGTCTGCGGCGAAGGGGTAGGGGACCAGGATCGCCGGCCGGCCGGCCGCCGCCAGCTCGGCAATGGTCGAGGCGCCGGCCCGGCAGATCAGCAGATGCGCCTTCTTCAAGCGCTCGGGCATGTCATCGAAGAAAGGCTGCAGCGCGGCGGAGACACCGCAGTCGTCGTAGACCTTGGCGACATGGCCGGTATCGTTGCCGCGGACTTGCTGGGCGACCTGGAGCCGTGCCTTGATCGCCTCGGGCAATCGGCAAAGAGCGTAGGGCAGCACCTCGTTGAAGACCCGCGCGCCCTGCGAGCCGCCGACCACCAGCAGGCGAACCTCGTCACCGGGGCCAGGCACGCTGTAGGGCTGGCGGCCCAACTGCGCGATGGCACTGCGCACCGGGTTTCCGGTGACGGTGACCTTTTCGCGCTCGGAGTCCCGCAAGCCTTCGACCGTGGCGAAGGAGGTGCAGATCGTCTCGGCCTTGGCGGCCAGCAGGCGGTTGGCACGACCGACCATCGCGTTCTGCTCGTGCAGTACCACCCGTGTCCCGAGGCGGCCGGCGGCGAACACCGTCGGGACGCTGGCATAGCCGCCGAAGCCGACCACGGCGTCGGGATCCAGGCGTTTCAGGATCGAGCGCGCCTGCAGCACCCCCCAGCCGAGCCGCAGCGCGCCCATGGCTTTGGAGAAGATGTCGCCGCCGGCGACTCCGGCGGCCGACACGCGCCAGGTCTCGACCTGCGGCAGGTCGGGGCCGAAGCCGCCGCCGCGCTTGTCGGTGATCAGAACCACCTTGGCGTCGCGCTCCAGCAGCACGCGGGCCAGCGCCTGTGCCGGGAACATGTGCCCGCCGGTGCCGCCGGCCGCCAGGACCGCGGTGAAGCCGCGTTTGCTGTCTGCCGGGCGGCTCATGTCTCGTCTCCGGTTGCGAAGCGGCGCCGGGTCAGAGCGAGCAGCAAGCCCATGCCGACCGCCAGCGCCAGCAGCGAGGAGCCGCCGTAGCTGATGAAGGGCAGGGTCATGCCCTTGGTCGGGATCAGGTGCAGGGCGGAGCCCATGTTGATCAGTGCCTGCAGCCCGAACTGCGTCAGCAGGCCTGTCGCCGCGAGCAGCACGAAGAGGCTGGGCTCGCCGAGCAGGCGTGCGAAGCCGCGCAGTACGACGAAGCCGTAGACGGCAACGATACCCAGGCAAATCACCAGGCCGAGCTCTTCGCCGGCGACGGCGAAGACGAAGTCGGCATGGGCGTCCGGAAGTACGGCCTTGACCCGGCCTTCGCCGGGTCCGACGCCCCAGAGACCGCCGTGAACGAAGGCCTCGAGCGAGCGGTCGATCTGAAAGCTGTCGCCCGCGGCGGGATCGAGAAAGAGATCGATGCGTTCCGTGACGTGCGGCAGGAAGAAGTAGGCGGCAACGAGACCGATCAGGCCGGAGATCCCGAGCGCGATCACCAGCACCATCGGCACGCCGGCGAGGAAGAACTGCACGCCGAAGATGACGCCGAGCACGAAGGTTTGACCGAGATCCGGCTGGGCGAGCAGCAGTGTTGCGGACAGCCCGAACAGCGCCATCGCGAGGGCCGTGCCGGGGAAGTCCTGCTGGCTCTTGCCGAGCGCGAAGAGCCAGGCGCAGGTCACGGCGAAGAAGGGCTTGAGGAACTCGCTCGGCTGCAGTGAAAAGCCCGCCAGGTTGATCCACCGCTGTGCGCCCTTGATTTCCGGCCCGACGGCCAGGGTGGCGAGCAGCAGCACCAGAGTGCCGAACAGTCCAAGCACCCCCGCCCGGCGGACCCACTTGATCGAGAGCAGCGACGTGCCGATCAGGCAGGCGCCGGCCAGCGGCAGCAGGACGAGTTGGCGTTTCGCCAGCGAAAAGGATCCCAGGCCGATCCGCTCGGACACGGCCGGCGAGGCGGCGAGAATCAGGACGGCGCCGATACCCATCAGGGCAGCGAGCGCGGCCAGGGTCCAGCGGTCGACGGTCCACCACCAGCGGCCGATGATCGAGGTGTCGGTCCGCGCGAAGCCGCTCACACCAGCTCCTCCTCGCGCTCACCGGGGATGGCCTCGACAGCGCGGCGAAACACCTCGCCGCGTTGCTCGAAACTCTCGAACTGATCGAAGCTGGCCGCCGCCGGCGAGAGCAACACCACTGCAGCGGGCCTGCCGTCGCGCCGCGCGGCCACCGTTGCGGCCGCCAGGGCCGTTGCGAGATCGCCGCAGCGTTGCAGGTCGACCTTCCCCTCCAGTTCCTTCGCAAAGCGCTCGCTCGCCGCGCCGATCAGGAAGGTTTCGACGACGCGGTC
>JANQPZ010000069.1 GCA_028285215.1 Rhodovibrionaceae bacterium | reverse complement strand
CATGCCGCCACCGGCGATCAGGCCCAGCTCGGCCAGCCCCCGGTAGTTGGTGGGCAGGAAGGCGAAGAAGCCGACCGCAGCGCAGATGGCGGACAGCAGGATGCCCGGTCCGGCGGACTCGAAAGCCGCGGACAAGGGCGCAGACCGCTCTGCCCGCTTCTCCTCGCGATAGCGCAGACAGGCGTGGATGCCGAAGTCCACGCCCAGGCCGATGAACAGCACGGCAAAGGCGACGGAGATCATGTTGAGGCTGCCGACGGTCACGGTCGCGAAGGCGGCCGTCCAGATCAGCCCCAACAGCAGCGTCACGACGATCGCGAAGACCAAGCGGCCGGAGCGCAGCCCCCCCACCAACAGCAGCGCGACGAGCAGCAGCGACAGCACCCCGGCGGTCGAGCCCCCCAGTTCCACTGCCTTCAGTTCCTCGTGGTTGAGCGCCACGTTGCCGGTCAGGCGCACCTCGATGCCGTTCTCCGCCGTCAGGCCGAGTGCGACCGCCTCGGCGCGCAGGCCGTCGATCGCCGCCGCGGCCGGCTGCAAGGCCCCTTCGGTCAACTCGGGCCGAAGGATCAGGAAGCGCCGCGACGACGCCAGCAGGTCGGAGTCGCCGGCCAGCAGGGACTGCCAGGACAGGGCCAGGGGCAGGGCGTCCGCCTGTGCCTCGGCCACCGCGGCCATGCCGTCCAACAGGGCCGCCAGCGCCGCGGCGGCCTCCTGCTCCGCCAGCAGGTGCGGCTGCCCGATCGCCTGCTGCAGAACCAGAGACAAGCCGGCAAGGTCCGGCCGATCGGCGAGCAGGCCGAGCAGCGGCTGTGCGGCGACCAGACGGTCGGACAAGGCGTAGAGCTCGTCCAGCCCCAGATAGAGGAGCCCGGCCTCTGCGAAGATCGCCTCGCTACCGGGTTGATAGATGTCACGAAAAAGCCCCGATTGCGCAGTCAGGTTGGCGGCAAGCGCATCGGACGCGCGTGCCGCGTCTTCGGGAGTCGGCGCCTCGATCACAACCACGAGGGTGTCGGAGAACTGAGGGAAAAGCGCCTCGAAGCTGATGCTGCTCTGCCGGAAAGGAACCTCTTCGGCAATCATTCCCTCGGTGCCCATGTTGATGCCGAGGGCCGTCGCTACGTACCACAGGCAGGTCGCCGTAAAGACGCCCGCCAGAAACAGGACGCGCCAGGCTCGCTGCTGCAGCCAGCCTAGCCATACCGCAAGCCAACCTTGTCGTGGACCGATGCCAGTCACTGCTATACCGATGGTCGGGACGCGTCGCAGCCCGCCGCCCAAGAGAACGCCACGACAGTCATCTGGAGCCTCCAAGTGTTTCCAATAAAAAACAGGATTGCAGACCTCTCGGTCATCGATCTGCGCGCGCTATCTCGCGGGCTTCTGGCCGCCGTCGTCCTCACAGGCTTGCTTCTAACGGGACCGGCACGGGCCGGCGAGACGCCCGCCGAGACGGTGCAGACCGTGAACGATGCGCTGCTGCACGTCATGAAGAACGCAGAAGCTTTGGGTTTCCAGGGCCGACAAGCCTATCTCACTCCCGTACTGACCGAGACCTTCGACTTGCCGGCAATGGCCCGGCTGGCCGCAGGACGCTACTGGGATCGCTTCGACAACGACGAAAAGCGCAATCTGGTCACCTACTTCACCGATCTGAGCATCTCCACTTTCGCCGCCCGCTTCGACGGTTATTCCGGCGAAACCTGGCAGATCGAAGGCACGAGCGAGGCACCGCGCGGCGGCACCATCGTGGAGAATCGACTGATCACCGGCCGGGGCGAGATCTTCGCGATCAACTATCTGATGCGCCAGACCGAAAGCGGCGATTGGCGCATCATCGACGTCTACCTCGACGGCAACATCAGCGAGCTGGCCCTGCGGCGCAGCGAGTTCAATTCGGTCCTGCGGAACGGCGGCGTCGATCATCTGCTCGACCAGATCGCCCAGCAGGTGGGCCGGCTGTCCAACACACCGCAAACCAACTAGGGCCTGTTGAGGTTCCTTTTGCGGTCGTGGTCCATCGTCAGCTAGCTGGAACGCTCGAGCACGAAGCGGGTCAGCTGGCGCAGCGTCGCCGCACTCGGCCCGAAGGCCGCCAGGCGGTCGGCGGCCGCATCGGCCAGACGCTCCGCCTCGGCGCGCGCGCCCTCGACCCCCAACAAGGCGACGAAGGTCGCCTTGCCCATCTCCGCGTCCTGGCCCGCCGGCTTCCCCAGATCCTCGGACGTCGAGGTTACGTCCAGCAGATCGTCGACGATCTGGAAACAGAGCCCCAGGTCCGCGGCATAGCCGACCAGCCGCGCCCGCTCCTCGGCCGTCGCCTGCCCCAGGATCGCACCGGCCTGACAGGAGAAGCCGATCAGCGCGCCGGTCTTCAGGGCCTGCAGCGTCTTGATGCCCTGCAGGTCGAGGTCGCAGCGTTCCGGCGAGATATCGATCATCTGCCCGCCGACCATCCCGTCCTTGCCGCTCGCCTGCGCGAGAGCCGCAACCAGGGCAATGCGAACGGCAGCCTCCGGATGGGTCGCTGGATCGGACAGAACGGTGAAGGCCTCGGTCAAGAGACCGTCGCCGGCGAGAATCGCGATCGCCTCGTCGAAACGCTTGTGCGCCGTCGGCCGGCCGCGCCGCAGATCGCTGTCGTCCATCGCCGGCAGATCGTCGTGCACCAGGCTGTAGCAATGCACCATCTCCACGGCCGCTCCGGCCCGCAAGGCCCGGTCTTCGGGAACGTCGAACAGCGCGGCACTCTCCACGGCCAGGAAGGGACGCAACCGCTTGCCGCCGTCCAGGCTGGCGTAGCGCATGGCCTCGATCACCCGCGCATAGGGCCTGGAGGAGGCGGGCAACAAGCTGCCCAGGGTTGTCTCGACACGCGCGGCAACGGCCTGCAGCCGTTGCATCAAAAGGTCGCCGTCTCCTCCGTCCATGGTCCCTCGCCGGATAGCCGCCGGATAGCCGAAGGCGCGCTCGGGCGCTCGGCGCTTGCACAGACGGGCGTTCTAGCACAGGCGCGGCGCGCTACCGCAAGCCCTCCCCCCGAACGGGCTACTCTACCGCGGCGTCGGCCCGCTCGAGCATCGCCGCGAGCAGAACGTTGCAGCCAGCCTCCAGATCCGCCGGCGTGGCGTTCTCGATCTCGTTGTGGCTGATGCCGTCTTCGCAGGGGACGAAGATCATGCCGGTGGGCGCGACCTTGGAGACGTAAAGCGCGTCGTGGCCGGCGCCGGAGACCATGCGGCGATAGGGATAGCCGGCCGCCGTGGCGCCGCGCTCGACCGCGTCGACGCAGGCAGCGTCGAACGGCATGGGCGGCAAGGTCCAGATCTCCTCGATCTCCAGCTCCAGCTGCGCGGCGGCGGCGATCTCCCGGCAGCCCTCGCGCAGCGCCGTACCCATGCGTGCCAGACGCTCCTCCTCGGGATGGCGGAGGTCGACGGTGAACCAGACCTGCCCCGGGATGACGTTGCGGGAGTTCGGGCGGTTCAACAGCATGCCGACCGTGGCGCAGGCGTCGGGCTGGAAGTCGAAGCCGATCCGGTTGACCAGTTCGACCATCCTGGCGGCACCCACCAGCGCGTTGCGGCGGCGCGCCATCGGAGTCGGACCGGCATGCGCCTCCTGCCCCGTGACCGTGACCTCGTACCAGCGCTGCCCCTGGCCGCCGGTGACCACACCGATGGTCTTGCCCTCGGCCTCCAGGATCGGACCCTGCTCGATATGCGCTTCGAAGTAGGCGCCGATGGGATGCTGCCCGACCGGTTCCGGGCCGCGGTAGCCGATCCGCTCCAGCTCCTCGCGGACGGTCTTGCCGTCGACGTCCTGGGTCTCCAGGCAAGCCGCCAGGTCGAAGTCGCCGACAAAGGCGCCGGAGCCGAAGGTGGCCGGCGCGAAGCGCGAGCCTTCTTCATTGGTCCAAACCGCAACTTCGATCGGTGCTTCAGTCTCGTAGCCGACGTCGTTCAGAGTCCGTATCACCTCCAGACCGGCCAGGACACCGTAGGTTCCGTCGAACTTGCCCCCGGTCGGCTGGCTGTCG
This sequence comes from Rhodovibrionaceae bacterium, assembly GCA_028285215.1. Lineage (GTDB taxonomy): Bacteria > Pseudomonadota > Alphaproteobacteria > Kiloniellales > DSM-21159 > Algihabitans. The sequence continues at coordinate 880 of JANQPZ010000069.1, read as the reverse complement.
AGATGACTGCCGGTGACGATCGGATCGAGCGCCGCGTTGCGGCCGGGCCGGCGGGCAAAGATGTTCCCGATGCCGTCGACCGTGATGCTGCAGCCCGCCTCCTCGCACCAGCGGACGAAGAGATCCCGGCCCTGCCCGTCGAGTTCCGTCAGCGCCAGGCGGCAGACACCGCCCTTCTCCGTGGCGCCGATCTGCGCCATTTCCATCAGGCTGTCCCAGAGGCGCTTGCCGTCGACCCGCAGATTCTGCTCCATGACCTTCCCGTACCTCCCTGTGCGGCGCTGTTCGCCCGGCAATCTAGAGCAGGATCGCCTTAGGTGGAATCGCTCTGGCGATCCCGCCTAAGGCGTGAATCCTACTCTCGTAATTGATTTAGAGAGCGATTCACGTCTCAGGTGGAAGCGAAACGCTTCCACCTGAGACGATCGCGCTCTAGCGCCACGTTGACGGCGGCCGCCAGCAATCTGCATACGATTTACCCCGCATGCGCATCGTCGAAGGCAAGAAACACCGCGAGCTGTCGCCCGAAGCCTTCGCCGAGCTGGCGGCAGGCTTTGCCAAGGTTGCGCTCGACCTCGGCACGGGCGACGGCAGCTTCGTGCTGCGCCGGGCGCGGGCGGAAGCGGAAACGCTCTGCATCGGGCTCGATGCGGTCGCCGAGGCCATGGCCGAAAGCGCACGCCGTGCTCGCGCGAAACCTGCCAAGGGCGGCGCGGCCAATGCACTCTATATCGTCGGCAGGGCGGAAGCGCTGCCGCCCGAGCTGGCCGGACGCTGCGACGAGATCACGGTCAACTACCCCTGGGGCTCGCTGCTGAAGGCCGTGACGGAGCCGCTGCCCGAGGTGCTGGCGGGAATTGCCGCCTGCGCCAAGGCGGGC
>JANQPZ010000068.1 GCA_028285215.1 Rhodovibrionaceae bacterium | reverse complement strand
AAACGATCAAAACGAAGTCCTGCAGCGGCTCGCCATAGCCTACTTCCTCGCCGAGGTACAACGCGCAACGGGGCAGTCGGGATTCCCTCATCTGGCTGCGTGGCTGGCCCGGCTCCTGGCTCCGGTCGCCGAGGGCTTCCACAACAGGGATCTCCGCCAGGCCGTTGCGGAGAAGATCGAGCAAGCGGCGGCCAGCGGCAATCTGATCGCCTTGGCTCAGGCGGGCGACGATCCGGAAGGACGCGAGAACGACGAAAACGGTTTCGCGCGTGCCCGCGCTAACTACGCAGCCATGTCACGGGAGATTGCGGAACTGGAGGCGGGCAAGCTGCTCGACGCCGAGCATGTACGCCTTCGCAGTCGGCAGGCCGCGTCTCTCTTGGCGGGTTGCATCGCCAGTTTGGGTCTCTTGCTTCTCACCGTGCTGCATGTCAGCTGAGCATCCGGAGCGCAGGGAACAGCGATGAATCAGCCAAAGCTCAGTCCCCAGGAAGCGACACCGCTGTGGGTCAAGGCTCTAGGGGCGATCTTCGCTCTGCCGATCCTCGCTTTGCTCCTGCCCAGCCTGATCGTGCTGTCGGTCTGTCTGCTGCCGACTCTGGGGGCCTATGTTGCCGACCGCTATCGCGACAAGTCGCTGGCGATTACGGTCGGCCTGCTCAACCTGTGCGGCGCTCTGCCCGCGCTCTGGGAGCTCTGGTCGCAAGGTCAGACCACGCTCGCTGCCCGCGCCGTGCTGGGGGACGTCTTCCTGTGGTTGTTGGCCTATGGCGCCGCCGGGGTCGGATGGCTGCTGTTCATGATGATGCCGCCGCTGGTCACCACCTATCTTGGCATCAGCGGCAGCACGCGCGCCAAGGAAATGCGCGAACGTCAGGAAGAACTGGTCGAGATCTGGGGGCCGGAGGTTGCCGATCAAGGCACCGCTGCCGCACAGGGTGACGAGAGCCCGGACTGAACACTTAGGCCGGGCACCTGCGCCTGTGTTTCTCAGTTCAGGGCCAGTTTCTGCTCGATCGCAGCGTTGCGGATGGACTTCTGCAGTTTTTCGAAAGCGCGAACCTCGATCTGCCGCACGCGCTCGCGGCTGATGCCGTATTCCTGACTGAGGTCTTCCAGGGTTGTCGGATTCTCCGTCAACCGCCGCTCCGTCAGAATGTGGCGCTCGCGGTCGTTCAGAGTGTCCATGGCCTTGGTCAGCAGTTGCCGGCGCTTGCCCAGTTCCTCACTCTCGGCAAGGCGGATTTCCTGGCTGTCGGACTCGTCCATCAGCCAGTCCTGCCACTCCCCGTCTCCGTCGACGCGCAGCGGCGCATTCAGCGAGTGGTCGGGTGCGGCGAGGCGGCGGTTCATGGAGACCACGTCCTGTTCCGGCACGTCGAGCTGCTCGGCGATCCGTTTGACCTGCTCCGGTTTCAGATCGCCTTCCTCGATCGCCTGCATCTGCCCCTTGAGCTTGCGCAGGTTGAAGAACAGCTTCTTCTGCGCGGCCGTGGTGCCCATTTTGACCAGGGACCAGGAGTGCAGGATGTACTCCTGGATGGCGGCGCGCGTCCACCACATGGCGTAGGTGGCCAGCCGGAAGCCGCGCTCGGGGTCGAAGCGCTTGACCGCCTGCATCATGCCGACGTTGCCTTCGCTGATCAGCTCCGACAGAGGCAGGCCGTAGCCGCGATAGCCCATCGCGATCTTCGCGACCAGGCGCAGGTGGCTGGTCACCAGCTTATGAGCTGCATCCACCTCCTCCCGCTCGGCCCAACGCTTCGCCAGCATGTATTCTTCATTGGCTTCGAGCATCGGAAACTTGCGGATGTCTTGAAGATAGCGGCCGAGATTGTTCTCGCTGACCGCCATAGGGACATTCTGCCGACCCATGCTCATATCGTTGCTCCTTTGCGGTTGGTCTGGCCCGTCACTGCCTGGATGGCGGTTCGGTCCTTGTCAATTCCGACTTCTTTGGTCGGAATTGCCGTCATATTAAATTGATTCCAAACAGTGGATCAAGTCTCTCAGATCGTCCGGAAGTTCATTTTCGTAGCGGTGCATATCCCCGGATGCGGGGTGGCGGAAACCCAAGCTCTTTGCGTGGAGGGCTTGGCGGCCGAGCGCTGCGACCAGCGTCTGGACGGCGGCCGGCAGCCGCTGGACCAGAGCCGGCCGGGCCCGGCCGTAGAGCGGGTCGCCGAGCAGGGGATGGCCCATGTGCGTCATATGCACGCGAATCTGGTGCGTGCGCCCGGTCAGCAGGCGGCACTCCACCAGGCTGACGGCGCCGCCCGCATAGCTCTCCAGAACGCGGTAGCGGGTCGTGGCGGCCTTGCCGTTACGGGTCACGACAGCCATTTTCTTTCGGTTTTGCGGGTGGCGGCCGATCTCGCCACGGATCTCGCCCTGCGGAGGCTGAGGCCGGCCCCAGATGAGCGCCCAGTAGTGTCGCTCGATGCTGCGTGCGGCGAACTGCTGCACGAGGGAGTCCTGCGCAGCTTGCGTTTTCGCGGCGACGATCAGCCCGGAGGTGTCCTTGTCGAGGCGATGCACGATCCCCGGGCGGCCGACGCCGCCGATGCCGGTGAGTTCCCGGCCGCAATGAGCCAGCAAGGCGTTGACCAGCGTATGGTCCGGGTTGCCCGGGGCGGGGTGAACCACCAGTCCGGCCGGCTTGTTCACCACGATCACCTCCGAATCCTCGTAGACCACGTCGAGCGGAATGGCCTGCGGTTGTGGCTCAGCTTCCTTGGTTTCGGGGATTTCGATGGCGAAAGTTTGGCCTGGTTTGACCCGAAATGAGGCCTCTTCTATCGTCGCGCCGTCGGCGCTGACCGCGCCGGCCTCGATCAGTCCCTTCATCCGGCTGCGCGAAAGCCCCGGCAGATGGCGGGCCAACAGGCGGTCCAGTCGCTCACCGGCTTCGGCAACTTGCGCCTCCACCTCGTGGCGTCCGGCGGCTGGAGATGTCGGTTTTGTCATGATGTCGTAGAAGGAAACCCAAGCCTTGGCCGCACTCAAGGCCCACTTTGCCCTCAAGGCTCTGGTGATCGGACTGGGGGTGGTGATTTTGGTGATGCTGGCTGCCGTGGTGTTCGGCATCCTGCGTCAGGCGGACCAGCTCCAGGGCCGGTCGGAGCCGGCTGTCGTTCCGCTTTCGGACCGGTTGGACGGCTTTGCGGAGACGGAGGTGGGCGTGCCGGTCGGCTGCAGCTTGGCCGAGGTCGTTCCGGATCGTGATTTGCTGGTTCTGCGGCTCGACGGGCCGGCCGAGCGCGGGTGTCAGCAGGTGGTCATCGTCGATCCTGCCGCCGGTGCCGTGCTTGGGCGCGTTCGTCTGCGGCCGGAGGGATGACAGCCGCTCCGGCCGCCGCAAGACCGCGGTCGAAATCGGGACGACCTCGTCGATTGACAGGCGGGCCGATCGTTCCGCTCCCGCCCATCAATGGAGAGCCAACAGGATGAACTTCGCCTCCGATAATGTGACCGGCGCCTGCCCGGCGGTGCTCGAGGCCCTGGTTCGCGCCAATGATGGTGCGGCCCTGTCCTACGGCGAGGATCTCTGGACCGCTCGCGTTCAGGATGCGCTGCGCGAGGTCTTCGAAAAACCGGATCTGCTGGCCTTTCCCGTGGCAACCGGCACAGCGGCCAACGCCCTCGCGCTGGCGTCGCTGGTACCACCTTACGGCGCCGTCTATTGCCATCGCGAAGCGCATATCAACGTCGATGAATGCGGCGCGCCGGAACTCTACACGGGCGGCGCCAAGCTGGTGCCCTTGGCGGGCGAGGGCGCGAAGATCGTGCCGCACGACCTGGCGGCGGCGGCCCAGGGGCATGGTGTGGTGCATCACGTGCAGCCGGCAGCGGTCAGCATCACCCAAGCGACCGAGGCCGGCTGCGTCTACAGCCCGGATGAGGTCGCGGCCATCGCCGAAACGGCGCGGTCGAAGCGCTTGAGGCTGCATATGGATGGGGCCCGCTTCGCCAACGCTGTCGCCGCGCTGGACGTGGCGCCGGCCGAGATCACCTGGCGGGCCGGCGTAGAGGTTCTCTCCTTCGGGGCGACCAAGAACGGCTGCCTGGCAGCGGAGGCGGTGGTGTTCTTTCGGCCGGAACTGGCCGAGGCCTTCGCTTTCCATCGCAAGCGCGCGGGCCATCTGTTCTCGAAGGGGCGGGTCCTCTCGGCGCAGTTGGAGGCGTACCTCGCGGACGACCTCTGGCTGGAGAACGCCCGTCACGCCAATGCCATGGCACGACGCCTGGGCGGGGGGCTTGCGGCCCTTCCCGGCTGCGGCCTGTGGGCGCCGGTCGAGGCCAACGAGGTCTTCACCCTCTTGCCGCCCCCAGTGGTGACGGCGCTGCAGAGGGCCGGCGTTCAGTTCATCGACGGCTTCTTCGGGCCTGGTGTGCAGCGCTTCGTCTGTGCCTGGAACACCCGACTCGAGGATGTCGAGGCCGTCATCTCGGCTGCTGCGGCCGTTGGCGGGAGGGTTGAGGCCGCCAGCGTGTGAGAGCCCCCGTCTTGACGAAAACCCCTTTAAAACCTTGAATCCGGCCCGATCGAGAGCCTGGGATTCAGGAGTGAGTTGTTCGAAAGTTAAAGCTGCAACTTGTGTTTGTCGCAGTGATGTCACAAGTGTACGGGCATATCGTCTCCGACCTAACCGTAATGGTCAGTGACGACCAACTTCTGGGAAAGGAGATCCCGACGATGTCTAGCCTATCTGCACGTCCGGCATCCGACGTCGCCGCCTCACGGCCCTGGCGCGGTCTGGCGCTGGCCGCCTTTCTGGTGCTGCCCCTGGCTGCGACCGGCTGCTCCGGCATGAGCGAAACGCAGCAGCGCACCTTGTCCGGTGGCGCCATCGGTGCCGGTGTCGGTACTGTCGGCACGGTCATAACGGGTGGCTGTGTCGCCTGCGGTGCCGCGGTCGGCGGTGCCGTCGGCGCTGGCGTCGGCTATCTCTCGGACAAGATCGATCTGGACAACTGACGTCGTTCTGACGCGTTTCTGCGGCCGCCGGCTCCTGAGGAGCTGGCGGCCGCAGTGATTTTTGGCTCCTTGCAAGCCAAGCCCGCTCTTGCATCCGCCCCTGGTCTTCGTTATATGGCCGGCCTCGTCAGGCACTACGAGCTGTTGCCCGTGCCTGCCGTCAGCGGCGGCGAGGACGCCGTCTGTCTGGGTCCCCATCGTCTAGAGGCCTAGGACACCACCCTCTCAAGGTGGAGACACGGGTTCGACTCCCGTTGGGGACGCCACTGGGCCGCAGGGCACTGAAAACACTATAAATCAATGGGTTGCGACAGCCGCAGGTACAAAGCGGAGGTGCAAACCTATGCGAACCGCCTCTCCCCGTCGTCAGCCCGGCGAACGCCGGAACGACATCGGACAGGCCCGACAGCCCTGCTTCCGGGCAAGACCGCTCCAGCGTCCCCGACGTGGTTAAGAGGAGGTCAAGCCGGGCCTCAGGCCCGCATGCGGGCATGGCTGGGGTCGTAGAGCGGCTTCATGCTCGCTTCGGCCGGTACCCGGCGACCGCCGATGTCGATCTCGAAACGGGACTCGAGCATCTCGGCGGCCTTTTCCCCCTTGCTCGGCACGTACCCCATGGCGACGGCGCCACCGAGCGCATGTCCGTAGTTGCCCGACGTGACGTGCGACACGATCTTGCCGTCCCTGAGCAGGGCTTCGTTGTGAAACACCATCGCGTCGGGCTCGGTCAGCCGGAACTGGACGAGCCGGCGCTCGAGACCGGACTCCTTGCGCCGCAGGACGGCCTCCCGACCGATGAAGTCTTCCTTGCTGGTTTTCACGGCAAAACCGAGGCCTGCTTCCAGCACATGGTCCTCATCCGTGATGTCGTGGCCGAAATGGCGGAAGGCCTTTTCGATGCGGCAGCTGTCGAGGGCATGCAGCCCGCAAAGCTTGAGCCCCACCTCGGCACCGGCTTCCATCACCGCTTCGAAGACGTGTGCGGCCTGATCGGCGGAAACATAAAGCTCCCAACCGAGTTCGCCGACATAGCTGACCCGATGGGCGCGCGCCAGACCCATCCCGACCTCGATCTCGCGCGCCCAGCCGAAGGGATGCGCGTTGTTGCTGAAGTCATCGGGGCTGACCAGTCGCATCAGGTCGCGGGCCTTGGGCCCCATGACGCACAAGACGGCTTCTTGGACGGTGGTGTCGGTGACGACGACGAACTCGTCTTTCAGATGCCGTTTCAGCCAGGCGATGTCGCGCACGACGGTGGCGGCCGGAACCACCAGAAGGAACGCCGTTTCCGACAGTCGCGTGACCGTGAGGTCGCTTTCGATGCCGCCGCGCTCGTTGAGCATCTGGGTGTAGACAAGCTGTCCAACCTCGACATCGACGTCGTTGCCGCACAACTTTTGGAGAAACGGGCAGGCATCCCGCCCTTCGACACGGATCTTGCCGAACGACGACATGTCGAACAGGCCGACGCCTTCGCGCACCGCCATATGTTCGCTGCGATTGTTGTCGAACCAGTTCTGTCCGGACCAGTCGTAGCGGTATGCGCGTTCCTGACCGTTGTCGGCAAACCAGTTGGGGCGTTCCCAGCCCGAAAGTTCGCCGAAAACGGCGCCCTGGGCCTTCATGTGTTCGTGCAGGGGCGAGCGGCGGATGCCGCGGGCTGTCTCGGGCTGCCGGTAGGGATAATGGTCGGCGTAGAGCAGGCCGAGACTCTCGCTGACGCGCTCCCGGAGGTAGCGCCGGTTGCGCTGGAAGGGCTGAGCGCGACGGATATCGACGTCCCATAGATCGAAGGGCGGTTCGCCGCTGTCGAGCCAGGACGCGAGGGCCATGCCGGCGCCGCCGGAGGAGGAGATTCCGATCGAGTTGTAACCCGCCGCAATCCAATAGCCCCGAAGTTCCGGCGCTTCGCCCAGGTAGTAGCGGTCATCGGGCGTGAAGCTTTCGGGGCCGTTGAAGAAGGTATGGATGCCGGCGTCCTGGAAAAGCGGAACCCGGTTCATGGCCTGCTCGAGGATCGGCTCGAAGTGCTCGAAATCCTCCGGCAGGCTGTCGAACTCGAAGTCGTGTGGAATACCGTCCATACCCCAGGGCTTGGCGCGCGGTTCGAATGCCCCAAGCAGCATCTTCCCGGCATCTTCCTTGTAGTAGGCGCATTCATCGGGTACCCGCAGAACGGGGAGGGCGGCGAGGCCTTCGACCGGCTCGGTCAGCAGGTAGAAATGCTCGCAGGCGTGCAAAGGCAGGGTGACGCCGGAGCGGGCCGCAAGATCGCGCCCCCACATGCCGCCGCAGTTCACGACGACATCCGTCTCGATCAGTCCGACTTCGCCGCCGGCTTCCCACCGCACGCCCGTCACGCGGCGGCCATCGTCCAGAACCTCGGTGACCTGGGTATCTTCCAGGACCGTCGCGCCGCGCTGCCGTGCGCCCTTGGCGAGCGCCAGCGCGATGTTCGCCGGATCGCACTGCCCGTCCTTGGGCAGGAAGACGCCGCCGATCACGTCGTCGATGTTGAGCTGCGGATAGAGCTTCGACACGTCGTTCGGCGTGATCACTTCGGCCTCGACATCGAAGATACGCGCAAGCGTGGCCTGCCGGCGCAACTCCTCCCAGCGATGTTCGGTCAGCGCCACCGAGATCGAACCGTTCTGCTTCATGCCTGTTGCCAGGCCGGCTTCGGTTTCAAGACTGGCATAAAGCTCTGACGAGTACTTCGCCAGCCGGGTCAGGTTGTGGCTGGGGCGAAGCTGACCGATCAGCCCGGCTGCGTGCCAGGTCGTGCCGCAGGTCAACTTGCGGCGTTCCAGCAGCACGACGTCCGACCAGCCGAGCTTGGCCAGGTGATAGGCGACGGAGCAGCCCGAAACGCCGCCGCCGATGATGACGGCGCGCGCCTTGGATGGCGGTGTCTTCACGCGCGGATCCTCTCGTTCTTAGGATCCCAGAAGGGAAGGTCGTGAACCGTCGCACGGCGCATCTCGCCGAAGATGTCGATCTCGACCTCGGTGCCCGGTTCTGCGAGGTCCGACCGCAGCATGCCGATGGCGATCGACGCGCCGACGCGGTACCCCCAGCCACCGCTGGTGGTTTCGCCGACCAGGTCGCCGTCCTTCCAGAGGGAGGCCATGTAGGGCGCGTCCGCCGCACCGGCATCGATCATCAAACCCACGGTCTGCTTGGCCGAGCCGGCATTGCGCTCGGCCAGAAGCGCATCGCGGCCCGGGAAGCCGGTGTTCTTTTCGAAGTCGATGAAGCGTCCGAGGCCCGCTTCCAGCAAGCTGTAGTCCGTCGAAAGATCGCCCTTCCAGGCGCGATAGCCTTTTTCGATCCGCAGCGCGTTCAAGGCGTACATGCCGAAGGGCTTCGCGCCTGCTGTCATCAGCGCGTCCCAGATCATCGGTGCGCTGTCGGGTGCGGAGTGAATCTCCCACCCCAGTTCGCCGGCGAAGCTGACCCGCAGCAGCCGGCAAGGCTCGCCCGCGATGGTGCCGCCACCGCTGATCGACAGCCAGCGCGCCTGCAGGTCATGTCCGTCGTTGAGCTGTGCCAGGACGTCCCGCGCCTCGGGTCCGGTGACCAAGAGGCATTCGAAGTCGTCGCTGACATCGGTGACGCTGATCCCGTCCGGAGCTTGCCGGGCGAGCAGTTCGGCGTCGTGCCACTGCGCCGGTGCGGCCGTAATCAGCCCGACATGATCGTCTGAATGCACCGTCACCGTCATTTCCGTGACGATCCTGCCGCGGCTGTCGGGGAAGTAGGCCAGGCTGACTCGTCCCTGCGGCGGGAGCTTGGAGGCCGTCAGGCTGTCGACGAAGGCGCGTGCGCCCGGGCCTTCGACCTCAAGCCGTGTAAAGCCCGAAATGGGCAGGACACCGCAATGGTCGCGCACGATTTCGCATTCTTCACGGATGCGCGGTTCCCACGGCCCTTGCCGATCCCAGGTCTGCGTGGCGTCCTCGGAGGTGTCGTCACCGGGCTTCGCGAACCAGTTGGCGCGCTCCCAGCCGTTGTAGGCGCCGAAGACTGCGCCAGCCTTCTCAAGCCGTGAATGTAGGGGAGAGAGCCTTTTGTTCCGCCCCGCCGGCCATTCATGGTGCGGAAAATGCATCGCATATTCGTGGCCATAGACCTCCATGCCCTTGGCGACGCAATAGTCGCGGTCGGCATGGGCGGTGAAACGGCGCGGGTCGCAGGACCACATGTCCCACTCGGTCTCGCCTTCGGTGATCCATTCGGCCATCACCTTGCCGGCGCCGCCCGACTGGGCGATGCCGAAGGTGAAGACGCAGGCTTCGAACGCGTTGGGCACGCCGGGCATGGGGCCGATCAAGGGGTTGCCATCCGGCGTATAGGGGATGGGGCCGTTGATGGTCTTGTAAAGTCCCAGCTCTGCCAAGAGCGGCACGCGGGCCATGGCATCTTCGATGTACCACTCGAGCCGCTCGAGATCGTCGGGATAGAGCTGGAAGCTGAAATCCTCCGGCATCGGGTCGGACGGCTCGACCCAATGGGCTTTGCAGTTGCGTTCATAGGGGCCGAGATTGAAGCCGAACTGCTCCTGTCGAAGGTAGTAGGAGCTGTCGACGTCGCGAAGGAGCGGAAGCTTGCGGCCTTCGCCTTCGGACCAGGCCCGCACGGCGGGTGCATCCTCGAACAGCATGTACTGATGGCTCATCACCATCATCGGGACGGTGCGGCTGCCGAAGGGTTTGAACAGTTCGCCGACCCGCTGGGCATAGTACCCTGCGGCATTGACGACGTAGTCTGCCCGGATGGACCCTTTCGGCGTCTCGATGATCCACTCGCCGCCTTTGCGGTCGATGCCGGTGACCGGGCAGAAGCGCACAAGAGTCGCTCCCATTTCGCGGGCGCCCTTGGCCAAGGCCTGGGTCAGCTGGGCGGGATCGATGTCGCCATCGACAGGGTCGTACAGGGCGCCTTCGAGATCCTGCGTCTCGATAAAGGGATAGCGCCCTGGCAGCTCGCCGGGGGCCAAGAGTTCGAGATCGAGCCCCTGAGCTTTGCCCATGTCGCGGACACGCCTGAATTCCTGCATTCTTTCGCGTGAATGGGCGAGCCGGATCGAGCCCGTGACGTGATAGTTCATGGGGTAGTCGACTGCCTCGGCGAGCCCGCGATAAAGCTCGGTCGAGTAGCGCTGCATGTTCATGATCGACCAGGAGGCCGAGAAGGTCGGTACGTTGCCTGCGGCGTGCCAGGTCGACCCGGCGGTCAGTTCGTTCCTCTCGAGAAGAACGCAATCGGTCCAGCCGGCTTGGGCCAGATGGAACAAGGTCGATACACCGACAGCTCCGCCGCCGATAATGACCACGCGCGCGCTGGCGGGCAGTTCGCTCAAGGCCGGGCTCCTGCTTGTTCGGGTCGTGCGACGGTTCCGTCGATCAGTGCGGGAAGACGCGCGTCAGCGCGCCATCGATGGCGTCGGTAATCGCGTCGATATCGTCTTTGGTCGCGATCAGCGCGGGACTCAGGCACAGCGTGTTGTTGAGACCGGGCAGCGATCGGTTCGTGGCGCCGATGATGACACCCTGAGCCATGCAGTCGGCGACCACGGCCTGCACCATCTTTTCCGGCGCAGGCTCTTTGGTCTTTCGATCGGCCACCAGCTCCGCGCCGGCAAACAACCCCTTGCCGCGCACGTCGCCCACGACGGCATGCTTCTCCTTGAGGGCCTCTAGATTGCCCATCAGCCGCTCACCCATGGCGAGGGTGTTCTGCAGCAGCTTTTCGTCTTCGATAATCTTCATGTTCTCGATCGCCGCGGTGGGGCCGGCGGTACAGCCTCCGAAGGTCGAGATATCTCGGAAGTAATCCATCGGATCCTCGGGCGCCGACTTGAACAGCTCGAAGACCTCCTCGGTCGTCACCATGCAGGAAATCGCCGCATAGCCGCTGGCCACGCCCTTTGCCATGGTCACAAAGTCCGGCTTGATCCCATAGTTCTGGTAGCCGAACCAGGTGCCGGTTCGGCCGACGCCGCAGACCACCTCGTCGATATGCAGCAGAATTTCGTATTTTCTGCAGATTTCCTGCACCCGTTCCCAATAGCCTTCGGGCGGTGTGATGACGCCGCCGCCAGCGGTCACAGGTTCGAGACAGAGTGCCCCGACGGTGTCGGCGCCTTCGCGCAAGATGACCTCTTCGATGGCGTCGGCCGCACGCTCTCCATAGGCTTCGACATCCCACTGCGCGCGGTATTCAAGGCAGTGCGGTACTTCGACGAAACCCGGAGTGAAGGGGCCATACTGGGCGTTTCGCTCGATCTGGCCGCCCGCGGACATCGTTGCGATGGTTGAGCCGTGATAATCGCGCTCGCGATAGAGGATCTTGTGCTTGCGCCCGCCATGCCGTTTGTGCGCGATCTGGCGGACCATTTTGAAGGCCTTCTCGTTCGCTTCCGAACCGGAGTTGGTGTAGTAGACCCGGCTCATTCCCGGCATCTTATCGATCAACATCTCGGCGAACTGCGCGCCGGGGATCGAGCCTGCCGAATTCGCGAAGTAGTTCATCTTGACGAGTTGGTCGCGGACGGCGTCGGCAATCCGTTCGCGGCCATAGCCGACGTTGACGGTCCAGACCCCGCCGGAAACCGCATCGAGATGCTCCTTGCCCGTTGCATCCCAAACACGCATGCCCTTGCCCTCGACGATGATTCGAGGGTCGTTGGTCTCGAAGGGTTTATGCGGGATCAGATGATGCCAGAGATGGGCGCGATCCGCTTCGATGATTGCGGACAGATCGTTTGGATTGACGAGCGTATTCATCCGTTCCTCCGCTGCGAAGGCCAAGGGCAAGTTGGAAAACTGACCTAATCTACTCCGCCCAGATAGGGCCAGAGGCGCCCGAGTCATAATGCCAGAATCCAGATAGGCTGCTGCAAAGGGAAGACGGCTTTCGCGCTCTACCGGACAGGGGGAAGCCTTCGTTTCGGACCTGCGAGAAAAGAAATACACATGCAATTATTGTATTATTCTGAAAAAGCTAAGCCGCACAGGGACATGTCAGGAACCTGAGAGGGTGACGATCGGAAAACCAAGGTCAGGAACCGCGGGAAGCGGGGTCGTGTGGCAAGCGCCGAAAGGGGGCACATGCCCTCAGGCTGGTCTGGAGTTAAATTCTCGGACAGCATAGGGCCAGCCATGACGATCTATGCCGATAGCTTCTTCCTCGACAGCGATCTGACCGACACCCTGCAAAACAGGATCAAGCGTCAGGTGGTCGAAGGCATCCTGTCCGGGCGGTTTCTGCCCGGCGAACGCATGCCATCGAGCCGTGCCCTGGCGCGGCACCTTGGCGTCAGTCGAATCACCGTGTCATTTGCCTACAACGACCTCGTCGCCGACGACTATCTCGTGGCGCAAGGGCGGTCGGGCTACTTCGTCTCGTTGAGCGCGCCTTCAGGCATCCAGTTCGAACCTCCGGACGATCTGGTCGAAAACACGATGGACTGGAGCCGGCTTCTGGCTCATCGCAACGGAGCGACGAGCCGGATCGACCGGCCGGTCGACTGGCGGGCCTATCCCTATCCCTTCGTCTATGGCCAGACGGACCCGAAACTCTTCGACCATCAGAACTGGCGGCTCTGCGCCTTGCAGGCGCTTGGGCGGAAGGAGTTCGACAGCCTCACATCGGATCACTACGAGCGCGACGACCCCAAACTCGTCGAATATGTTCTGCGGCATATTCTAAGCCGTCGCGGGATTTCTGCACGCCCTGAGCATGTTCTGGTGACGCTGGGTGCGCAGAATGCCTTGTGGACGAGCGCCCAACTGCTGCTCACCCAGCGACGTGCGGCCGCTGTTGAGAACCCCTGTTATCCGGGCCTTCGGGAAATTCTGCAACAGACGCGCTGCCGAACTCACGTTGTCGAGGTGGACGACCATGGGCTGCCGCCCGACGCCATTCCCGAGGACACCGATGTGCTCTTCACCACGGCGAGCCATCAGTGCCCGACCAACGTCACCATGCCGATCTGGCGTCGGCATCAGCTGTTGCGGCGCGCGGCGGAACTGGGGATCGTGATCGTGGAGGACGATTACGAGTTCGAGCTGTCGTTCCGCCGATCGCCGTCGCCTTCGCTGAAGTCGCTCGATGACATGGGCCGGGTGATCTACATCGGTTCCTTCTCGAAATCGCTGTTTCCCGGTCTTCGGTTGGGATACATCGTGGCGCCGGCGGCCTTCATTCAGGAGGCCCGGGCTCTTCGAACCGCGGTCTTACGGCATCCGCCGGGACTGATCCAGCGCACGGCGGCCTACTTCCTCTCGCTTGGACACTACGATGCGCAGATCAATCGCATGCGAAAGACCTACCAGCGCCGACGGCAGGTGATGGAACAGGCCTTTTCGGATCATGGCCTCACGCCGGTGGGCGAGGAAGACCATGGTGGCTCGAGCTTCTGGATGATGGCACCCGAGCATGTCGACACCGAGAGGCTTGCCAGCCGGCTTCAGCTGCGTGGCGTGGTCATCGAACCGGGCCGTAGTTTCTTCGATCCCGAGTCCGCCCCGAAACACTTCTACCGGCTTGCCTATTCGTCGATTCCCTCGGCCCGTATCGCGCGCGGCGTCGAGTTGATCTCCGAGGAGATCGGCACCTACGGTCCGGCTATCGACGCTTAGGTACTGGTCAAGGCCGGTTCCGCACCATGGCCTGCGAAGGCTCGCGATTGCGCGTGAAGCGAAAGCGACAGGAGTGCCGTTCTGTAGAGCGCGCCTGGCCTTGCGAGGCTTGTCTTCTCGGTCGCGGCAGACTCCGGTTCGATATCCGGCCGGCCTCGTCCCGTTTCTCGGATCGGCCTCAAAGGAGGTGAGGTTCCGGCGTCGCGGAGGAGCACACTCAGTCGTCTGCGACCAGTTTGGAGAGTTCGTCGGCGGCGAGTCGCAAACGCTCAAGATGTGTCGTTGCGCGCTTCAGGGTCATGCGTTGCGTCGGAGCGTGAAAGGAGAGCGAAGACAGGAAACGCCCGTTCGGGTCGAGGATCGGCACCGCAATGGCAATCATCCCCTCCATGAACTCTTCGTCGTCCTGAGCGTAGCCACGGGCGCGGGTGTGCTTGATATCCTTTAGGAGACTCTCAGCCGTCGTTAGCGTACGTTCGGTGTGCGGTGTCAAGGTGGCCGCGCCTGCGTAACGCTTCAGATGCGAGTCCGCGAGACTGCTGAGATAGATCTTGCCGCTGGCTGTGCAGTAAAAGGGAACCTGCGTGCCGATTGGAAGTTGAATTCTGAGCGGCCACTTGGTCTCGACGCGGTCCAGGTAAAGCATCGCGTCACGGTCGGGGAGCGCGATGTTGCAGGTCTCTCCGATGTCTTCGGCAAGTGCGCTCAGCACGGCCAAGCGTGCCGTTCGCACTCTCAGCGACGAGAGCACGCCGAGCGAGAGCCTGCGCATTCGGCGCCCTGGCGTATAGGCTCGGCCGTCGATCTCGCGTTGCAAGAACCCCGCCTGTTCGAGCGTCGAGAACAAACGATGGATGGTCGGCTTGGGCAGGCCGAGCCTCTGATTGATCTCGGTCGGTGTCGCGGGAACGCCAAGTCGCGCTACTTCCTCCAGCACCAGAAGGAGACGCAAATTGGTTGGAATCGTCTCGCCTTGTTCGTCCCTGCCGTGCATTCGCCAATCGTCATCTTCGTTGCAGTGCCGCGCTACCGTGCCGGCAGCAGCGCGGTCGACAGGCCTGGTACGAACGCAACGACCAGCCAAACCGTCAGCAGGGCGGCTATGTAGGCGACCGTATAGCGAATTAGGCGGAAGTAGGGAACACCCGTGACGCTGCTTGCGACGTAGAGGTTGAGGCCGTAAGGCGGCGTGATGAAGCCGATCGAAGCGCCGATCAGAAAGATAACGGCGAACTGTACCGGCTCGATGCCGATCGAGTGTGCGATGGGGGCCAGAATCGGCGCGAGGATAATCGTCACCGGCAGGCTTTCGAGCACCATTCCGGCGATGAAGATGATGACCATCGCCGTGAAGAGAACCGCGTAGTAACCGCCCATGCCCGTGACGAAACCGCCGATCGCCTCCTGCGCACCGAGAAGGGACAGGATCTGCTGCATGACCACCGACACGGCGATCAGGGGCGCGAGAATGCCGGTGATCTGGGCCGAGCGCATCGTGATCGACGGAAGCTCGGTCACGCGAAAGCCCTGCACGACCAGCATCTCGCCATAGCTTCGCTCGGCGACCGGACGTTCCTGTCCTTTGCTGCCGATCATGCGGTGTAGCGGAAGGCAGAGAAGGCCGACGATCACGCAGAAGCCGACGGTCACGCCGGCTGCCTCCGTCGGGGAGAACTTGCCGGTGTAGATGCCCCAGAGCACCAGGCCGATGGCGAAGAATCCGAGCCAGGCGCCAAGCCCGGTCTTGGCGATCCGGGCGAACTGAAGCGGGATCAGGTAACCCCAACCGTTCCGTTTGCAGACGATCCAGCAGACGAACTGCATCGCGATCACCATGAGCGCCCCCGGCAGGATGCCGGCCACGAAGAGGTCGGAGATCGGCAGGTTCAGCAGGAAGCCGTAGACAATAAAGATGATCGAGGGCGGAATGATGATGCCCACCGTGCCGCCGGCGGCCGCAGTGGCGGCGGAAAAGCGTGAATCGTAACCGCCCTTGACCATCTCCGGATGAAGCATCGAGCCGATCGTCGCCGTTGTCGCGGAATTCGATCCGGAGATTGCCGCGAACAGTCCGCAGGCGCCGAGGCTCGCCATGCCGAGGCCCCCGCGGATCCAGCCTAGGCAGGCGTAGGCGAAATCCGATAGGCGGCGGGCGATGCCGGAACGGTTGATCAGATCGCCGGTGAGGATGAAAAGCGGCATGGCGAGCAGGGCGAAGCCGTCGGTAAAGACGTCGCCCAGCGCAGCGCCGATGTTGTCGAGCGTCATCCCCAGGACCAGGCTTGCGCCGATGACCCAGTAGCCGATGACCAGGAAGACCGGAACCCCGAGTAGGAAGAGCAGCGTGGCGCCAATCGAGATGAGCGTGATCCAGTTTCCGTCCATCATGAGCCTCAGTCCGCGCCGATCGCTTGGGGGTTGATCAGGTTTCTGCCGTGCCGGAAGTTGGCGATGTCCTCGGCGGCGTTCTCGAAGGTGCGTGCGGCCATCGCGATGAAGCTCAGGGGCACGCTCGCCAGAAGCCACCACTGCATGACGTTGTCGGTGCCGAGCAGGATCTGATAGTTCGAGGCGGAATTGGCGACGACGCGCAGCGAGGTGACGACGACAATCCAGCAGAAGACAAGCCAGAGAAGATGATCGAGGCAAATGCAGGCGAACTGTCCGACACGCGGCAGCGCCATGCGCAGTTCGGAGAATGCCAGGTGTGTACGCAGCCGCACGTTATAGGCGCAGCCGAACCAGGTTAGGATGAGGAAGAGGAATGGCGGCAGCGTCGTCGACCAGGGAGCCTGTTCGCTCAGCACGAAACGCCGGAACACTTCGACGAAGATAATGCCGGCCATCAGCAGGTAGCAGGACACCATCAGGACGCGTTCGAAGTAACGGTCGGCGAGCGACGACCGGGAATACAACAAGGCAAGAGCCCCGCCGCCTACTGCCGTCAGAACTGCGCCGAAAAGCCAGGCACCAGGGCCGCGCATGGCGCTGCTGATCGCCCAGGCATCGTTCGAGCCGATGGCTGAAACCAGCCGTGCGGCATCCTCAATCAAAGCCAGCATGAACGGTTCCTCCCGAACCCGATCAGCGGATGTCTTCCGCTTTTTTGCGACGGGCGCGGAGCGGTTCGATCCCAGACAGACAGCGACCGAGGCGGGTATGAAGCGTGACCGGCGGCTGTATGCGGTTTGGTCCGAGGCCGTCCTTCGTCTCCGGCTCGTCGTACTGCTTGGACTTGGTTGAACGTCTGAAGGTTCGACGGCCTCGCTGCCGTCCGCCAGGGACGGAGCATGGCGGCTCGGCCGTCGCCTCCTTTGACGGGCGCGGACTAGGCGCTACGCCACCAGCGTCGGGGCTCGACGTTTTCCGGCTTCATGTCGAGCGGAATCTCGCGGGCGACCCGATGGATTTCCTGGTAGGTATCGATACCGCCCGCCCAATTGTTCAGCCGCTCACGCCATTGGGCCCAAGGTTCGGGATTGTGTTCCGGCGCGCACATCTCCTCGGCCATCTTGATCTGCTCTTCGGCGAGGAAGGCGGGCCGCACGTTGTGCTCGACGAAAATCGTGTCGGGCAGCTGCGGGTCGGAGAAGCCGACGGTCTTGACCAGCGCCGCCTCGTTGGCGGCCTGCACATGGACCTGGGCCAGATAGGCCGATTCCATGATGGCATCCTGCAGATGCGGCTCCATCGCATCGAAGACCTTCGCCGACATGGCGGTGTGTTCCGTGCCGCAGAAGAACCGCAAGTCGACCGATTGGGAGACCACAGGCGACATGTTGGCGTAAGCCACGGCCGACGCCCAGGTTTCGGCGCCGTCGATGAGGCCCTGTTTCAGTCCGTCGAGGGTTTCTTCCCAAGCCACCGGCACCGGATTTAGGTTCAGCTGCTGCATGGCGATGCGGCCGAGCTGCGTTCCGGTTACGCGGTTCTTGGTGCCGAAGAGGTCCTCCAACTTGGTGACCAGCGGTTTGTCCGCGAAGTTTTGGCCGAGTTGGATGCCGCGCAGTTCGCAGTGGGAAAAGAGGAACTTGATGCCGTGCCGCTTTTCCAGGGGGTCGCGCAGGATGCGCTGGCTCTCGGGATGAAAGAGGAAGTGGTACTGGGACGCCCGGCTGGGGAACATGTAGGCATAGTCCAGCACGTTGTAGTAGGGCGCCACGCCGGCGGAATTCTGGGTCGAGGCAGCGAAGATTTCGGTGATCCCGAGCTGAGTCTTCTCCGCGCAGTTGAGCTGGCCGCAGATCTGGTTGTCGCCGATGAATTCGACGCGGATTTCGCCTTCGGTTCGCTCCTCCAGGTCGCGTGCGAATTCCAGACAGCCCGCCCGTTCGATCAGAAGATTGCGGGCATTGAAGCCGGACGCACCGAACTTCAACTTATGCTTGGGTTCTTTGGCGAAACGCTTCTCATAAGTTGATTCGGCTGCCCGCGCGAGCGAGGCCAACGTGACCGCGCCGCCTAGGCTGCCGGCGGCCATCAAGGTGGACGTGATGCCGAACCGGGCGGTCAGCGCGAAGAAGTCGCGACGGGAAAGACCACTTAGTTTTTTTGAAACGTTCATTTTCTTCCTCCCTAAAAATGAGACTTGAAGTCTCAATAATTGCAGAATAAGCTCCGCCCCACAAGCCGGTAGTTTGGCGAGAGGAAGGCCTTGCCATGAAGCAAGCTGCAAAGAAGGCGTGGCTGAGCCGACGAGCCGCTCCATGAGCGGTCTGCAGGCTGACTACGTCGTCGTGGGAGCGGGATCCGCCGGTTGCGTCCTCGCCAACCGCTTGAGCGCCGACCCGGATGTCCGCGTTGTTCTGCTCGAGGCAGGGGGACGCGACTGGAATCCCTGGATCCACATCCCCGTTGGCTACTTCAAGGTGATGCACAACCCCAGCGTCGACTGGTGCTACCGGACGGAGCCGGATCCCGGGCTTGCCGGGCGCTCTCTCGACTGGCCGCGCGGCAAGGTCCTCGGAGGCTCCTCGTCGCTGAATGGGCTGCTGTATGTGCGCGGCCAGCACGAGGACTACGACCGCTGGCGCCAGATGGGCAACGTCGGCTGGTCGGCGGAGGACGTCCTGCCCTTTTTCAAGAGAGCCGAGGATCAGGAGCGCGGCGCCGACGACTATCACGGCACTGGCGGCCCACTGCATGTTTCGAACATGCGCCTCCAGCGCCCTATTTGCGACGCCTGGGTGGCCTCGGCCCAGGCGGCCGGCTACCCCTTCAATCCGGACTACAACGGCGCCAGCCAGGAGGGCGTGGGCTACTTCCAGCTCACCGCAAAGAAAGGACGGCGCTGCAGTGCCGCCGTTGCCTATCTGCATCCCGTGCGCAAGCGCCCCAATCTCACCGTCGTCACCAACGCACAGGTTCTTCGCCTGGATTTCGAGGGTCGGCGGGCCACGGGCGTGGTCTATCGCGACCGCGTCGGTCGAGAACAGCGGGTCCAGGCGCTAGGCGAGATTGTTCTCTCGTCTGGTGCGATCGGCTCGCCGCAGATCCTGATGCTTTCGGGAGTCGGCGAGGGCGACGCGATCGCGTCGCACGGCATCGCCCCGCGTCTCGACCTGCCGGGCGTCGGCAAGAACCTTCAGGACCATCTGCAGGCGCGACTGGTCTACAAATGCAACGAACCGACCCTGAACGACGAGGTGCGTAGCCTCTTCAACCAGGCCCGTATCGCGCTCAAGTACCTTGCCTTTCGCGCCGGCCCCATGACCATGGCAGCCAGCCTGGCCACGGCGTTCCTGAAGACGCGGCCCGAGGTCGCGACGCCCGACATCCAGTTTCATATTCAGCCCTGGTCGGCCGACAGCCCAGGCGAGGGAGTGCATCCCTTTTCCGCCTTCACGGCCTCGGTCTGTCAACTCCGGCCCGAAAGCCGCGGCGAGATTCGGCTGAAGAGCGCGAAGGCTACCGACCATCCGGCGATACACCCGAACTATCTCTCCACCCAGCTCGACTGCGACACCATCGTCAAGGGAGTCCGCATTGCCCGCGAGATTGCCGGCTGTGCTCCGCTGACCAGCAAGATCTCGGAAGAATTCCGGCCAGGGGCCGGGGCCGTCAGCGACGACGAGCTGCTCGACTGGGTGCGCGGGACGGCAACGACGATCTACCATCCGACCGGCACCTGCAAGATGGGGTCCGACGCTTCGGCCGTTGTCGATGCACGCTTGAGGGTTCGCGGTATCGAGGGTTTGCGCGTCGCCGACTGCTCGATCATGCCGGAGATTGTTTCCGGCAACACCAACGCACCGGCAATCATGATCGGCGAAAAGGCCAGCGCCATGATGCGCGAGGACCGGCGCGCCGGGTCGGTGGTCGGCAGGGCTCTGCCGTCTGCGGCCGCGGAGTGACATCGGGACCGCACAAGGAAATCAAGGGAGACGAAGCGATGAAGATGACCACGGAAGAAGCCTTTGTGAAGGTCCTGCAGATGCATGGGATTCGCCATGCCTTCGGCATTATCGGCTCGGCGATGATGCCGGTGTCGGACCTCTTTCCGAGGGCAGGCATCACCTTCTGGGACTGTGCGCACGAGTCCAATGCGGCGCTGATCGCCGACGGCTACACCCGGACGACCGGGAAGATGGCGATGGCGATTGCCCAGAACGGGCCGGGCGTCACGGGCTTCGTGACGGCGATCAAGACGGCTTACTGGAATCACACGCCGATGCTGCTGGTCTCGCCGCAGGCTGCGAATAAGACGATCGGGCAAGGCGGTTTCCAGGAAGTTGATCAGATGGCTCTGTTCCAGGACATGGTCTGCTATCAGGAGGAGGTGCGTGACCCTTCGCGCATGGCCGAGGTGCTCAACCGGGTTATCGAGAAAGCCTGGCGCGGGTGCGCGCCCGCGCAGATCAATGTACCGCGCGACTTCTGGACCCATCAGATCGATATCGAGCTGCCTCAAATCGTCCGCCTCGAGCGGCCTTCGGGCGGCGCCCAGGCCATCGCCGAGGCAGCAAGGTTGCTGTCGGAGGCCCGCTTTCCGGTCATCCTGAACGGAGCCGGCGTCGTGGTCGGCGACGCCATCGCGGAATCGCAGGCCCTGGCCGAGCGGCTCGATGCACCGGTCTGCTGCGGCTATCAGCACAATGACGCCTTCCCGGGCAGCCATCCCTTGTCCGTCGGTCCGCTGGGCTACAACGGCTCTAAGGCGGCGATGGAACTGATTGCCCAGGCTGACGTCGTGCTTGCCCTTGGCACGCGGCTTAATCCCTTCTCGACTCTGCCAGGCTACGGCATCGACTACTGGCCGAAGCAGGCGAAGATCATCCAGGTCGATATCAACACCGACCGGATCGGCTTGACCAAGAAGGTCACGGTGGGCATCGGCGGCGACGCCAAGCAAGTGGCCCAGCAGATCCTCGCGCAGCTGGCACCGAACGCCGGCGATGCCGGCCGTGCCGAGCGCAAGGCAACGATCCACCAGACCAAGTCCGCTTGGCTGCAGATGCTCTCGTCGCTCGACCACGAGGAAGACGATCCGGGTACGGTCTGGAATCAGGAGGCGCGTGAACGCGATGCCGATCGCATGTCGCCGCGTCAGGCCTGGCGGGCGATCCAGGCAGCCTTACCGGAGGACGTCATCATCTCCACCGACATCGGCAACAACTGCGCGATCGGCAATGCCTACCCGACCTTCGAACACAGCCGGCGGTATCTGGCACCGGGAATGTTCGGGCCTTGCGGCTACGGATTCCCGGCGATCATCGGTGCCAAGATCGGCTGCCCCGATGTTCCGGTGATCGGTTTTGCCGGCGACGGTGCCTTCGGGATTTCGATGAACGAGATGACCTCGATCGGCCGGGACGAATGGCCGGCGGTCACGATGGTCATCTTCCGGAACTACCAATGGGGGGCTGAGAAGCGCAACACGACGCTGTGGTACGACAACAACTTCGTCGGCACCGAGTTGAACCCGCGCTTCTCCTACGCCAAAGTCGCCGAAGGCTGCCAGTTGAAGGGTGTCAGCGTACGCACGCAGGAAGAACTGACGGCCGCGCTCCGGCAAGCCGTCGAGGATCAGGCGAAGGGCGAGTCGACCTTCGTCGAAGTGATCCTGAATCAGGAACTGGGTGAACCCTTCCGTCGCGATGCCATGAAGAAGCCTGTGCCGGTTGCGGGTATCGATCCAGCCGACATGCGCGAACAGATGCCGGTGTGAATCTTCGGCTTACCAGGGACAGGACCGGCGCCGACCGCTCTCTGGGGCGCCGGGTGCCGGGCCACCTTTATGACTAGTCAGCTGTCCGGCAGCCTCTCGGCGAAGCAGCGTTTCGTGGCGCCGGTCGTGCGGCTGGCACCGGGTCTGCTGGTCTGCGCGACCGTGGCGATCGCCGCGCAGTTCCTTTCGGACCACTACGGCGCGCCGGCAATGCTGATGGCGCTGCTGCTTGGAATGGCTTTCCATTTTCTGGCACAGGAGGGGCCTTCGGCAAGCGGCGTCGCCTTCACGTCCCGAAGCGTGCTGCGTTTCGGCGTGGCGCTGCTGGGCGCGCGCATCAGCGCCGAACTGATGATGGACCTGGGGGCGGAGACGATCGCGCTGATCGTCTTGGCCGTCTTGGCGACGATCCTTTTCGGCCTCCTTGCCGCAAGACTGCTGGGGCGCGGCTGGCGGCTGGCTGTCCTGACCGGCGGATCGGTGGCGATTTGCGGCGCCTCTGCCGCGATGGCGATCGCCGCGGTCTTGCCGCGCAATGCCCAGTCGGAACGCAATCTGATTTTCACGGTTGTCGGCGTCACCGCTTTGTCGACCGTCGCCATGATCGTCTATCCGATCGTGACGGCTGCCTTCGCGATGGACGACCGCGAGGCCGGTATCTTCATCGGGGCGACGATCCACGACGTCGCTCAGGTCGTGGGTGCCGGTTTTTCCATTTCCGAACCGGCTGGCGAGACCGCGACTCTCGTCAAGCTGATGCGCGTGACGCTGCTCGCGCCACTTGTCCTGCTTCTCTCGCTCTCGCTGCGCAGTCTCGCGACGGACGCATCGGGAAAGAGACCGCCTCTGGTCCCCGGTTTCGTCCTCGGCTTCATCCTGTTGGCTGGACTGAACTCCCTGAACCTGATCCCGGAGGTGCTCGCGGCCACCTTCGTCGATCTGTCGCGCTGGGCTCTTCTCCTCGGAATCGTGGCGGTGGGAATGAAGACATCGCTGAATAGCCTCAAGGACGTCGGCGCTGCCGCGATCGTGCTGATCGTTGCCGAGACACTCTTCATCGCACTCTTTGTGGCCGGCGGGCTGCACCTGCTCGGCTAGGGAGGACGGCATGAAACCGCTCCAGCGTCTGATCGATAAGGCCAAAGCCATGCCGCGCCACATCGCACTTCCCGAAGGCACGGATCCGCGTGTGCTGGCGGCAGCTGTCAGGGTCGAGCGCGACGGCCTGGCGATGCCGATACTTCTTGGCGACCGCGCCAAGATCGAAGCCGGGCTGCGTGGCTTCGGCGGCACGGCCGGGCGTTTTCGGCTCGAGGACCCCTCCGCAAGCGAGCTTCATGCCGGCTTCGTCGAGCGCTATCTTGAGCTTCGGCGAGCCAAGGGGGTGAGCGAAGCCGACGCTGTGGTGGCCATGATGGACCCCATGGGCTTCGCGGCCATGTTGGTACGCGCAGGCACGGCCGACGGCATGGTTGGCGGGGCGGTGGCAACCACCGCGCACACCGTGCGGACGGCCCTGCAGGTTATCGGGCGGGCTGCGGACAGCCCGCTTGTTTCGAGCTTCTTCCTGATGCTGCTGTGCGGACCTGGCCATGACAGGAAGGGCGCCGTTCTCTTCGCCGATTGCGGGCTGGTGGTTGACCCGAGTGCGGACGAACTGGCTCAGATCGCGCGCGATTCAGCGCGCTCCTGCAGCCTGCTGATCGGGGAGGAACCGCGGGTCGCTATGCTGTCCTTCTCGACGCTGGGAAGTGCTGCGCATGCCAGGATCGCGAAGGTCGTGGAGGCGACGGCGAAAGTGCGAGCACTCGATCCGGGGCTGTCCATCGATGGAGAGCTGCAGTTCGATGCAGCCTTCGTGCCGACGGTCAATCGGGCCAAGGCGCCGGAGTCGCGGACGCGCGGTCGTGCGAACGTCTTCGTCTTTCCTAATCTCGATGCCGGTAACATCGGCTACAAGATCGCCCAGCGCATCGGCGGCGCCGTCGCCATCGGCCCTGTCCTGCAGGGACTGGCGCGACCGGCCAACGACCTGTCGCGCGGATGCGATGCCGACGATATCTACGCCATGATGGCGGTGACCGGAGTGCAAGCTCAACAGGAACTGCAACAGCCGCCGCATGGATCGACAGCGGGTTGGCGGGATGCGCCGCGCCAGGAAATATGACACGGCTCTCGTCGGCCCTTCGACCATTGCGCTCTAAGTCGTCGGACAGATGATATCCGGAACAATCTGCGAGCGCCTTATGTAGGGCGCGACGTCCCGTCCCGCGAAGAGGCCGTGATCGGTGATCAGAACGCCGGTCATTCCGGCCGCGCGGCCCCCCAGGATATCGGTATGCAGCGTGTCGCCGACCATCGCCGTGCGCAGACTGCCTGCACCACTGCAGCGCGCCGCGATCGCAGCGAAGGCATTGGCGTAGGGCTTGCCGAAGAACTCCGGGACGATACCGGTGCGGTCGGCGATGTCATGCGCCCACCAGCCCGGCTCCAGAGTCAGGCCAGTTTCCCGAGGCGCCACCAGATCGGGATTGCCGACAAGCAGCGGGCGCGGGCGCTCGGCCAGAGCGGCGACGAGCGCCTCATGCCGGGCCGCTGTCCAGCTCGCGCTCGATAACAACAGGAATCCCTCGGCGCGTTCGAGGAGGGACGGGTCGGCTTCCAGGTCTTCGATGTATCCCGGCAGGTCCGAAAGGTCGGGGGTCGGGCCGCTGGCCGCCGCCCAGAGCTTGACCTCGGTGAAGCGAGTCAGCGCAGACGCAGCCACATCCCGGCTCGACACGACCTCTTCCGGCGCGAAGTCGAAGCCTAGGCGGCGGTACTTTGCGAGCGCGGCGGAACGCGGATAACTCGCTGCGTTGGTCAGCACGAACAGCCGTTTTCCCGCCGCCCGCAAGGCAGCGATCCGTTCGACTGCGCCAGGCACTGCCCGCTCTCCGACATTGAGCACGCCGAAGGCGTCCAGGATGAAGACGTCGAAAGACTCTGCGATCTCCGCGAGGTTGCGCCCTTGTCTGCTGTTGGCGGTGAACTGCGTGCGGGGCAGGCGCGCGCGAACGGATTCGTAGCGATCGAACGCGGCGTCGACGTCGATGGTCGTCGGCTCGAACGGCCGGGTCTGACCTGTCATTGGTGTGAAGTCCTCGACTCGGTTTGGCCTGCTCTACCAGGTCAATGTGGAGGCAACGAAATCGGGTAGGGGTCCGCCGCTGTCCCTGTCGGCTTGCACGCCGCTTTCGATCAGAAGCGTGGCCAGACCCAGCGCGGCGGCGCCCGCGATGTCGTGCATGCGGCTGTCCCCGACCATCAGGGTGCGTGCTGGCTGGGGGTGCCCCAGTGCATCGAGCGAAGCCTCGAAGATCGGAGCGTGCGGTTTGCCGATCATCTCGACCGACCCGCCGGCGGAGACATAGGCCTCGGCAAGGCGGCCGGGACCTGGCGCGGCCTTGCCCGCCGCGTAGACCGTCAGGTCCGGATTGGCGCAGATACAGGGAATCCCCTGCCTGGCCAGGGGCAGCAAAGGTTCGATTTCCCTGTCCGGCTCTTGCCGCGTGTCCCGCCCCGCGATCACCACGAGGGCGGCCTCTTTGGCGCAGAAGGTGCGTGCCAGCGGCAGACCTTCCAGCGGCGACCCCCCTTGGCTGGTTTCGATCACGTAGACGCCAGCTCCTTCCGTCAGTTGGCCGCTGGCCAGGGCCGCCACCAGGCGCTGGCGGCAGAGCTCCCCCGAGGTGACGACCGCAGCGAAATCGTCGGGGTCGAAGCCCAGGGCGGCCAGACGTTCCGCATTGGCCTCCTGCCGTTTGCCCGAGTTGGACAGGACGGCCAAGCGCAGCCCGGCGGACCGAAGACCTGCGACGGCTTCCTTTGCCTCCGGAAAGGCTACGCGGCCGTCGTGCAGCACGCCGAACTGATCCAACAGGACGGCATCGAACCGTTCGACAACTGCTGCAACGCCTGAAAGCCTTTGCGGGGTCATGGGTCGGCAACTCTCCTGTTGGCGAGGTGGTCAAGTGCCAGGCGCGCGACGCCGGCGGCGGCTTCCTCGGACTCCGCACCGGTCATCTCCGTTGTCACGATCCTTCGGCGGATGGCGCTCCAGCAGGTATTGCTGGCACCTCTGCCGACGCTGCGCAAGCGGGCGAGCGGCGGCGCGCCCAGCTCGGCGAGGCGGCGGTAGCCGGCCGCTTCGATGCGGGCGATTCCCTCCAGCAGTCCTTGCAAGAACAACCTGTCGTCCTCTGGCCGGGGCAGGATGCGCGGGGCCAGGTCTGGGTCGGCCGTCGGAAAGCGCTCGCCGACCTTTGGCAGAGGATAGTAGTCGAGCGCGCTCTCGCGGTCCGGATCGATGCGGGCGGAGAGCGCGGCAATCTCCTCTGCGGTGAAGTGGACGGCCAAGGCGCCGCCACCCGAGTTCGAGGCACCGCCTGCAAGCCAGAGCGAACCCAGCCGGTGGCTGTAGATACCACAGTTTGGATCGAAGACCGGCCGGTCGGATAGCAGTTTCAGGGTCAGCGTCGTACCGAGTGCCGTCACGCCGTCGCCGGGACGGTCGGCGCCAGTGGCGAGGAAAGAGGCGCAGCCGTCGGTCATCCCCGCGATCAGGGCTGCCTCTTGCGGCAGCCCGTACTGCTCGGCGGCCTCGGCTGTGACCAGCCCGGTCGGCTGTCCGGTGGGGCTCACCTCGGGCAGCAGATCGGGGGCGATCAGGCTGCCGAGCCAGTCCGGCCAACGGCGCGAGATGGGATCGTAGCCGGTCTTCAATGCGTTCGACTCGTCGCTGACCCAGGGGCGGCCGGACAAGAGGCCGGCGATCCAGTCCGCCTGATGCACGATGCGCCGTACGCCGGGCCTTGCCGCAAGATGCATGGCGCGCGCGAGGCCGGAGCTGGCGCCGTGCGCGGCGCTGGTCGGAGGAGCGACCTCTGCGATCGCGGCGGGGATCTCGGGGTCGGCAACACTGTCGTTGTAGAGGAGAGCCTTGCCGAGCGCTCGGCCGGTGGCATC
>JANQPZ010000051.1 GCA_028285215.1 Rhodovibrionaceae bacterium | reverse complement strand
CCGCCGCGTCCCGAAGACATGGACGGCCGTGTCTTTGCCGCGGGCCCGCCGATGCCGCCGCGCCGTCCCGGAGACTCCGCGCGCCCAGGACGCAGCCCGCTGCCGCAGCCGGACGGCAACACCGTCGATCGGGCCCCGGTGGACGCGCGCCTGGCAAGCGGCCGGCCGACCGACACACCCGATTCCATCGGCGAACTGGTCGCGGCGACGCTGCGGACCGAAGCGACACCCGTGCCGACGCCGCCGGTCTCGCGGCCTACCCCCTTGATGCCCTCCGCCGAGACACCGGCAATCCGCAAGGTGCCGGAACCGCTGGCAAGCGATCTCTCTCGGCTCGAGGACGACACGCCTCGCAACCCGGTGACCGGCGCGCCCTTGCCCGTCCGCCACCGCACCCTTTCGGAGACCCGCTGATGCGTCGCCGCAACGAACCCCAGATTGCGCCGACCCGGCCGTGCGGCATGGACCTTGGGCAGGGCGGTGTCCACAGTGGCTGGACCATCAGCCTCGATGGCCAGCGCAAGGCCGCGCTGGAGCTTGGCCGAACCCGTCTGCTGGTGGCGGCCGCCGTCTTCCTGCTGGCCTTCTTCGCCGTGGGTCTGCGTCTCGCCGACCTCGCCCTGCTGTCGGAGGCCGGGGAGCCGAAACGGGCCGGAACGCCCAGCGCCGCAGCGGCGCTGGAAACGCAACGTGCGGAGATTCTCGACCGCAACGGTCAGGTTCTGGCGACCACGCTGCCGACCAACTCGCTCTATGCCAATCCGCGCCGGGTGATCGATCCACAGGCGACAGCCATCGAGCTCGCACAAGCCTTGCCCGGGTTCTCCGTCGCGAGCCTGCAAGCGATGCTGAGCCAGGATACTTCGTTCACCTGGATCAAACGCGGCCTGACACCGCGTGAGACGGCCAGAGTCAACGGACTGGGACTGCCGGGTCTCGACTTCGTGCGGGAGGAGCGGCGTTTCTATCCCCATGGGCACCTGACTGGCCACCTGATCGGCTACACCAACATCGACAATGTCGGCCAGATCGGCCTGGAAGCCAGCTTCGACGACGTTCTGCGCGGCAGCAACGAGCCTCTGCGCAGCTCCCTCGACCTGCGCCTGCAACACATCCTGGTCGACGAACTCGCCGAGGCGATGGAGGAATGGCGCGGCGTCGGCGCGGCCGGAATAGTTCTCGATGTCTACAGCGGCGAGATTCTGGCCATGGCGTCGCTGCCGCTGATCGATCCCAACGCCCCGAGAACCATCCCCGACGCGGCCTTCCTCAATCGCGCGACGCAGGGGGTCTACGAACTGGGCTCGATCTTCAAGGTCTTCTCGACCGCCATGGCGCTCGACCTGGGAGTCGTCGGGCTGGCCGACGGCTTCGACGTGACCCACCCGATCCGCGCAGGCCGCTTCCGCATCAACGACTTCAAGCCCAAGCGAGGGGTTCTGAGCATCCCCGAAATCCTGATGTACTCCAGTAACATCGGGACGGTGCACATGACCCTGAGCGCCGGGACCGAGGCTCAGCAGCGCTTCCTCGACCGGCTCGGCCTGCTCGATCCGGTGAACCTGGAGCTGGGCGAAGTGGGCCGCCCGCTGCTGCCTCAGGTCTGGCGCGAAATCAACACCATGACGATCAGCTACGGCCATGGGATCGCCGTCACGCCGCTGCAGGCTGCGCGGGCGATGGGGGCGATGGTGAACGGCGGTCAGCTTGTACCGACGACCCTGCTCAAGCGCACGCGCGGCGAACGCATCATGGCCGAGCAGGTGATAAGCCCGGAGACGTCTCAGAAGATGAACTGGCTGCTGCGCCTGGTGGTCAAGGAAGGAACGACCGGCAAGGCCGATGCCGAGGGGTATCGGGTCGGCGGCAAGACCGGTACGGCCGACAAGCTCGATCCGAATGGCGGCTACGCCGTCGACAAACGCATCGCCTCGGTCCTCTCTGCCTTTCCGATGGACAACCCGCGCTACGTCGTCATGGCGATGGTCGATGAACCGAAGCCGACCGAGTACAGCTTCGGTTACGCCACCGGCGGCTGGGTTGCCGCCCCGGTCGTGAAGGCCGTGATCGAACGTATGGCGCCGCTTCTGGGGATCGAGCCGCAGGCCGAACCTCAGGCGGAAGCGGTCGCCGTCGCCGGCGACACCTGGGACCCCCTTCTGATCCCGGCCAACCTCAGGGGGCGCCACGTTGCGGCTCGCTGAGCTTCTGACGGAGGACGATCACCGCGCCATGGGCAGCACGGCCGAAAGACTTGAGATTACGGGCCTGACGGCGGACAGCCGGCGGATCGAGGCCGGCTTCCTTTTCGCCGCCTTGCCGGGCACGCAGGCGGACGGCCGCGACTTTATCGACCAGGCGGTCGCCAAGGGCGCCGTCGCCGTGCTGGCCCCGAGCGGCACGAAGATCAAACGCTACGACCCGCCCGTACTGCTGATCCAGGACCCCGAGCCGCGGCGACGCCTGGCACTGATGGCGGCCACCCTGTACAAACGCCAACCGCGCGAAATCGCGGCGGTGACCGGCACCAACGGCAAGACCTCCGTCGCCGTGTTCGTGCGCCAGATCTGGGAGCGACTGGGTCGTAAGGCAGCCAGTCTGGGCACCCTCGGCCTTACGCCCCCGCGCAGTGACGCTCCGGCCGCCCTGACCACGCCGGACCCCGTGGAACTGCATCGCTGCCTCACCGCGCTGGTCGACGACGGCGTCGATGCCCTGGCCATGGAGGCCTCCAGCCACGGCCTCGACCAGTATCGGCTCGACGGCGTACGCCTGACGGCAGCGGCCTTTACAAACCTGAGCCGGGATCACCTGGACTACCACGGCACCATGGAGGCCTACCTGGCCGCCAAGGCGCGCCTCTTCACAGAGCTGCTGCCATCCGGAGGCACCGCGGTGCTCAACGCCGATGTTCCGGAGTTCGAGCATCTGTACGGTCTCTGCACCGCGCGCGGGCAGCGCATCCTCACCTACGGCCGCAACGGGCGCGACCTGAGCCTCCGTAATCTGGCGGCGATGCCGACCGGTCTCGAGCTGCAGCTGGAGATCGGCGGCAGAGAGTACGATGTCTCATTAAGACTCGCCGGGGCGTTTCAGGCGCACAATCTCCTGGCCGCCAT
>JANQPZ010000025.1 GCA_028285215.1 Rhodovibrionaceae bacterium | reverse complement strand
ATCGATCATGTGCGCGACGTGCCACTCGTTGGAGTACTTGCCGCCGACCCGCGCCAGATCCGGCCCGGTGCGCTTGGAGCCCCACTGGAAGGGATGGTCGTACATAGACTCCGCCGCCAGCGAGTAGTGGCCGTAGCGCTCCACCTCGTCGCGGAAGGGACGCACCTGCTGCGAATGACAGGTGTAGCAGCCCTCCCGGATGTAGATGTTGCGCCCGGCCAGCTCGAGCGGCGTGTAGGGGCGGACGCCCTTGACCCGCTCGATGGTGCTTTCGATGGTGAAGAGCGGCGTGATCTCGACCAGCCCGCCGATCGAGACGGTGATCAGCACGAGCACCGTCATCAGGGACAGGTTCTTTTCGACGATATGGTGATACTTGAACATCGTGGCGCCCCCTTTACTCGGCAGCCTGGCCGGCCGCGGCCGAAGGCACGGGTCGGGTCAGGATCGGCCGCTCGTCACGGATCTCGCCACGCGCCGTGCGGATGAGGTTGTAGACCATGATCAGGGCGCCCACGAGGAACAGAACCCCGCCCATCGCCCGGATCACGTAGAAGGGATGCATCGCCTCGACGGTCTCGACGAAGGAGTAGACCAGGAAGCCGAGCTCGTCGTAGGAGCGCCACATCAGGCCTTGCATGATGCCGCTGATCCACATCGCCGTGATGTAGAGCACGATGCCGATGGTGGAGATCCAGAAGTGATAGCCGACCAGACGGATCGAGTAGAGCCGCTTGGCGCCCCACATCTTCGGCACCAGATAGTAGAGCGCGCCGAAAGTGATGAAGGCGACCCAGCCGAGCGCGCCGGAGTGCACGTGGCCGACGGTCCAGTCGGTGTAGTGGCTGAGCGCGTTGACCGGCTTCACCGACATCAGCGGCCCTTCGAAGGTGCTCATGCCGTAGAAGGCGACCGAGGTGACCAGGAAGCGCAGCACCGGGTCGGTGCGCAACTTGTCCCAGGCGCCGGACAGGGTCATCAGCCCGTTGATCATGCCGCCCCAGGAGGGCATCCAGAGCATTACCGAGAAGGTCATGCCCAGCGTCTGCGCCCAGTCCGGCAGGCTGGTGTAGTGCAGGTGGTGCGGACCGGCCCAGATGTAGAGGAAAATCAGCGCCCAGAAGTGAATGATCGAGAGGCGGTAGGAATAGACCGGCCGCTCGGCCTGCTTGGGCACGAAGTAGTACATCATGCCGAGGAAGCCGGCGGTCAGGAAGAAGCCGACGGCGTTGTGGCCGTACCACCACTGCAGCAAGGCATCCTGCACGCCGGAGAAGAGCGAGTAGCTCTTGGCCCCCATGAAGGACACCGGCACCGCCAGGTTGTTGACGATGTGCAGCATCGCGATGGTGACGATGAAGGCCAGGTAGAACCAGTTGGCCACGTAGATGTGCGGCTCGCGGCGCTTGAAGATCGTTCCAGCGAAGACGACCAGGTAGACGACCCAGACGATCGTCAGCCAGAGGTCGACGTACCACTCCGGCTCGGCGTACTCGCGGCCCTGGGTGATGCCGTTGATGTAGCCCCAGGCGGCCATCACCAGGAAGAGCTGATAACCGAAGAAGATGAAGGCCGCGCCCTCCTCGCCGCCGAACAGCCGCGCCCGGCAGGTGCGCTGCACCACGTAGAGGGACGTCGCGATCAGCGCGTTGCCTCCGAACCCGAAGATCACGCCGGAGGTGTGCACCGGCCGCAGCCGACCGAAGGTCGTCCAGGACTCGTTGAAGTTCAGTGCCGGATAGGCAAGCTGGAGGGCGATCACCACCCCCATCAGGAAGCCGACCACCCCCCAGAAGACCGTCGCGATGACGAAGAGGCGGATCATGTCGTCGGCATAGTCGAGCGCCGTCGTACGGTCCGACCCTGCCCCGGTTGTCGCGGTTGCCGCAATGTCGCTCATGAAGCGCGACCTTTCTTACTGTTCTCGGTGTTCAACCCTCTCGGCGAGAGACTTCCCCGGTCCTACCGCGCTTCGCAGACGCACCTGTCCCCACCAACACCCGGCAGACAACTCCAGAGACCGGGGCCGGCACATTGACGTGCGTCAATGCCGAAACAGCTCTTTAGGCGGTTGAGTGGTAGATAGGGCTAGGCAAATTGCCGCAGCGCTCATGTTGCCGAGCTATCATTACTGTTCGCCAACAGGTAAACTCGAAAACAGAGCAATGTTAAGAGTTAGTCGCAACTTGATACGGCCGGTGGGAACAGCACCCCAGGGTCCGGCAGATCAGACGTTCAGGGAGAGGACTCCGCCGGTATGACCACGCAGGACAATACGCAAGACGATCTCAACACGCAGACCGACGAGATCGTCCCTGTCTTCGGTCAGCCCTTGCCGAAGATCCGCAAGATCAGCGTCGATCGCCCCTGGGCTTGGCTGGCCGCGGGGTGGCAGGACCTGCGCGCGGCGCCGGCGGTCGGCCTCGGCTACGGTGCCGCCTTCGCGGTGGCGGGTTTCCTGATGCTCGGCATCTCCTACGAACTCGGGCTGTTCTGGCAGGTGCTGCTGCCCCTGGCCGGTGGATTCCTGCTGGTCGCCCCGGTCCTGGCCGTGGGCCTGTACGAAACCTCGCGCCGCCTCCAGGCCGACGAGCCGACCTCGATGAGGCTGGCCCTGACGGGCTGGAACCGCAATCTGGGACAGACCGCCCTGATCGGCGTCGCGGGCCTGGTGCTCTGGATCGCCTGGATGCGCCTGGCCTTCCTGATCTTCATGCTGTTCTTCGCTTACGAGCCGCCGCGCCCGGATCATTTCCTCAACGACGTTTTCCTGTCGGACATCACGATCCCCTTCCTGCTGACGGGGACTGCGGTCGGCGCCGTTCTGGCCGTGATCGCCTTCGCGATCTCGGCCGTCTCGGTACCGATGCTGATGGATCGCGACGTCAATGTCATGGTGGCCATCGTCACCAGCGTCGAGGCGGTGCGGCAGAACTTCTACCCCATGATGGTCTGGGCCTCGCTGATCGTCCTCTTCACGGCCGCCGGTCTGGCGACAGCCTACTTTGGGCTGATCGTCACCCTGCCGATCATCGGCCACGCAACCTGGCACGCATACAAGGATCTGGTTTCCGAGGCCTGACGGCCATGGACGACCGGCCGCTTTCGCAGCAGGTGGCGTCACGCCGGGGCGAGAAGACGGCGGGCGCGATCCAGTAGCGCATCCGGCCCGCCGTCGGCGGGTAGGCGATTCCAGTCGATATCGCCCAGGTCGTAGCCGAGCTGCCGCTCGACCACATCGGCATCGGCGTCGGAGGCATCGGCCAGACGGGCGGTCACGCGCGTTTTCAAAGTCTCCGCCGGCGCATCCAGCCACAGGCCGTCGAAGCGGGCGCCGTGGGCCTCGGCAAGCGCCCGGAGGGCAGCGCGCTGCTCCGGCCTGGCCGAGACGGCGTCCACCACCACGGCGTGGCCGGCCGCCAGAATGATATCGGCCAGCCGTGCGATTTCGCCGTAGACCTCACCCGAACGGGCGGCGGTATAGGCCTCGCGAGGCAGTCGCTCGGTCTCGGCCAGACCCGCCAGACGCTTGCGGAGCTGATCGCTGCGCAGCACCACGGCGCCAGGCGTGGCACCGAGATCGGGCGCCAAGGCGCGCGCCAAGGTCGACTTGCCGCTGCCCGACAGCCCGCCTACGGCCACCAAACGTGGCGGAGGCGGCGCGAGGTACCGCTCCGCCGCTGCCAAGTACGCCAGGGTCTCTTGCCGGAGCGCCTCGGCCTCGGCCGGATCCCGCTGGGCGGTCACGGCCGGCGCCGTTACCTTCGCGCGCACGGCGGCCCGCAGGCTGAGAAAGAGCGGCAGAGCCGCCAGCCATTCGGGCCCCCCGAGCCCGGCCCGCGCTGCCGCCTCCAGGTAAAGGTTGAGGGCGGCGTTGGCGAGCGGACGCAGACCGCGCTGGTCCAGGTCCATCAGCAGGAAAGCCAGATCATAGGTCAGGTCGACGGTGCCGATGGCATCGTTGAACTCGATACAGTCGAACAGCGTCGGCCGCCCTTCGATCAACACGATGTTCCGCAGGTGGAGGTCGCCGTGACAGCGGCGCACCAACCCGGCCGCACGGCGCGCGTCGAGCAACCCCGATGTCTCGGCAAGTCGACGGCGGCTGGCAGCAATCAAGGGATTGACCCGGTCCGGCGGCAGAATCTCGGGATGAGCCTCGAAGTCCTGGGCGTTCTCGGCGATCACGCGCCCCAGAGCCTCCGCGCCGCCGAAGGGCGCAACGGCAGGCGTCGCCGCCGCCTGCAGCGCAACGACCTGCTGCACCAAGGCTTCGATCAGACCCCTATGCAAACGGCCTCTGCCGGCCAAGCGATCGAACAAGCCGGACTGATCGAACCGCCGCATCACCAAGGCCAGCTCTTCGGTTTCCTGCGGCAAAACGAAGTCGTGACCGGGATCGCTCACCAGATCGCCGAAAGCGAAGCCAGGGCCATCGCGCAAGATCGGCAGAACACCAAGATAGAGCTCGGGTGCGGAGCGCCGGTTGAGGTACAGCTCCGTGAGACAGGCTGCCGCCCGCTTCTCCCGGGTCGAGAAGTCCATGAAGGAAAAACGCACGGCACGCTTGATCTTGTAGGCCCGCGCACCGGCGAGGAAGACCAGGGCCGCATGGGTATCGATCCGCTCGACCTCGGCCACCGCCGGATCGTAGCTGCCGCCGTCACCCAAGAAAGCCGCGACGCGAGACTGGTCGGTCATTCCCGGATTTCAGCGCGGCGCTGCCCTGAACGCCAGCAAATCCTGTCCAAGGGTTTGCGTTACCCCGTCGCCTGGCGCGGGGCCGAGTTGGGCGCGGAATCGGGGTCCGGTACAGAAAGAGGAAACACCAGTTCCTGGCCTCCGGTAATATCGTGAATTTCGCCGTCGAAGCCGATCCGGATCGGTTTGACCGCATGGTTGGAGGCGAGGATCCGCAGTCGGTCCCGTTTCACTTCGATCTGCAGGAAGTGCCCGCGGTAGCGCAGCTCCATTTCCAAATGAGACAGCTCGTCGGGCAGACGCGGGTTGAACCACAGCACGTCTTCCGCCAGTTCCAGGCCCGTATAGCCGCGCTGTACGAGATCGACCGTGCCGGCCATGGCGCCCAGGTGAATGCCTTCGGCGGTCGTGCCGCCCTGGATGTCGAAGACGTCGCTCTTCAGCGCCTGGCAGAACAGCTGCCAGGAACGCCGGCGATCGACACGCGCCATTACCCAGGACTCCACGACTCGGCTGAGCGTCGAGCCGTGGGACGTCCGTGCGGAGTAGTAGGCGATGGTGCGTTCGATCAAGCGGTCGTCCCAGGTGTAGCCCATGCCCTCGATCAACTCGCGCAGCTCGCGTGCCGAGAAGAGGTAGAAGAGCATCAGAACATCGGCCTGCTTCGACAGCTTGTAGCGGTTCGGTGTGTCGCCCTCCGCCTCCAGGATGCGGTCGAGCCGTTGAATGTCCCCGTACTTGGCGGCATAGCCGACCCAATCGAACTCCAGCAGGTCGCCGTAGCCCTCGAACTGGCTGATCACCGGCCGGCCGTCCTCGTCATCGTGGAAGCAGAGCGTCAGGCCCGAGGCGATCTCCTCCCAACGGGCCAACTCGTCGTCGCCGAGACGCAGGCGCTCGCACAACTCCTCGCGATGATGGAACGGAAGGCGGTCGAGCACCTCGCGCGCCCGGCGCAGCAGCCAGGAGACCATGACGTTGGTATAGGCGTTGTTGCGCAGCCCGCCTTCGTCGGCGCCAGGATAGGCGTCGTGATACTCGTCGGGGCCCATTACGCCCTCGATCACCCAGCGGTCCTGACTACCGTCGCGCTCGCTGATCGACGCCCAGAAGCGGGCAATCTCCAGCAGCATCTCGGCGCCGTAGGCGCTGAGGAACTCCAGGTCGTCGGTCGCTTGAACATACTGCCAGACGTTGTAAGCGATCGCGGCGTTTACGTGGCGTTGGCGCTGGCTGTTGTCCGGCAGCCAGCGGCCCGACTTGGGATTCAGGTGAACTTGCTGGGTCTCTTCCCGCCCGTCGCTGCCCGACTGCCAGGGATACATGGCGCCGGCGTGACCTGCGTCACGCGCCAGCTGTCGTGCTGCGTCCAGCCGGCGGTATCGGTACAGCAGCAGTTCGCGGGTAATCTCCGGCAGACGCTGGTTCAGCAGCGGGAAGATGTAGAGCTCATCCCAGAAGATATGCCCCCGGTAGGCCTCGCCGTGCAGGCCACGCGCCGGCACGCCCACATCCAGGTCGCAGATGTGCGGACTGCAGACCTGCAGCAGATGGAAGACGTGAAGCCGCAAGATGCGGTTCATCTCTTCGGTATCTTCAACTGTCTGATTGGAGATCCGCATGTCGAAGCGGCGCCAGAGCTGCGACCAGGCGAGGGCGTGACGTTGCGCCAGCTTTGCGAAGTCTTCCGCCCCGCGCACCGTCTGCAACGCGGCGAGCCGCGGTTCGCTCACGGCCCGATCACGGCTGGTGAAGACCGCAACCACCTTCTCCAGCTCGATGGCCTCGCCTTCCTGAGCCACCACGCGAAACCGCGCGCCCGCCGCCCCCTCGGCCTGCTCCGGTTCCGGATCGACCCGTAGCGGTGCAGCGTCACTCGAGAGGCCCAAGCGCGCGGCCTGCACCATGCGCAAGCGCGACTGGCTGGTCTCGACATCCAGATGCAGGACACCGTCCGGCTCCAGACCGGCCGAAACCGTCACCAGATGCTGGCTGCGCAGGCTGCGGTAGCGCGCCACGCCACCGTTGATCACACGCCCGTCCAGCATTGCGCGCAGCTCGACGGGACCGCCCCAGTTCTCAGGCGTCAACGACCAGGCCTGAGCGGCGAGATTCGGCTGCGCCATGGAGACGAACCGGCTGCTTTCGACGCGACTTACGCGCCCTTCGGCATCCTTGATCCGAAGACGGCGGTGCAGGAGCCCGCCCGCCATATCCAGTTCCTGGCGATAGTCCAGGATCTCGACGGCATGCAGATCGAACCAGGGCCCCGCCTCGCCGCCATCCTGCGAGAGATGCCGGAAGCTGACGGGCAGCCAGTTCGGGAAGTTGACCAGATCCTCGTTCTCGATCGGTCGGCCGCCGACCTCGCTGACCAGGCGGTTGTAGCCGCCAGCCAGATAAGTCCCAGGATAGTGCGGCCCTCCGGCCTCCGATTCGTCCGCCGCGCCGCGCACGGCGAAGTATCCGTTGCCGAGCGTGCAAAGCGCTTCGCGCAGCCCTTCGGCCTTCGGATCGAAGTGATCATAGACCAGCGACCACCCGCTCATGGTCGGCGCTCCAGCAGTGCCGCAAAGAAGCGGCGCACTTCGTCCGGCGTCTCGAGCGTATAGCGGGCGGCCGTCAGCGGCGCCCCGCCATCGCGCACCAAGATGCCGAGACCGTCCGAAGCCAGGGCCCGAAAGGCGTCCTCGTCGGTCACGTCGTCGCCGATGTAGACGGGCAGAACCTTTCCGGAGTCCAGCCGCAGGGCGTCGATCACCCAGCGCACTGCCCGGCCCTTGTCCCACTCGATGTCGGGCTGCAGCTCGTAAACCTTCTTACCGCGGCCCTTGCGGAACTCCGGATGCTCGGCGAGCACTGCGTCCACCGCAGTTTCGACCCGGGGCTGATCCTCCGCCGCCACCAACCGGTAGTGAACCGCGACCGAGAAACGCTTCCGTTCGACCAAAGCGCCCTCGATGGTCCGCAGACCGGCACGGAGTGTGGCCTCCATGGCATCGAGTGCCGGCAGAAACTCCGTGCCATGCTCCGCCTGGATCGAGAGACCGGCCGGCCCTTCGATTTCGAATCCGTGACTGCCGGCATAGATCAGGCCCGGCACCCCAACTAGCTTGCGGACATCGGCGAGGCCCCGACCGCTGACCACCGCGACGGTGGAGGTCGCCGCCAAGTCCGCCAAGACTGCGCGCATCTCAGGGTCGAGCACCGCCAGATCCGGTCGACCGACAATCGGCGTCAGCGTGCCGTCATAGTCGAGGAAGAAGGCGAAGGAACGCCCGGCGGCCACCTCGCGCAACTGCTCGATCTCCTGCAAGGCAGACGGCAAGTCGGACGCGGGCTGCAGCGGCGCAGAGCCGTGGATCGCCACCTCGCTCAAGTCGTCGACCACCAGATCCGCCCCCCTCTGCGCCAGGCCGGTCCGGATCTCCCGCGACGCTTCACGACCGGCGAGGCCGATGACCAGCCCGAACTCGCCCGCGCGCGCAGCCGCCACCCCGGCCTCGGCATCTTCTACGACCGTAGCGCGGGCCGGCTCAATGCCCAGGCGCTTGGCCGCCGTCAAAAAGGTATCCGGTGCCGGCTTGCCGGCCAAGCCTTCGTCGGCGGCCGTAACCCCGCTGATCACGATATCGATGCTGTCGGTCAGCCCTGCAGCCTCCAAAATTACCGGCGCGTTTCGGCTGGCCGAGACGACGGCCGTGCGGAAACCGGCCGCGCGAACCCGATGCAGAAAGGCGATGTTGGCAGGCAGCAGAGGAACGCCCTCGACCTCCAACAGATGCCGGAAGGTGGCGTTCTTCGCCGCGGCCAGGCGCTCCAGAGTCTGGGGGTCGACGGAAACCTCGCGGGCCGCCAGGAAACTGCGGATGCCGTCCAGCCGCGGCCGGCCGTCGACATAGTGACGATAGTCGCTGTCGAGATCGAAGGGCGGTTCCAGGCCGCGTTCGGCCAGAAAAGCGTCGAACAGGGCCTTCCAGGCCCGGGCATGAAGGGCCGCCGTATCGGTCAGCACGCCATCGAGATCGAAAATGACAAGATCGAAGTAACGGCGCGACAGCGCACGCGGAAAAGCCCCGGAATCCATGTCTGTGCGCCGTTCGTTCAGCCCTGACGATGGGCCTAGACTAGATGCGCACGGAACTCCGGGGCTTTGCGCTAGATCAGACGCACTTGGCGGAACCGTTTACGCCGCCGTCATACGCTTCAGGAAGCCATCGACTTCGCTGCGCAGACCATCGGTCTGGCGACTGAGTTCGCCCACGGCTGCAAGCACCTGACTGGCCGAACGGCTGGTCTCGTCGGCGCCCTCGTTGACGCCGCCGAGCGTCTGCGTCACCTCGCTGGTGCCGGTCGCCGCCTCCTGTACGTTGCGGGCGATCTCTCCGGTCGCCGAGTTCTGCTCGTCGACCGCCGCCGCGATAGACCCGGCGATCGCGGAGATTTCCTCCACCGTGGTCGCGATGCCCTCGATCGCCTGGACGGCTCCGCCGGTCGCGCCCTGGATCTCGGCGATCTGCTGGCCGATCTCCTCGGTCGCCTTGGCCGTCTGGGTCGCCAGGTTCTTGACCTCGCTGGCCACCACAGCGAAGCCCTTGCCCGCTTCGCCCGCACGGGCCGCCTCGATGGTGGCGTTCAGCGCCAGCAGGTTCGTCTGCTCGGCGATGTCGGAGATCAGGCTCACCACCTCCCCGATCCGCTCCGCAGCGGACGCGAGCTGACGCACCGTATCCTGCGTTTCGCTGGCCTGCCCGACCGC
Organism: Rhodovibrionaceae bacterium; assembly: GCA_028285215.1. Taxonomy (GTDB): domain Bacteria; phylum Pseudomonadota; class Alphaproteobacteria; order Kiloniellales; family DSM-21159; genus Algihabitans. The sequence continues at coordinate 7,591 of JANQPZ010000025.1, read as the reverse complement.
GCGCTTGGAGATGGTCTCCGACTGCTCGACCTGGCGGGCGATCTCGCGGATCGAACCGCTCAGTTCTTCGGAAGCGGCGGCCACGGTCTGCACGTTGGCCGAAGCTTCGGTCGAGGCGCTGGATGCGGAGGTTGCCTGCACCTTGGTTTCCTCGGCAATCGACGACATGGACTGCGCCGTCGTCCTCATCTCCTCTGCGGCCCCCGTGACCCCCTGCAGAACCTGGGTTACGGCGGCGTCGAGGTCCTGTGCGAGACTCTGCATCAAGTCGGCCCGCGCCCGTTCGACCTTTTCGGCCTGCTCCGCGGTCATGCGTTCGGACTCGATCAGAGACTCCTTGAAGAACTGCACGGCCTCGGCCATCTCGCCGACCTCGTCCTTCTGGCCGACACCGGGGATCTCCACGGTCTTGTCGCCATCCGCCAAGACTCTCATTGCCGTGGTCATGGCAGCGATCGGCCGCGTCACCGTGGCGATCACAACCACGATCAAACCGCCGGACAGCAGCACGGAGACCGCCAGCATGATGGCAATCATGGTCTTGGCCGCCATAACGGCCTCGCTCGCGGCATCGTCGGCGCCGTCGCTCAGCGCATCGGCGGCGCCGGCAACGGCGTCCAGGGCCGCAGCGACGCGGTCCGCATCGCTCTCGAGCGTTTCCGTGAGCTGCTTGGCCTCCTGCTCTGCCTGCAGCATGTCGCGGTGGCTGTCGAACAGACGCTCGTTCTCCGTGGCGAGAGCGATCCACGTCGCAAAAAGACGCTGCAGGTTTTCCGCATCCGCCTTGTCTTCCTCCGTCTCCGCCAGCTTCACCAGCACGTCGACATGAGGCTTCGTGGAGGCGTACAGATCGAGGAAGGTGGCCTGGATCGCCGGTAGGTTCTCCGGCATTTCCTCCGCGAGATATTCACCCGCGGTATCCTGCATCTCCATGACGATCCGCTGCAGCTTGAGGGCCGCCTCCACCACGGGATAGTCCTCCTCGAACAAGCGTCCGAGGACGTCGTTGAGCTGCGCGGCAGAGGCACCCCGCCGGGTCAGGATATCGCCTTCCTCCTCGGCGTTGGCCATCTCCGCTTCATTCTCTTCCGCGAACTCATCCAGCGCCGTGATCAACTCACCACCGGCCAGGTCGAACTCGTCCAGGAGCCGCTTCGCCTTGATTTCCTCCTCGAGCATCGTGCGATGCGCCGCGACCATTCCCCGTGAACTCACAAGGAACTCGACGTGCTCATCTCTGGCGATCTGCAGCTCGTCCAGCAGATCCGGATCGTCGACGAGCTCGCTCAGCTCGGCATAGGCAATGTCGTATTCGACCGCAAGTTCCTCGAACTCCTCTGTGAGACGCTCGGCGCGTTCGATGGACTCGACCGCGACAATCTCCTCGGCGACCTTGTTGGCCTCCCAGATGTTGGCGATCAGGTCGTCCGAGGTCTCGACCGTCGGCGCGCTCGAGTCGGTGATATCGTTCAGCGTGGCGTTGATCTGAGTGATGTACTGCAGCCCCACCAGACCGGTGACGAAACCGAGCACGGCAATTGCCGTAAAGCCCGAGATCAGGCGCGTCGAGATCTTGACGTTCTTCAGCCAACCCAGCACAGCGCCGTTCGAGCTGCTGCCTGTCTTGAACGTCTGTCCCTCATCGGGGTTCGTGGGTTGTGAAGACATCGAGATCTTTCCTTCTTCGGGTCGTGTTCCTGTCGCTGAATACGCGACAGTTGGCAGAAGCCTGCAGGCTGGTCGCTCCGGGCCTTAGCGCACGCACCGTTCGGCGCGCGCGTTCTCGGTCGTCTTTCTCGGCCGTGTCTCTTCTGAGCAAATCACACGGTCGCTCGGGGGACTTCTCATCAGTTCCGCTACGATTATCGAGCAGCATTGTTAATCAACGCCTAATTACGTTTCACCAATACTATGAATTGATTGCGCACAAACACAGATTAGAGAACACTGTTTCAATAAAACAACTTAACAGCGACTCATATTCACGTAAAAATATTACGACTACAGATCAATTCTACTTTTAATACAGAGAGTTTATGGAGATAGGGGTGAGAGGAGCCGGATCACCCAACGGCTGCGGCCGCGGCATGGCCCCCACCAGCCGCAACCCGGGCCGCATCCGGGGGCCTCACAGACAGCAATGATTTCGTTTGCGCCTCCCGACCCTACAAACCATCCCCCAGTACGCTGCGCATCAATCGCCCGACCGGCGCAAAATCATCGGTCAGAATCGGAACGTCGGCGGCAGCCAGACGGGGATTCAGGATCTCGTCCGGCCAGATCACCCAGCGATGCCGGGCGGATGCAAGCTGCGGACGCGGGCTGGGTACATCGCCGGCAACGATGAGAAAGGTGCTGCGGGCGCCGGCGCCGAGCTGGTCGAGGTCGACCCAGACCTCGACATGGGCGAAGACCTGCCGGAACGTCGCGACGAAAGCGTAGAGGAAGCGCGGATCCTCAGAACTGTCGATCAGGTTCTGGGCATAGAAGCCGCCGGGCGCCAGGCGCCGCCGCAACAACTGTGCGAACTCGCGCGTCACCAGATGCGGCGGTGCCGAGAAGTCGTGAAAGGCATCACCGACAATCACGTCGAAGCGCTGCTCGGGGGCCATCCGCTCCAGCGCCAGGCGGCCGTCCTCATGCCGCACCTCCAGGCCGCCGGGGTCGAACCAGAAGTGCGCTTCCGCGATCCGCGTGACTTCCGGGTCGATCTCCACGACGACCTGCCGCGCCGTGGGATACCTGGCCTGCCAAGCGCGCGGCAGGGTATAGGCGCCGCCGCCGATGAACAGGGCCTCGAAAGCGGCGTCACCATCGGAGAGCGCATTCAGGCGCTCGGGGTCCAAGCGTTCTGGCTCAAGGCGTTCGGGCAGAAGCACGTCAATCAGATCGATATAGGAGGAGTGCAGGATCGTCGGGTCATCGCGGTCGTTTATGCCGTGCGCCAGATGGTCGATCACCATCAGCTTGGCCGGCCGCCCGGTTGCGGCCGTGTAGTCGACGGCATTGATGCAGTAGTAGTCGGACTCGCTGAGACAGGGCGGCGTAAGAGCCGCCAGACGCTGGGTGGGAAGACCGATCGCCAGCAAGACGGCGCCCGTGGCCGCGGCCAGGCCAGCTGCCTCCAGCGCTCGCAGCCGGGCCGCTGCGGCAAAGCCCAGCGCCAAAGCAAGGTAGCTGCCGGCGACCGCCACTACCGTCCAGGTCGAACCGATCCAGGAGAGGAAGAGATAGCCCGCAAGCAGCGTGCCGGCGATCGAGCCCACGGCCCCGAGCGCGAACATCTGGCCGATCGCCACCCCCGGCCGTCCGGGCATCTCCAGCACCGCCAAGCGCGTCAGGATGGGCGACACTGTCCCGACGAAGAGACTGGGGAGGAAAAACAGCAGCGTGGTGAAGATCACAATGGCCAGGATCGGATCCCCCGTGCCGCCGAGCACCAGCGGCGATACCAGGCGGATCAGAGGCAGGCAGGCACCAGCTGTCGCGGCGGCGGCCAACAGAAGCCAGGCCAGCCGCCTGTAGCAGCTCCGCAGACTGCCTTCGGTCATCAGCCCGCCGATCCAGTGACCCACCGAAAAGCCGGCCAGGACCACGGCGATCACTGCCGTCCAGGTGTAGAGCGACATGCCCACGTAGGGGGCGATCATCCGGCCCGCGACGATCTCCAGCACCAGCCCGCCGGCAGAGGAGACCAGCAGTGCGACGGCATAGCCAACGCGGCGGCGCCTGCCCCCCTGCATCGGCACCGCTGCCTGCCAATCGCTCTCCGTCATACCGCCTCCCCCGCCTCTTTCGCCCCGGAGCACATGGTCCAGAAGCTTCGGCTTTTCGCCTTTGCTTGCGTGCGTCCTAGCCCAAACCTTACACTTACGCCCAGAAGAATATGAACGCCGGTCTTGCCGCCCTCCGCAAGAGGCGAGGCAGCCAAGTCGATCCGGCAAAGAAGCGAGGGAGCATAGCCCGATGCGGACACGCCGCAGCCTTTTGCGTAGCTCTTTGGTCGCCGCCGGCGGTATCGCAACGCTGGGCGGCCTCTCCTCCGGTCTTCTGACCGCCGGCGCGCGCCCGGCACTGGCCGAGCGAATCGAGCCGGAGCTCAACGACGACGGGCTCTACACCCAGCCCTGGTTCCTGCATTCCTTCCTGGATCTGGGCGAGGACCTGGCGGAGGCCGCTGACGGCGGCAAGCGTCTGGCGGTGATCTGGGAGCAGAAGGGCTGCCCCTACTGCAAAGACATGCACCTGGTGAACTTTGCGGATCCGGAGATCAACGACTACGTCCGCGAGAACTTCGAGGTGCTGCAGCTGAACATACACGGCCTGCGCGAGACCGTAGACTTCGACGGCGAAGTGCTGGACGAGCGCAGCATGGCACGGCGCTGGGGAATCCGCTTCACGCCGACGGTGCATTTCTTCCCAGAGGACCCCGCCGCCGCGGCGGGACGCAGCGGCATCGACAGCGAGGTCGCGCGTATGCCGGGCTACTTCAAGCCGCCGCATTTCCTGGCGATGTTCCGCTTCGTGCGGGAGAAGGCCTACGAGCAGGAAGATTTTCCCAGCTTTCTAGAGCGTCAAGCGGCGAGCTGACGGCCGGATTTCGGAACACCGCCTTCGCTTCGCCGAACGCTCGGTCCAACGCCGCTTTCCGTTGCATCTCCGAGCAGTGGTTCGGTCGCCTTGCGGTGCTACCGGACGGCAGAACATATTCACTCTTGATATAATGTGCGCAGCGGGTAGGCTTGCAGAGGGATCGCCACCGGAGAGAGACGGCCGCCAGAGCCGTCAGGCGGGCGACAGACTTTGGGAGTGGAGACACCCATGACCGACAAGACGAAGCGCGGACAGCTGTCCGCGCAGACCCGAACCATCGCCGCTCAAACCAGTGCAAGCGGGAGCAGGCCGCCTTCGCCGGATCGCCGGCGCTTCCTGACCGGCACCGCGGCGGCCGGCGCCGCAGGTCTGCTTGGCAGCGGCGGCGCCCTGGCCGGCAACCCGGACAACCTGCCGCCGAACGTTCCCGACTGGTCGCGCTATCTCGGCGTCGGGGTCGATGCCAATCCCTATGGCATGCCGGTGGAATTCGAATCCCACGTCGTGCGCCGCAACGTGGAGTGGCTCACCGCCACTACGGAGTCCTCGGTCAATTTTACGCCGATCCATGAGATGGACGGCTTCGTCACCCCCAACGGTCTCTGCTTCGAGCGGCACCACGGCGGCATGGCGGTGATCGCGCCGGAAGACTACCGCCTGATGATCAACGGTCTGGTCGACCGGCCGCTGATCTTCACCTATCAGGATCTGCTGCGCTTTCCGCCGGAATCGCGATTCCATTTCCTGGAATGCGCGGCCAACTCGGGCATGGAGTGGCGCGGCGCGCAACTGAACGGCGTGCAGTACACCCACGGCATGATCCACTGCGTCTACTACACGGGCGTGCCCCTGAAGACCCTCCTGAACGAGGCCGGCATCAAGACCAGCGGCAAGTGGATCCTGGCGGAAGGCGCCGACTCCTCCGGCATGAGCCGTTCGATCCCGCTAGAGAAGGCGCTGGACGATTGCCTGGTCGCCTACTCCCAGAACGGCGAGCGCCTGCGGGCCGAGCAGGGCTACCCCGTGCGTCTGGTGGTGCCCGGTTGGGAGGGCAACATGTGGGTCAAGTGGCTGCGCCGCATCGAGGTGGGCGACAAAGCCTGGTATCACCGCGAAGAAACCTCCAAGTACACCGATCTCCTGCCCGACGGGACGGCGCGCAAGTTCACCTGGGCGATGGACGCCAAGTCGGTGATTACCAGCCCCAGTCCGGAAAAACCGGTCCTGGGCGAAGGCCCGCAAGTTATCAAGGGCCTGGCCTGGTCGGGTCACGGCAAGATCAAACGGGTCGACGTCTCCACCGACGGCGGGATCAACTGGCAGACGGCAAAGCTGCACGCGCCGGTGCTCTCCAAATCGTTGACCTATTTTACGCTGCCCTGGTCCTGGAATGGCGAAGAGGTCCTGCTGCAGAGCCGGGCCATCGACGAAACCGGCTATGTGCAGCCCGAGATGGCGGCGCTGCAGGAGGCGCGCGGCGTCAATTCGATCTATCACAACAACTCGGTTCAGACCTGGCTGGTGAATGCCAACGGAGCTGTCGACAATGTCCGTCTCGGTTAAGCGCAGCCTGGCCGCAGCCGCCGTTTTCCTTCTGGCCGGCAGCGCTGCTCTGGCCGAGGAAGGCAAGATCTTCGGTCTCGGAACCGTCGCAACGCCGGAGCAGATCGCAGCCTGGGATATCGATATCCGACCGGACGGCCAGGGCTTGCCGAACGGCGGCGGCTCGGCCGAAGCGGGCGAAGAAATCTACGAGTTCCAGTGCGCCTTCTGCCACGGCGACTTCGGCGAAGGCATCGGTCGGTACCCGGTGCTGATGGGCGGATTCGATAGCCTCACCGCCGAGCGGCCCGAGAAGACGGTCGGCAGCTACTGGCCCTATGCCAGCACGGTCTGGGACTACATCTACCGTGCCATGCCCTTCGGCAATGCCCAGTCGCTCAGCGTCGACGAGACCTACGCAGTGACGGCCTACGTGCTCTATCTCAACGACATCGTCGAGTACGACCAAGTCGTCGATCAGAGCAACCTGGCCGACATCGAGATGCCGAACGCCGGCGGCTTCTTCGTGATGGAAGGCACGGAGTTCGAGCCCTATGAGCCCTGCATGAGCAACTGCCGCGAGACGGTAGAGATCCTCGGCAAGGCCCGCGTGCTCGACGTGACGCCGGACGACGGAGGCCAAGCGCCCATCGAATAGGCCGTCGCGGCCCGCGACGGTGCGGCGCACTGCGGCCGGAAGGACCTTGCGCCCATTGGTCGCGTCACGCTGGGTCCGGATGCTTCGGATTTGCCCTTTTCTTCGATAGGCTTAAGTCGCGAGAATATGGCCGCGAGCAAACGATCTTGCTCCGGTAGAGAGCTACGAACGAGAACGACACAGAGGAATGGGAGAGCCATGAAAGTTACCACATCCTTGGCGGCCGCTGCTGCCACTGCCGCAGTGCTGTCCTTCGCGGGGCCGGCTCTGGCAGAAGGCGACCCGGCAGCCGGAGAACAGGTCTTCCGCAAGTGCGCGGCCTGCCACACCGTCAACGAAGGCGGTGCAGCCCGTGTCGGCCCGAACCTCTGGGGGATCTACGGCAGCCAGGCCGGAAGCAACGAAGACTTTGCGCCGCGTTATTCCCAGGGATTGAGGAACGCGGACTTCGTCTGGAACGCTGAGACCATGACCCCCTACCTGATAAATCCGCGAGAGATCATCCAGGGCAGCCGCATGACCTTCCAACTCCGCAACGAGCAGGAAGTGGCCGACGTGATCGCCTATCTGAGGACCCTGTCCGACGGATAGGCCGTCCCCGAGGCAACGGCCCAACGGAAGGCGCGCTGTCCGGCCGGCACAGCGCGCCTTCGATTATCGACGCATCAGGCGCTCTCCGCCTTCGCGACAGCCTCGGGCGGGAGCGTTTGAACGGCCGAGGTTTCGGCCTCCGGCTTGGCCGCCTTGCAGGGGCCCGGCCCACCCCCGGACTGGGGACCGCAGAACATATTGTAGAGA
>JANQPZ010000360.1 GCA_028285215.1 Rhodovibrionaceae bacterium | reverse complement strand
CCCAGGCCGGCAGGGCCGAAAGGCTCAGCAGCGCCGTGCCGAGGCACAAAACCTGTCTCACGTCTCCCGAGCCCCCAGCCGATCCACCCGCACGACGGGTCCAGATAGGCCGTGGCTCTAGCGGCTCGGCAACGCTCCTCATCCCTCAACGCGAGGTTTTCCGCGTTTTCCGGATAACGACTGCGCATTTTGGATAAAATGGGTCACGTGGCCGGGGGGCCACGCCCCCTTGCGGCCGCGCCGTCAGCGGCCGTCGCGCAGCGTCTCGACGGGGCTACGGCCGTAGCGCTGGCGATAGGCGCTCGCGAAGCGGCCCAGATGCGCGAAGCCCCAGCGCCGCGCGATCTCGGCGACGCTGGTCCCAGGGTCCGCGCCGCGCAGATCGCGATGCGCGCCCTCCAGGCGTGTGGCCCGCAGGTAGGCCATGGGCGAGAGACCCGTGGTTTCGGCGAAGGCCGCCTGCAGGGTCCGCAGGCTGCAACCGGCCGCCTGGGCCAGATCGATCAGGGAGATCTTCTCGCCCGCATGGGCCTCGATGAAATCGCGCGCCCGCTTGACGTGGTAGGGCAGCGCGCCGGAGCGCGGCGCCGCGGCGGCGAAGTCCTCCAGGCTGTTGGGCAAGGCCGTCAGCATCTGAACCAGCAGCAGGTCTTCCCAGGCCGCCAGCACCTGCGGGCGGATGGTGCCCGGCGGCGCGGCATCGAGCTGATCCGCCACGAAGTGCACGCTCTGGCGCAGGTGCCGTCCGGCGGCGCTTCGCAGATCGGCGGCGGCCTGGAAGCGCAGGTCGACCTCCGCCGCGCCGGGGCCGAAAAGCGCCTCCGCCTGGGCACGCAGGCGCTCCAGCGGAACGTTCAGCGCGAAACTGCCGAAATCGGACTGTTGCGCGACCACCGGCCGGCGCATGTCGCGCATGTAGGCCTGGTCGACCGCCATCTGCGCCGCTCCGCGGCCCTGATCGATGGTGCCGCTTCCCGAGGTGACGACTCCGAAGACGAAAGTGTCCTTCGCCACATCGCGCGAGGCGAGCTCGAAGGAGACCTTGCCGAAGGAGACATGAAACAGCGCGAGCTCCGCCAGCGGCGCGGCGCAGACCCGCGCCTCGAAGCCCTGCCGCGAGCCTTGGAAGGTCATGTCGTGGCGGCCGAGCTCGCGCTCCATGATGGTGCGGAATTCGTCGAGATCGCTCGACGTGAGAAGTCTGTGCCGGTCGAGATAGGCCAAGATGCCGCGGCGCACCCGTCAACAGCTCTCGGGAAAAAGGCTGAGAGGCGATCTTGCTCTAGCTTGCCGATCCGGAGTGAAAGCGCAACCCTTTCGTGTTAAACGAAATGCTATACAACCGATTTCTAGACAACCCGTTGAATCCTGGAGCTTTCGCCCTCCAGCGAGACGAATTACACAGGCCCAGAGCAAGAACGAAATGTGGCAGAGCCGCTTGCCACATTTCGCCGCGCCGCCGCGCTCCCGCCCGAAAGCGGTGCCAGCGTGGGTAGCGGCAAGACACGCCGTCACATCTTCGCTTTTCACTGGGCCGGAACCCCGCAGATGCAACACACCATCGCCCTGGTCGACGACGACCGGAACATCCTGACCTCGGTCTCCATGGCGCTGGAGACCGAAGGCTACAAGGTGCGTACCTACACCGACGGGTCGGAGGCACTGCGCGGCCTGGCCGCACAGCCGGTGGACCTGGCCGTGCTGGACATCAAGATGCCGCGCATGGACGGCATGGAGCTGCTGCGCCGCCTGCGCGAAGGCTCCAACCTGCCGGTGATCTTCCTGACCTCGAAGGACGACGAGGTCGACGAGCTTCTCGGCCTGCGCATGGGGGCGGACGACTACATCAAGAAGCCCTTCTCGCAACGTCTGCTCATCGAACGGATCCGGGCGCTTCTGCGCCGCGAGCGCAGCAGCCGCGACGAAACCGGCGACGGGCCGCGCGAGCAACCGCTGCTCCGCGGCGGCCTGATGATGGATCCGGGCCGCCATCTGGTGACCTGGCGCGACGAGCCGGTCAACCTGACGGTCACGGAGTTCCTGATCCTGAAGGCCCTGGCCCAGCGGCCCGGCCACGTGAAGAACCGCGACCAGCTGATGGACGCGGCCTACGGCGAACACATCTACGTCGACGACCGCACCATCGACAGCCATATCAAACGGCTGCGCAAGAAGTTCAAACAGGCCGACGAGGACTTCGCGCAAATCGAAACCCTCTACGGCGTCGGTTACCGCTATAAAGACGGGTAACCGACCGCCCGAGAGATCTCCGTTTCGCCCGATACGACCGGCGGAAACGGACTTCAGGAACGCCAGTCCCGATCATCATGACCGCCGAGCCTTTCGACCCTGCCTACGAGGACGCACAGCCGGCCAAGGCCCGGCCGGGGCAGGACTCCGCCGAGGCCGACCGGGAGACGACCGCACGAGAGGCGAAAGCGCCGGAAGCGCCGTCGCACCGGAGGCGACCGGCATGGCGCTCCCCGCTCACGCGGCGCGTTCTTGCGCTCAACATGCTGGTGCTGCTGATTCCGGTGCTGGGACTGCTGCACCTCGATCAGTATCGCCAGTCGCTGATCGATTCGGAGCTGAAGGCCCTGCAGGTGCAGGCCGAAACCTTCGCGCTGGCGATCGGCTCCGACGCGGTCGTCGATGCCGCCAGCGGCGAACAGCAGCTGTTGGTGGACTCTACGCGCCAGACCGTCAGGCTGCTGCTCGCCGGCAGCACCGTGCGGGCGCGGGTCTTCGATCGCGCCGGCCGCCTGACCGCCGATTCCTTCGTCCTGATGGGCCCCGGCGGTCAGGTGACGGTGACCGAACTGCCGCCCTTGGAGACCGGCAACTCGCTGGTGCGCTGGATCGACGGTGTCTACGACAGCGTGGTCTACGGCCTGCCGGGCGATCACGGCCTGCCGCCCTACAAGGAACCCGTCAGCCAGAGCGCAGAGGACTATGAGGAAGCTCTGGCCGCCCTCTCGGGCGACGCGGCCGGCCGCGTGCGGGCCGACGGTGACGGCCGCATGGTGCTGTCCTTTGCGGTGCCTGTGCAGCGCTACCGCCAGGTGCTCGGGACGCTGATGCTGACCAAGGACGGCGACGCCGTCGCACAGGCGGTGCGCGACCGCCGGCACGATATCCTGTTGGTCTTCGGCGTCGCCTTGGCGGGCACCGTTCTGCTGTCGCTCTACCTGGCCCGCACCATCGCCCTGCCGATCCGGCGCCTTGCCGAAGCCGCCGATCGCGTGCGCGGCGGCAGCAGCGGCACGCGGCAGCGCAGCAGCAAGAACCAGCGCGGTTTCATCACCAGCCTCAGCCGCCGGCACGACGAGATCGGCGACCTGGCGCAGGCGCTCCAGCAGATGACGGATGCGCTGCACGCCCGCATGCAGGCCATCGAAGGCTTTGCCGCAGACGTGGCCCACGAGATCAAGAATCCCCTGACCAGCCTGCGCAGCGCGGTCGAGACCGCGTCGCGGATCGAGGACGCCGAGCAGCAGAAGAAGCTGATGTCGATCATCGTCGACGATGTGCAGCGCCTCGACCGCCTGATCAGCGATATCTCGGACGCCTCGCGGCTGGATGCCGAGCTGGCGCGCGCCGACGCGGAAGAGGTCGACGTCGCCAGCCTGCTCGGCACGCTCGCAGACGTCTACCGGTCGGTGGGAGAGGAACGCGGCATCAAGATCTCCTGCGATACCCAACTGCGCGGACCTCTGAAGGTCCAGGGGCTGGAAGGGCGGCTGGGGCAGGTCTTCCGCAACCTGCTGTCCAACGCCATCTCCTTCTCTCCGTCCGGCGGAACCATCACCCTGCAGGCCCGGCGCGACAACCGCCCGCGCGCCGAGGGCGGCGACTGGGTCGAGATCGCCGTCAGCGACCAGGGCCCCGGCCTGCCGCAGGACAAGCTGGATGCGATCTTCGACCGCTTCTACAGCGAGCGGCCCGAGGGCGAGAAGTTCGGCACCCACTCCGGCCTGGGACTTTCGATCTCGAAGCAAATCGTGGACGCCCACGACGGCGTGATATATGCGGAAAACCGTTTCGAGCAGGGGAAGGTCGCCGGCGCACGCTTTATCGTGCGGCTGCCGGCTGCCTGAGATCTTGGAAGAGGCGGGTGCAGCGGTGCCTGAAGCGACCCTGAGATGAGCGGCTTTCCGGATCGCGAGCTGCTGCACGCCACGGCCGTGGAACTGGACACGCCGGACGGTGCCATCGGCGTTCTGCTGCGCGGCCCCAGCGGCAGCGGCAAGTCGGATCTGGCATTGCGTCTGATCGACGATGGCGCGCGGCTGGTGGCCGACGACCAAACCCAGCTTGAGCTCGACGAAGGCCGGATCATGGCCAGCGCCCCCGCACAGATCGAGGGGACGCTGGAGGTGCGCGGCGTCGGCCTGGCGAGCGTGCAGAGCGCGCGCCAGACCGAGATCCGCCTGGTGATCGAACTGACTGGCGGCAGCCCCCTCGACCGCTTGCCGGAGGAACATTCGGTCGTGCTGTTGGGGCAGCCCATACCGGCTCTGCATCTCGACGCCCGCCAGCCCTCGGCTGCGGCCAAGCTGCGCCTCGCGGCACGCAGCCGGGCCTCCGGGCTCGGCGTCCGGCCTCTTGCCGGCACCGCGGTGCCGGAGGCGCGGGGGGCCGAGGCTTTGCCGGTTGTGGTGGTGACCGGGCTTTCGGGTGCAGGGCGGACCACGGCGCTGAAGCTCTTGGAAGACATCGGATACGAGGCGATCGACAACCTGCCGCTGAACCTCCTGGGCGCCGCCGTCCTGGCAGGCCACCTGGATCGACCGGTCGCGCTCGGTGCGGACATTCGCAACCGCGACTTCGCGGCCCAACCCTTTCTCGAGCAGCTCGACTCCCTGATCGCCGAGCCGGCTCTGAAGGTGAAGCTGGTCTTCATGGACTGCGCCGACGAGGTTCTGCAGCGGCGCTTCACGGAGACGCGGCGTCGGCACCCGCTCGCCCAGGAGCGTCCCCTGGCGGACGGTCTGGCCGCCGAACGGACCATGACGGCACCCCTGAAAGCCCGTGCCGACCTGGTGGTCGACACGTCGAACCTCGCCGTTGCCGACGTCCGCCGGCTGATAACCGGCCATTTCGGACTGGGAACCGCCGGACTGGCGGTTTTCGTCACGTCCTTTTCCTTCCGCCAGGGACTGCCGCGAGAGGCCGACCTGGTTCTGGATGTGCGCTTTTTGCGCAACCCTCACTACGTCGAGGCCCTGCGGCCGCTCACGGGCCGCAACGCGCAGGTTGCGGCCTACGTGACCGGCGATCCGGCCTTTGCCAGCTTTTTCGGCAATCTGACGGCCCTGATCGATCCGCTTCTGCCCCGCTACGAAGCCGAGGGCAAAAGCTATCTGACCATCGCGATCGGCTGCACCGGCGGCAAGCACCGCTCGGTGGCGGTCGCCGAGAAGCTGGGTGCCTGGCTGACGGCCCAAGGCCGCGCCGTCACCATCGGACATCGCGACACACCTGCCGGATGAGGCGGCGACCTGGATGAACCGCAACCGACGGGGCTCTGCCGCCTTCTGCCGCCCGCGCGGCCCTTTTTCTGACGATCAGGTGGTTCCACATGGTCGGAAAAGGGTCTAGCCTCCGCCTCCCACTTTCAGGGCAGTCTCGTCGATGATCGGTCTTCTTTTGGTTACCCACGGTCGCCTGGCCCAGGAGTTCATCTCGGCCATGGAACACGTGGTCGGGGCCCAGCCCAAGGTCGCAGCGATCTGCATCGGACCCGACGACGACATGGAGGCCAGGCGCAGTGAGATCATCGCGCAAGTCAAGGCCTGCGACGAAGGGGATGGCGTCGTGATTCTGACGGATATGTTCGGCGGCACGCCCTCCAACCTGGCCATCTCCGTGATGGACCAGGCCAAGGTCGAGGTTATTGCGGGGGCCAACCTGCCAATGCTCATCAAGCTGGCCAGCGTACGCCAGACGGCGACCCTGGCTGGCGCGGTCGCCCAGGCGCAGGAGGCCGGCCGCAAGTACATCAACGTTGCCTCGCAATTGCTGGCGGGCGAAGCCGTACGCTGAGAAAGGCCAGAGAATGAGCGATACGGCCCCCTGCACGCCCGCCTCGCGCGATGTCGCTAGAGAGCGGCAGGTGACGATCGCGAATCAACGCGGCCTGCACGCCCGTGCCGCCGCCAAGTTCGTCAAACTGGCTGCCCGCTTCGATGCCGAGGTGATGGTCACCAAAGGCTCGAACGCCGTGTCCGGCAGCTCGATCATGGGCCTGATGATGCTCGCCGCCGCACCGGGCTGCCAGATCCTGGTGACGGCCAGCGGACCGGAGGCCGACGCCGCCGTGGCGGCGCTGGCCGAACTGGTCGAACGCAAGTTCGATGAAGACTGAGCCACGTAAGCCAAACCGTTCCAAGCGTACCGCCAAGACCAAAGACGACGAGCGTGTGTTCGAGGGGCTGGGCGTCTCCCCCGGCGTCGCGATCGGCCCGGCCCATCTGCGCGAAGGCGAAGTTGCACGCGTTCCGGAGTACAGCGTGGCCGCGGCCAAGGTGGGCGCGGAAACCGAACGCCTGCAGAAGGCGATCGCAAAGGCGGTCCGCCAGCTCGAGAAGATCCGCAGCAAGTCAGCCGACTTCCACGGTGCCTCGGGCGAGGAACTGGGGTACCTGCTGGAGGCGCATCTGCAGATGCTGTCCTCGCGCCGTCTGCATCAAGGCGTGGTCGCACGCATCGCCAAACGCCTGAACGCCGAAGCTGCAGTGGCGCGCGAGATCGACTCGATCGCTGCCGCCTTCGCAGAGCTGGACGACCCCTATCTCCGCAGCCGTGCCAGCGAAGTGCGCGAAGTCGGGCAGCGCATTCTGAGGAACCTGACCCAGCGCGGCTTCAGCGGCTTCGGCGACCTCGATGCCGGGAGCATTGTCGTGGCGGAAGAGATCACGCCGGCCGACACCGCCTTGATGGACCCCGGCAAGGTCGCAGGTTTCGCCTGTGCATTGGGCGGAGCCGAAGGCCATACGGCGATCATGGCCCGGTCACTGGGCCTGCCGGCCGTGCTGGGCGCACCGGGTGTGGTCGGTGGGATCAACCCAGGCAGCATCGTGATCGTCGACGGTTCCGAAGGTCTGGTGATCGTCAACCCGACCAGGAAGCGGCTCGCTGCCTATCACAAACGTCAGTCGGCGCAAGCCAAGGAAGCCAAGGCCCTTGCCCGCCTGCGCAGGCTGCCGGCGGAAACCAGGGACGGGACGCGCGTTCAATTGCAGGCGAACCTGGAGCTGCCGCGCGAGGTCGGGCAAGCCACGGCGGTCGGGGCCGAAGGCGTCGGCCTGTTGCGGACCGAGTTCCTCTACATGAACCGCGACGACCTTCCGGACGAGGAAGAACAGACCGAGATCCTGAGCGAGATGATCGCCGGTCTTGCCGGCCGAACGGTCACCATCCGCACCCTCGACATCGGCGGAGAAAAGCTGGCGTCTTCGCTGGGCGGCCACCTCGGTGCCTGTGCCAATCCGGCACTCGGCGTTCGGGCCATCCGCCTCTCCCTGCGAAAACCCGATCTGCTGGAAACCCAGTTGGCGGCGATCCTTCGGGCCGGCGCCGTGGGTCCGATCCGCATCCTGCTGCCGCTGATCACCAGTGTCGAAGAACTGCGCGCGACCCGCGACGTGCTCTTGAGGGTTTGGCGCCGCCTGAAACGCCGCAAGGTGCGGATGGCCAAGAGCCTGCCGCCGCTCGGCGTTATGATCGAAGTTCCGGGGGCAGCCCTGTCAGCCGATGCCCTGGCGCGCGAGGCGGACTTCTTTGCCGTCGGCACCAACGATCTGATCATGTACACCCTTGCCATCGACCGCGGCGAAGAACAGGTCGCCCACCTCTACAACCCGCTGCATCCAGCCGTCTTTCGACTGATCCATTTCGCCGTCGATGCCGGCCTTCGCGCCGGCAAAAGCGTGTCGGTCTGCGGGGAGATGGCCGGCGACCCGCGCTATACGCCGCTGTTCATCGGGCTCGGCGTGCGAGAGCTCTCGATGGGTCCCAAAGCCCTCGCTAGGGTGAAGGACCGCGTGCGCCGGCTGGATTCCGCAGCGGCCGCACGCCTGGCCAGCGAAATCTCGATGCTGAGCGATGCGGCCGAAATCGCTCAACTGCTGGATATCTTCAACGAAAAGCAATGAACAGGCGTCAAGGCCGGGCCGCGGAGGCGGCCCGGCCTTGAACTGCTTCTCCTACTGGGTCGCCGCAGGGCTGTGGGAGTGCCCATGGCCTCCGCCCATGGCCTCGACGGCAACCTCGACCGTAATCTCGCCGGCCTGTTCGAAGGTCAGCGTCATGGGGAAGCTTTCCCCTGCCGTGAGCGGCTCCTTCAGGCCGATCAACATGACGTGGAGGCCGCCCGGCTCGAGGACCGACGGTGCGCCGGGGGCGACTTCGATCGCCTGGACCTGACGCATCCGCATCACGCCGTCTTCCATCAAGTGCGTATGCAGCTCCACCGTCTCGGAAACCTCCGCAGACGCGGAAACCAATCGGTCCGGGGCGCTGCCATCGTTAGTCAGCACCATGTAGGCGGCCCCTGCCTTGGCCATCCCCATGGACGCGCGCGCCCAAGGGTGATCGATGCTGATGGCCCCGACCTTGTAGTCGTGAGCAATTGCCGTTGCAGTGGCCAGGGCGAGCAGGCAGAAGCCCGCAACAAACTCTTTCATCTCTTTTTGCTCCGTTTGGGACGGTCGGGCCGACGACGACGACGGCTCGGTCGGCTACGACGGCGTCCTGTGGTCTCGACGTGATTCTTTTCGCCCGGCGCCGGGTATCTAGAGCGCCGACCGGTCGGCAAGGCGGGGCGGAGCACGCACCGGCGGCGTTGGCGTTGCGGACTCAACGAAGAGCGAAGCGCTCGGCTTATGCAGGAGCGCAGCTTGCGCAAGCCGTGCCGGCGGATCGCCCGAGGAAGACTCCGGCAGAAC
Organism: Rhodovibrionaceae bacterium; assembly: GCA_028285215.1. Classification (GTDB taxonomy): domain Bacteria; phylum Pseudomonadota; class Alphaproteobacteria; order Kiloniellales; family DSM-21159; genus Algihabitans. The sequence continues at coordinate 8,539 of JANQPZ010000360.1, read as the reverse complement.
CGCCCCCGCTGCCGCCAGCGTGCAGTACGGACAGGACGGCTTGACCTGGCTGTCCTCGCCCGGCAAAGGCACAAAGCCCTCCGGCGTCCAAAGCAGGCGTTTGAAGCCGTCCGGCGAGCAGATGACAAGGATCGGACCGCCCGGCTGCACCGCACTGGCAGCCGCCAGGGCCGCGCCGGTGAGCGTATGCCCGACCAGGTTGATCAGCAAACCCAGGATGGCCAGCCAGGCGGAGAATCTACAAAGGCGCGAAATCATCGAAACGACAGTACAGGATTGTCGGAGCCCGGCAAAAGAGAGCGTCCGCGACCTTTTTGCAGGGCGCCAGGAGCGTTACCGAACCGAGACGCCGCCTGCGCTTGCAGGCTGAAAGACAGTTACGTTATATCATAACGCTTTCCCACTTTTCGCTCCGGAGTCATGAAATGCTCTATGGCCTGCGCGTTGGGCTCCTGTCCGCTGCGGTTCTGCTGTCTTCTCCCGCTCTTGCCGAACAGGGTCCGGGGGTCGTGGCATCGATCAAGCCGGTCCATTCCCTGGTCGCGGCCGTCATGGAGGGCGTCGGGACACCCCACTTGATCATCGAAGGCGGCGGTTCACCGCATACCTATAGCCTGAAGCCCTCCGACGCCCGCGCACTGGAGCAAGCGGAAGCCGTTTTCTGGATTGGACGCGATATCGAGACTTTCCTGGTCCGTCCGATCGACGAACTGGCGCCGCAGGCGCAGCACGTGGCCTTGCAGGAGGTCGAGGACCTCGTTCGCCGGGAGTTCCGCGAAGGCGGTCCCTTCGAGGCACATGCGCATGGCGACCACGAGCACCACGACCATGATCACGCCGGGCATGATCACGCCGGACACGACCATGACTCGTCTCACAGCCACGATCACGACCATGATCACAGTCACGGCCATGATCACAGTCACGACCATGACCATGACCATGACCATGATCACGGCCATGCCCACGAGAGCGATCACCAGCACGAGCACGGCGACGGGCATGCCCATGGACATGGACATGGTGCCTTCGACGGCCACTACTGGCTCGATCCGGTCAACGCGCAGCACTTCGTGCGTCGGATTGCAGAGGTCTTGATCGATGTCGACCCCGATCATGCGGAGATCTACCGGCAAAATGCGGCGGCCACGGACCTGCGCCTGAGCGAACTGACGGAAGAGATGGCGGCCATGCTGGCGCCGGTGGCGGATCGGCCCTTCATCGTGTTTCACGACGCCTATCAGTATCTCGAGGCCCGTTTCGACCTGAACACCGTCGGATCGATCACGGTATCGCCAGAGCGCGCGCCCGGTGCCGGACGCATCGCCGAGATCCGCAACCGGATCGACGAGTTGGGGGCTGTCTGCATCTTCGCCGAACCGCAGTTCGAGCCGCGCCTCGTCAATCTCCTGGTCGAAGAAACGGCCGCTCGCTCCGGCGTTCTGGACCCTCTGGGCAGCGACCTCGGCGACGGTCCGGACCTCTACTTCGATCTCATGCGCGGCAACGCCGAGGCGCTGCGGAACTGCCTGCAGGAAAACAGCTAACTGCCGCCGCTGTCTGATCGCCGGCGCGAAGCCTCGGCCGCGGGCAAGCCCTAACCTCCAGTTGGTCCGCCAAATTCGGTGGCACCAGCGGCTTGTCGGCCGCGGGGTGGGCTGCTATCTCCCTGCGCAGGTTTACGGCATGCCACTGGCTGGCCGGCGACTGCCCCTCAGCAACGCTCCCGCAGCAAAGCGCTCGGGACCACCGACCGAAGGACCGCTCTCCCATGGCCGACTTCACCGACTACAAGGTCAAGGACATCTCGCTCGCCGATTGGGGGCGCAAAGAGATCGAGATCGCCGAGACCGAGATGCCCGGGCTGATGGCTCTGCGCGAGGAGTATGGCCCCAGCAAGCCGCTGAAGGGCGCACGCATCGCCGGCTGCCTGCATATGACCATTCAGACTGCGGTTCTGATCGAGACCCTGGTCGAGCTCGGCGCGGAAGTGCGCTGGTCCTCCTGCAACATCTTCTCCACTCAGGACCAGGCCGCCGCTGCGATTGCCGCCGCCGGCGTTCCGGTGTTTGCCTGGAAGGGCATGAGCGAAGAGGAGTTCTGGTGGGCGATCGAGCAGACGATCACCGGCCCTGACGGTTGGGAGATCAACATGATCCTCGACGACGGCGGCGACCTCACCCAGATCATGCACACCGACAAGTATCTGCCCATCATGGCCAAGGTCCGCGGCATTTCCGAGGAGACCACCACCGGCGTCATGCGGCTCTACCAGATGGCCAAGGCCGGTACGCTCGAGTGCCCTGCCATCAACGTCAACGACTCGGTGACGAAGTCGAAGTTCGACAACAAGTACGGCTGCCGCGAATCCTTGGTCGACGCAATCCGTCGCGGCACCGATGTCATGATGGCCGGCAAGGTCGCGATGGTCTGCGGCTTCGGCGACGTGGGCAAGGGCTCTGCCGACTCTCTGCGAAATGCCGGTTGCCGGGTCATGGTCAGCGAAGTGGACCCGATCTGCGCCCTGCAGGCGGCCATGGAGGGCTTCGAGGTGGTGACCATGGAACAGGCCGCGCCGCGGGCGGATATCTTCGTCACCGCGACGGGCAACAAGGATGTCATCACGGTCGACCACATGCGCGCCATGAAGGACCGCGCCATCGTCTGCAACATCGGCCACTTCGACACCGAGATCCAGATCGAAGCGCTGCGCAACATGAAATGGGACAACGTCAAGCCGCAGGTCGATCAAGTCGAGTTTCCGGACGGCAAGCGCATCATTATGCTGTCCGAAGGGCGGCTGGTGAACCTCGGGAATGCCACGGGCCACCCCAGCTTCGTCATGTCGGCAAGCTTCACCAACCAGGTGTTGGCTCAGATCGAACTCTGGGCGAATGCTGACAACTACAGACGCGAAGTCTATGTCCTGCCGAAGAAGCTGGACGAGAAAGTGGCGGAACTTCACTTGGCAAAAGTCGGCGCCAGCCTGACAAAGCTTTCGGCAGATCAGGCGGAGTACATCGGCGTCGGCACTGAAGGCCCCTTCAAGGGCGAAGCCTACCGCTATTAGAAGAAAAGCCGAGATGTATTAGTGGTGCTCTCGCCGTGTTACCGATCAGGCGAGGCCACCCGAGACTTACTCTACTTGCTTGACAACGGAACATGACCCTAGAGTCCCCACTGCGCGAGGATGCGCTCAAAGGGGGACGGTAGGGGCCGGTCTGCGCGAAGGCGAGGATGCGGTCTCGATCGATGGGACGGCATGACTCCGGCCTGGATCGTAGCGGTAGTCGGCATAGCTCTGGCATCTTTGGCCGGACTGGCAGCTTGGCGCGCGCGGGCACGTGCCGCGGCCTGCAGTGCGGCGGAAGAAAAGGCTCTGATGGCGCTGGCGGACGCCAGGTCGGAGCTCGAGAAAGCGCGTTCGGGCGCCCGCGAGGTCGCCGAGGCGCGCGACGAGGCCCTCCGCAGACGCGAAACGGCGGAGGCCGAACGGGACAATCTCTATAATCTGATCAACGGCTTGCCTCGCCCAGTCTGGTGGCGCAGCGGCGATCTCTCGTTGCTCTACGTCAACGACGCCTACCTCTCTGCCGTCGGCCTTGGCCGCGATCGCGCGCTGGCAAGCAATGCCGAGCTGGTCGATGCCGACGATCGCGAGGCGGCCCACGCACTTGCGCGCTCCGCGCTGCGTCAGGGGGAGAGTCGTTCGCAGGCCTTCCACGTCGTTGCTGGCGGCCGGCGCGTCCTGTTGGAGATCGCCGAGACGCCGCTGGCCGACGGCACGCTGCTCGGCCATGCGCGAGACCTCACGGCTGTCGAGGAGCTGCGCGCAGAGTTGACCCGTCACGATCGGGCCCAGAGCGATGTCCTGGAAAATCTGAACGTCGGCATTGCCGTGCTCGGCCCGGACATGCACCTGACGTTCTACAATCAGGCCTATGCGAGGCTCTGGCAGCTGGGGGAGGCCTTTCTCGCCAGCAAACCGCATATCACCGAGATTTGGGATCGCCTCCGTGCGGACCGCCGGCTTCCGGAGCAGGCCGACTTCGCGGAATTCAAGTCCCAGCAGCTCCGCAGCTTTCAACGGGTCATCGAGCCCGTCGAAGAGCTGATGCACCTGCCGGACGGCACCACCCTGCGCTTCGTGATAAACCCGCACCCCTTCGGCGGCGTCCTGCTGACCTTCGAAGATGTGACCGATACCCTGCGGCTGGAGCGTACCTACAATACCTTGCTCGAGGTCCAGCGCGAGACACTGGACAACCTCTTCGAGGGCGTCGCCGTGTACGGCGCCGACGGGCGGCTGAAGCTCTACAATCCCGCGTTCGCACAGATCTGGGATCTGCCGCCAGAGCTGCTGGACGAGCGCCCGCACGTGCGTGAGATCGTTCGCCGGACCAGGCTGTTCTACGACGTGGACGAGCCTGTCTGGAGCCGGCTGATGGAAGACATGGTCGTTGCCAGTACCGAGCCGCGGGAAGCGAGCGGCCGGCTGGAGCGCGCCGACGGCACCCAGCTGGACTGGACGCAAGTGATGCTGCCCGACGGTGCCAGTCTCTTCACCTATGTGGACGTCACCGACTCCACCAGGGTCGAGCGCGCGCTCCGGGAGCGCAACGAAGCGCTGGAGACCACCGATCGCCTGAAGTCGGAGTTCATCGCCAACATCTCCTACGAGCTGCGAACGCCCTTGAACGCGATCATCGGCTTCGCGGAGATCCTGGAAAACCAATACTTCGGTCCGCTGAGCGAGCGTCAGCGCGAGTACAGCCACGCGATCGTCGAATCCTCCCAACGCCTGATCGCGCTGATCAACGACATCCTGGATCTTGCCTCAATCGAAGCCGGCTATCTGATACTCGATCGTGCCACCGTCTCGGTGCCGGAACTCTTGAAGGACGTCAGCACCCTGGTGCGCGAAAGGGTGCGCAGCGCGGGCCTGGATCTGCTGGTCGATTGCCCGCAGGATTTCGGCACTCTGCTGTGCGATCAGCGACGGATCGCCCAAGCCCTCTTCAACCTGCTGTCCAACGCCATCAAGTTCACTCCGGAGGGGGGGCGCATCCGTTTGACCGCCGAGCGCGTACCCGGCGAAGTGCTGCTCGCGGTGACGGACACCGGGGCAGGCATCCCGCTGCAGGACCAGAAGCGGGTGTTCGGCAAGTTCGAGCGCGGCGGCGCAAAGTCGGAACGTCACGTCGGCGTCGGACTCGGCCTGTCGCTCGTCAAATCACTGATCGAACTGCACGGCGGACAGGTCGAATTGCATTCCACGTCGGGCAGCGGCACCCAGGTAGTCTGTCGCTTGCCGGACTTGGCGGAGCCGCTGGAGGCCGAGACCCTGGACGCGCAAGACGCCAGGCCGACCGCCGAACCTCCGCCTAGAACAGGATCGTCTTAGGCGGGAGCGAAGTCGGGCGAATAGCCGGGGAACGCTCTCTTCGGGTCTGCGAAGAACGGGATGCGATCTCAGGCAGCGCTGCCCTGCAGGTTGTCGCCGGGAACGCCCTTCGTCGTCGAGTACTCCCAATGCAAAGCCTCGCCGGGGTGTACCAGCGCGTGAATCGCGTGGGCAGCCATAGCCGCTTCGGAGAAGCCGCAGAGGATCAGCTTCAGCTTGCCGGGATAGGTCGCAATGTCGCCGATGGCGAAAACACCTGAAACCGAGGTCGCGCAGCTTTGCGGATCGACCTGAATATGACTGCGCTCGAGATCGAGGCCCCACTCGGCAATCGGACCGAGATTCATGGAAAGGCCGTAGAAGGGTAGGAGGACATCCGCCTCGAGCCGGCGCTCCCGGCCCTCCAGATCCCTCACCACGACAGCCGACAGGCTGCGTCCATCCCCCTCCAGACCGTGCAGCTGGTAGGGCACCACCAGGTCCACGTCTTTGGCCGGGTCTGCCGTCAAGGCCTGCAGCCTGGCAACGCTGTCGGGCGCCGCGCGGAACTTCGCCCGCCGGTGAACCAGCGCGACGGAGCGGGCGAGCGGCGCGAGATTGAGCGCCCAGTCGAGCGCGGAGTCGCCACCGCCCGCGATGACCAACCGCTTGTCGCGGAAAACCTCGGGCTTGGGCACCATGTACTGCACCGCGCCGCTTGCCTCGTAGCCTTCCAGGCCGGGCAGCGGCGGCCGGTTGGGTCCGAACGCCCCGACTCCGCCGGCGATCACCACCGCCTTGGCCTGGATCGTCGCGCCGCTCGACGTCGTCAGTCGCCAAAGGCCGTCCGATCCGCGCTCGAGCCGCTCGACCCGCTGGCCCAGATGATAGCTCGGGTCGAAGGGCGCCGCCTGCTCGGCCAGCTTCTCCACGAGGTCGTAGGCCATCACTTTGGGATAGCCGGGAATGTCGTAGATCGGTTTCTCGGGATAGAGCGCCGCACATTGGCCGCCGATGGCGTCCAAGACGTCGATCACCGCCGTGCGCATCTTCAGCATGCCGAGCTCGAACACTGCGAACAGGCCGACGGGGCCAGCGCCGACGATAGCCACATCCGTAGTGTGGATTTGCTGGATCATAGAGGGCGAAACTACTCGTGGGCGGGAAGGGAACGACACGCACGAAGATGGCGGGCTGACGGGGCGATGACAAGACTGCGGCCCGCTGGACGGGCGCGCGCGGCGCCGTGTACAAGGCAGCGCTATGGGTTTGCCGGTTGCAGAAGACGCGCGTATCGAGGTGCCGCTTGCCGACGAAGCGGCCACGGAGGGTCTGGCCGCGCGCTTGGCGGCGCTCTTGCGAACCGGCGATGTCGTCGCCCTGAGCGGCGATCTGGGTTCGGGCAAGACCGCTCTCTGCCGCGCCTTGATCAACGCCCTGCCCGGTCCGGCCGAAGAGGTACCGAGCCCGACGTTCACACTGGTGCAGGTTTATGAGCGCGGCGATCGGCAGGTCTGGCACTTCGATCTCTACCGGATCGAAAACCCCGAGGACGTCTGGGAACTGGGGTTCGAAGAAGCCTTGGCCGAGGGCATAAGCCTGATCGAATGGCCGGAACGCCTGGGCGGCCAGTTGCCGCAGAACCGCTTGGACCTCGAGCTGACCGTGCTTTCGACCGACGGTCAACCCCGACGCGCCGCCTTGCGCGGCCTCGGGACCTGGGCTGCCCGCTTGGCGGAGGACGCGCAGGAGCTGGCGGGCGCATGACGGCAAGTGATCGGCTCACGGATTTGCAGAGCTTCCTGGCCGAGCACCGCTGGAACCTTGGCGATCGCGCCACCCTCGCGGCCGATGCCTCGTTTCGGCGCTACGACCGGCTGCGCCGCGGCGCCGAGACCGCCGTGTTGATGGATGCACCGCCGGACAAGGAAAAGCCGGCCGCGTTCTTGGAGATCGCACGTTTGCTTCAGGCCCTCGAGCTTTCGGCGCCACGCATCCTGGCCGCCGACGAGGCCAAGGGCTTCGCGCTGCTGGAAGACTTCGGCGACAACACCTTTACCGTCGCACTGGCTGAGGGCGCCCAGGAAACGCCGCTCTATCTGGACGCGATCACCGCGCTCACGGCCCTGCAGTCGCGCTGGCTGGCGGACGAGCGCGCAGCACGGACCACAGCATCGGCGGTCGTTCTGGAACGCTACGATGCCGATGAGCTCTCGCGCGAAGCGCGGCTGCTGACCGAGTGGACTTGGCCGGCCATCACCGGTCGGGCGTTGGAGGAGGCGGCCCAATCCGCCTACGACGCCGCCTGGCGGCAAGTCTTCCAACGGCTCGATGAAGTCACGCCGACCTTGGTCCTGCGGGATTTCCATGTCGACAACCTCATGACGCTGCCACGCCGCGAGGGCCCGGCGGCCGTCGGACTGCTCGATTTCCAGGATGCGCTGATCGGTCATCCGGCCTACGACCTGGTCTCTCTGCTGGAGGACGCGCGCCGCGACATCGCACCGGAAACGGTGGAGGCGTCGCTGGCGGCCTACTTCGCTGCGCTGCCCGTCTTCGATACCCCAGCGTTCCGCGAGGGCTACGCGATCCTGGGCGCACAGCGCGCGGCGAAAATCGTCGGCGTCTTCACACGCCTGGACCGCCGCGACGGCAAACCGGGCTATCTGCGTCATATTCCGCGCACCTGGCGGCACCTAAACCGCAATCTGGGTCACCCGACGCTAAAACCCGTGGCAGACTGGTTCGCCGCCCATTGGCCGGCCGAACTCCGCCTGTCCCCCGCACCGCACGAGGCTGCTTGATGACACTGACCCGCGCCATGGTGCTCGCCGCCGGCCGCGGCGAGCGGATGCGCCCGCTGACCGAGACGACCCCGAAACCGATGATCGCCGTGCACGGCGTGCCCATGATCGACCGCATCCTCGCCCGGCTGGCCGCAGCGGAGATCGAGAAGGCGGTGGTCAACCTCCATCACCTGGGGGCCAAACTGCGCGATCACCTGTCCCATTTCAGCGAACCGCCGCTGGTGTTCAGCGAGGAGACCGAGCTGCTGGAGACGGGCGGCGGAGTGAAGAAGGCTTTGCCGGAGCTGGGCGACGCGCCCTTCTTCGTCTGCAATGGCGATGTTGTCTGGCTCGACGGCTATCAACCGAC
>JANQPZ010000297.1 GCA_028285215.1 Rhodovibrionaceae bacterium | reverse complement strand
ACAGAGAAGGTGCCGCTTGGCATTCGCAACCAGATCGCCGCCGGAAACAGCAAAGCAATCGCTGGCAGTTCGGCAGCCGACGTCCAGGCTGACTTGCGGTCTCGGATCACGGTGATCGAAGAAGCCAACATCATGATCACCTCTGGCTACTGGGTCATGCGGCCACGGACACGTGGGTTCCTGGCAGATCTTCGGGACAGCGGAGAGCGCATCTACCCGTCCATCGACGGCAACAACACACTTCTGGGCTATCCGATCCTCAAGACCAACCAGGTTCCCGGCAATCTGGGTGGTGGCTCGGAAACCGAGATCATGTTCGGCGACGGCCCGTCCATCTTGGTGGCCAATGGCTCCGACGCCGAGGTCCGAGTCTCGATCGAGGGATCCTATCAAGCCGGATCCGAACACCGCTCCCTTGTCCAGCGCAACGAGATGCTGATCCACATGGAACTCTATGCCGACGTCAAGCTTGAGCGGGACAGGGCATTCTCGGTGCTGACCGGAGTCACCTACTAAGCCCGCAGATAGAGGAGAAGAGACATGCACGCTTCGATGCAGGACGCGGGCGCGCTGATTGCGACCCGCTTTGGAGTGGCCGGCGTCAGTGTAACGGCCGGTGGCTCCGGAGACGATACCGAGGTGAACGGCGCTTGGATCGACCGCCTCGGCTTCTCAAGCCTCAAGGTCACCATCGGTTACACGGCGACCTTGGGTGCGACGGAGACCATTTCCGTTGCTGCTAACCTCCAGGATGCCAGTGACGGCAGCGGCACCGGTGCGGCCGACTTCGGCGATGCGCTCGCCTCTACCGTGCAGGCCACCGGTGCGACGGGCGGTTCGACCGAAACCGGTGTCGTGGAACTCGACGTCGACCTGTCGGCGGCCGACCGGTTCGTTCGGGCGCAGTTCACGCCCGACTTGTCGCGGGCCAACACCGACACGGCGATCCTCTATGTCAACTACGCGTTGGCCGGGTCGACCGAGAACCCTGTGACGGCGACGGCCGTCTGACCTCTCGATAGGGAGCGGCGGGGCCTGACGGTCCCGCCGATCGACCAATGATCCTGGTGAAGTTCATCAAGAACCACACGCCTTACCTGGCGGGCGAGACGGCTGGCTTCTCGGACACTCAGGTCAAGCGCCTAGAGAAGATCGGCGTAGCCGTTCGGGTAGGGGGTGCGGAAATGGACAAGTCAATGGTGCCGAACCGCGACTATGTGACCAAGCCTGCCTCGGGGTCGGTGACGAAGATTCCCGAGGACTGGCGCAGTCTCCATCACTTCCAGCGGATCAAGCTGGCCGAATCGCTGGTTGGTCGAAAGGTCGGCAAGGCCGCCGAGGCCGACGACATCTTGGCCAAGGCGGGAAGCGAGGAGTAGGGCCATGCAGGTCAAGTTCCTGACCAATCACGCCGAACGCGACCAGTCCGGCCAGGTGGTCGAGCACTTCACGGCCGGGTGGATCTACGAGCTGCCGCGCCACCAAGCGCTCGACTATATCGACCGACGTATCGCCAAGCGCCCAGGTGACGCCGATCCGGAACCACTGGTCAGCGCGGAGCCGTCAAATTTGGCCAGCAAGCCCGCCGACGAGCCGGCCAGCAAGCGCCGTCGCAAGAGCGCCTGAATGTACGGGTTGGTCCGCACGGCCGCGCCGACGACCACACCGGTCACGACCGCAGAGGCCAAGGCTCAGCTTCGGATCGACCACAACGACGATGACGCTTTCATCGCTGCGCTGATCGATGTTGCGACCAATCACGTTGACGGATGGTCGGGCGTCCTGGGCCGTGCGCTGTTGACCCAGACGTGGCGGGGACATCTCGACGCCTTTCCGGATGATGATCGCGACGGCATCGACGTCCCGCTGCCTCCGCTGCAGTCGGTCAGTTCGATCGCTTACATCGATCGCGATGGCGCGACCCAGACGCTAAACAGTGCCCGATATCGGGTGCTCGACAGCGGTACGGAGCGGGGTCGGATCGTCCTGGCCTTCGGAGAGACTTGGCCGCAGACGCGAGATCAAGAGCAGGCTGTGACAACGACCTTTGTGGCCGGCTACGGCGACGCCGCTTCGGACGTCCCGCAGGCCATCCGGCAAGCCATCCTGCTGATGGTGTCGCATTGGTACGAGCATCGCGGGATTGTCGAGATGGGTACGGTGTCGGACGAGCTGGCCCTTGGCGTTCGGGCCTTGACCGATCCGTTCCGGATGGTCGCTTTTCAGTGACCGAGCGGTGGAAGCCGGACCTCAGGTGGTCCGGCAAGACGGTCGTAGTAGCGGCCTCGGGCCCTAGTCTGAAGGTCGAGGATCTCGACGGCGCTCGGGAACGGGCCGACGCCGTCGTGGTGGTCAACTCGACATGGACGTCGGCCCCCTGGGCCGATCTGCTCTTTGCTGTCGACGAGCGCTGGTGGACCCACGCCGAGCCTCTGCCAGGCCAATTCGCGGGTCTCAAGGTTTGCAGCGACCAACGGGTTCGGCGCTCCGACGTCAAGACCGTACAGGCGGTCAAGCCGCCGGCGCCATGTCTGCGGCGCGGCTTCTTGTACCGCGGCACCAACAGCGGCTTTCAGGCGGTCAACCTGGCGATCTGTATGGGCGCGGCGCGCGTCATCCTGTTGGGCTTCGACATGCAGTCAACCGGCGGTCTGGCCCACCATCACGGGGATCATCCACGGCCGCTCAACAATCCGTCCGATCAGCTCTACGCCGGCTGGATCGAGGAGTTCAACGCAGCGGCCCAAGACGTCGAACCGGGTGTCGAGATCATCAATGCTAGCCGAGAGACGGCCTTGCGCTGCTTCCCGCGGGCTCAGTTGGAGGATGTGCTTTGACCCCCGAGCAGAAGGCCGAAATCGCCAAGTACGACGACGCTTACAAACTGGCTTGGTATCGGATGGGCGCGTCGCGGCGGAACATGGCCAACGAGATGCTGCTCGACGTGCCGGGCGGGAGCTTGCTCGACGTCGGTTGCGGCCGGGGCGAGATGTTGGAGGACGCCGAACGTCTGGGCTTCTCGAACGTCTTGGGCGTAGAGGCGACGGCCAGCTTGTGCGGCGGGCGCGTCATGCAGGGCGTGGCCTGGAGGCTGCCGGTTGACGATCGGTCGTTCGACGTCGTGACGATGTTCGATGTCATCGAGCATCTCCTTCATGATGATCAACTACCCGCTCTCACGGAACTGCGGCGCGTCGCTCGATCGGCCGTGATCGTCACGGCTGCTGACTACAGCCACGTCGTCTCTGGCGTCGAGCTGCACCCTGGTCGTCGGACCTATCAGGACTTCGACGACATGATCCGGCTGGTCTTCGCCGGAGCGTCGGTGACCTACTGCGATGGCTTGAAGCGCTGGGGAACCCGCTCCGCTGGCTGGCGGGTGCTGTTGCCGTGATGGCCGTGAAGGTCGGTCCTGGCGATCTCGATCAGCGGGTCACGATCCGCCGTTCGGTCAAGACGCCAGACGGCTACGGCGGCAATACGGAGACGTGGGTCGATGTAGCGACCCGTTGGGCCAAGGTGCTGCCGCTTTCAGGCCGTGAGCGCGACATGGCCGAACAGACTGAGAGCCCGCGCAACTATCGGATCACCCTACGCCGCGACAGCGTAACGGCGGCTATCAACGAGGCAAATATCATGGTCTGGCGAGGTAGTCAGATGAACATCCGGTTTATCGCCGATGCCGGGCCGCGACCGCTCTATCTGACCTTCGACTGCGAGCTAGGAGTTGCGGTCTGATGCCGGGCCGTCCACCGAAAGGCATTGTCGGAGTTGGACCGCCGCCGACCAAACGGGAGGCTTGGTGGGCGGCTTCGCTGTTCGCCCTATGGGCGCTGGCCTGGGTTGTCTTTTGCTTGCTGACCTAGTCGCGCCAGTGGCGATCGGTGTTGCCGAGCGCCCTGGACTCGTTCGACTGGTTCTGGCGACCAAGTAACCAGATGACCGTACAGGGACCGGCGATGATCAACCAGAGGATCACGTTGACGGTTTGCGACACGATCCAGCCGGCAAGACTCAGGCCCAACGCGGCATCGCTGGCGGCCGTGTCGGTCGATAGCAGCAGCTCTCCGCACGACACCAGAACGATCAGCAACATCAGGATCGACCAGCCGATGGCGATCTTGCGGCATATGACGGCCAGGCGGTTCATAGCACGCATGGTGCTGCAGATGAGGGGGCAAAGCAAGCATGGCGAGTACAACTCGGCAGCGCTCTGGTCTCCGAGGGGTTGGAAAGCTGCGCCGGACGTTGCGGCGCCTGGGCCCAGAGGCGACCAAGGAAATACGCCAACCAATTGAGCAGGGAGCGAGCTTCATACTCGGCGACATGCTGTCGCTGGTCCCAAAGGATAGCGGGGATCTCGCACGAGCGCTGGACAAGCGTATTGCCCGCGACGGCTTGACGGCACGGATCGGACTGGTGACGCCGTCGAAGCAGCGGGATCTGTTCTATGCGCGCTTCGTTGAGTTCGGCACCAAGGGCGGCCAGGTGACAGCACGCCGGGCTGGCGGTCAGCCCTACACGATGAATGTGCCGGCACGGGCGCCGACGCCGTTCATGCAGCCTGCTTTCGACCTGAACCGAGCCCAGATCGTCAGGGAAACCCAAACGGCCATCCGGCTGGTTTTGGAGCGGGTCTCTCGGCAAGGCGGCGCATCGTGACCGCCCCGAGCTTGGCGCTACACAAGGCAATACTCGACGCCCTGCGGGTCGCTCTTGCCGTTCCGGTTTACGACGACGTTCCGCAAGGTGCAGCGTATCCCTATGTCGTGATCAGCAGCCAGGTCGCCAGGCCTAACGATCCGCTTTCCAGCCGGCGAGACGAAAGCTTCGTCTACCTAAACGTCTGGTCGCGCTACTCCGGCCAACGCGAGGTTCTGGACATCATGGCGCTGATTGATGGCGCTTTGCACCAGCAGCGCTTGCCCATGGAAAGCGGTCGAATGGTGCGACTTTACGTTATCCGTCGGCTCCCCCAGCGCGAACCTGACAACGAGACGTTCATGGGCACGGTGACGGTTCGAGCCCTCACCGAGCACTAAGCACTGAGATCCCCACCGTGGGAGCGCCCCGAGACAGCGCCCTGGGCAAGCGCCACCGCCAACGCTGTGAAGCGTCGGCCATCCTCTGAAAGGAGCCCTAGACATGGCAGTCGATACTGCGGCTGGGTCGACGATTGCGATCGGCCCGGCCAACTCTACCGCTGCAAGCCAGACCGACTACGAAGCCTTGGGCTTTGTCGAGGTCGGGGAAGTCGAGAACATCGGCGAGTTCGGTGACGTGTTCAACGAAGTGAACTTCACCGCCCTTGCTGATCGCCGAGTGCGCAAATTCAAGGGAAGCCGGAACGCCCAGAACATCCAGGTCGTGATCGGCCACGATAGCGCCAACACCGGACAGACCGACCTTGCCGCCGCCCTCGAAAGCGACAGCGATTTCGCTTTCCGGGTCCAGTTGGACGACCCGGGATCCGGCACAGGCGCCGCGCCGACGACGTTCTACTTCCGGGGCAAAGTCATGGGTGCCCCGATCACGGTCGGCGACACGGAAACGATTGTCCGCATCAACGCCACGATCGGCATCAACTCCGACATCCTGAAAATCAACGCGGTCTAGTTTCGCTGGCCGGCGATCGGCCGGTGGCGGTGTGCCAGGCGCCGCTGCCGGCCACCCCTGGCACCCCTGGCAATCCTGGAGAAAGAGACATGGAGAAGTCCGAAGACGAGAAAGCGCTCGATGAGGGCGCTGTCTACATCACGTTGGGAGAAGAAGAGATCAAGCTAACGGCATGTGAAGACGCCTGCAGCAAGATCGAGCGAGCCTTTGGGGGACTGCGGCCGGCCTTCGAGAGTGTTCCGAACTACAACCGTCAGGAATGGGCAACCATTATCGCCGCAGGAGCCGGAATGAAGCAGAAGCGGGCCAACCTGCTTCCTGGCAAGATCTACACGGCCGGCATGACGGGCCTGATGGCCCCGCTTCAGAAGTACCTGCTGATGTTGATGCAGGGCGGCTCGCTCACTGTAGATGACGATGACGAAGACACGGCGGGCGAGGAGGGAAACGGCTAACCCTCTCGGCCTATCGGGCTTTGCGGTTTAAGCAAGCAACTGGGGTTCTCGGATGGACGCCCGACATGGCGCGACGAACATCGTGGCCAGACATCGCCATTGCCGTCAGGGCGAAATACGAGTTTCAGCGTGAGCTGTTCGACTCTCTGGCCCAGTTGCTCGGCGTGAAGGTGAAGGAACCGCCTGTGCCCGACGAGAAGCCGGACAGGGCAGCGGTAGCGCGGAAGCTCGACAACGTCCTCACAGCTCTGTCGGAGAAGGGGTGAAGCATGGCGGCAGTCGAGCAACTGTTGGTCCGGATCGATGCGACGACCGAGCAGCTACGGCGGGAGATGCGTCGCGCCGAGCAGGCCACCGCTCAGTCGACCGGACGGATGGAGCGGTCGCTTCGAGGGTTTGACCGGAGTATCGACAGCTTCAACCGCCGCATGACTCAAGCGACGCGCGCCGTGCAGGTCTTCGCTAGCGCCATGGTGGTTCGCCAACTCACCGGCTTCGCTCGCGAGACTCTCCAGACCGCTCGATCGCTTCAGGAGCAGTCCGACAAGCTGGGTCTGTCGACTAGGTCACTACAGGAGTACCGTTTTGCCGCTGGTGAGGTCGGTGTAGCCCAGAACACCCTGGACATGGCATTGCAGCGCTTCACGCGCCGCGTTGGCGAGGCTCAGCAAGGCACGGGCGAACTCCTTCCCGTTCTCGAGCAGTACAACGTCCAGCTTCGCACGGCTGAGGGCCGCACCCGCTCGGTCGAGGCGGTGCTGATGGATCTGGCCGATGCGGCAGCCGGCGCGGAAAGCCAACAAGAGGCCTTGCGGATCTCGTTCAAAGCTTTCGACTCCGAAGGCGCGGCGCTCGTTAACTTGCTGCGCCGGGGCTCGGTTGGGATCGCGGAGTTCTCAGCTACGGCCACTCGACTTGGGCTGGTGCTGGACGACGCGATGATCCAGTCCATGGGCGATACGGCGCGCGAGATCGATACGCTGAACGCCGTGCTACGCACGAATGTTCAGCAGGGCTTGATGTCCGGACTGGCCACCGATGCCGACGAAGTGCGCGGCATCATGTCCGACCCCGCGTTGATAGAGGGGTTTCGGGCCCTCGGCGAAGTCGGCGGCAGTGTACTACGATTGCTGGCCGACGAGGCGCGGACGCTCGTCGAGCAACTGACCAGCTTGGAAGGGCTGTTCGAAGGATCGGTCTTCGGCCGTCTGAACTCTGCGCTAACCCGCCAACCTGACCTGAATCCTGACCGGTCTATGGAAGGCGCGTTGACCGGGCCGCTTGGCGGCCCGTTTGCGACTGGGGCACCAGCGGCAGCACTGACTTCGCAGGGGCTCCAGCTCTACGGCCAGACCATTCGTGGTGCGGTCGATCGTCCAGCAGAGACCGCGGCCCTTTTTGCTGCGATACCCGGAGATGCTGCGCCGGGAGTCATGAAGACGGCTGAAGCGTTGAAGGAACAAGAGGCAGCGGCCAAGAGGGCGCAGGCGGCCCTAGATGCGGTAGCCAATCAGACCCGCCAGCTCGGGTTGGAGACGGCCGTCGCAACCGATGAGATGACGGAAATCGAAGCCGTTCTGGCCGAAGCCGAGAACACCCTCCGTACTGCCGGAGTGTCAGGCGCGCAATTGGAGACGGCGCTGGTCGACCTTGGTGTTGCTCTCGAAGAGAGCGAAGCCGCGACTGGCGAAGCCACCAAGGCCCTCGAAGACTTCGACGACACGATGGCCGACCTGGCGCAACAGACCCAGGTCTTGAAGGGCGCCATGACGGCATCCGAAGCCGCTGCGGCCGACTTGCGCCGCACTCTCGAGGAGGCTGGTGTCGGGGCAGAAGAGGCAGCGGAGCGGGCCGAGGCGTTCAAGCGCTCTCTGGACTTGAAAGAGGCTGCCGAAACGGCGAAGCGGCAACTCGAAGAGTATGAGGAAGAGTTCAAGCAGACGATTGAAGAAATCGAGGATGAAGCTCGTCGAGGGTTAGGGGACGCGTTCTATCGGACGCTCCGCGATGATCACACTGACTATCTTGAGTTCGTTAAAGACACCTTTTTCCGAACCATAGCCGACATCGCAGCACAAGCGGCGACACAACAGATCGTAGTGCCCATTGCTACGAGATTGGTCGGTGCCGCTCCGTCGTTCTTCGGCCTTGGTCAGGCGCCGGCTGGGGCTGCTGGTGGCGGGGGCGGTGGACTTCTCGGCTCCGCCGGCGATCTTCTCGGCATCGGCCGCGGGTTGTTCGGCGGCGGTGCCGGCGGCTTCATGAACACGCCGATTTTCTCCAGCTTGCCCTCCGGCTTCGTCGGTCCTCCCGCAGCCGGCCAGGTCTTCACCATAGGCAATGCCCTCGGCGGTCTCGGCATCGGCGCCGGCGTCGGCGGCCTGGTGTCCGGACTGACGGGCGGCAACTCCTTGGCCGGCACCGGGCTCGGCGCAGGACTGGGCCTGGTCGGGACGGCCATCGGCGGTCCTATCGGCGGCATCGTCGGCGGCGCGGTCGGTGGACTGTTGGGCGGCTTGTTCGGGCCCGGGAAGTCCGTCGGGCCGAACGCGCTGGCGGGCATCGACATGCAGGACGGCATGTTCCTCGGGCTCCCCGGCGCGGCGAACAACGGCGGCTCCGCGGCGGCGGCGGCGGAGGCCGCCCAGGGGCTGGCGGACGCGCTGAACATTTTGGTCGCCATGACGGGTGCGACACCGACGGGCTGGCTGCCGGGCGGCGTGTTTCTCGGGGATTTCCCGTCGAAGGGTGGCGCGCATGTCTCGGTCGGCAATGTACGAACCCTCGCGGGGATGGAGGCCATCTATGGTCCAGCCTCCTCGGACCCGCACAGCGGGCCGCGTGGCAATATCGCCTTCTTCCTCGGAGAGCAGACGACCGCGGCCGCCGTGCAGGCGGCGCTGCTGCAGACCGAGCTCGAGGGCCTGTCCGAAGGTTTCGAGACGATCATCGCGTCGGTCACGCGGACGCGCATGTCGCTGGAGGAGATTGAGCAGGCATTCCAGTTCGGGCAGGTCTACGACGCTGTCGTCGCGGCCGAGCGGCCCCTGTCAAACTTCCAGGCGGCGATGGAAAGTCTCGTGGAATCCTTCGAAGACGGTCTCCGGCGGGCTGCCGATCTGAGTCTCTCGACCGAGGACTTCGCCGCGGGCACGCGGAGGACGTTCGATCGCGACACCCGGGACGCCATCTTGCAGATCACCGATCCGCTCGCCTTCGCCATGGAGGTTCACGAACGGGACACCCGGGCCCGGCTGGAAGCGGCCATCAAGATCGGCGCGGACATCACGCAAGTCGAAGAGCTGATCGGCCTCGAGCGGGCTGCGATCATCCAGCAGGCGGCCGGCGCCTCCTTCGCCGGCCTGCGGGAGACCATCGACCGGGCGCTGTCGGGCGACGCGGTCGGCGGGCTTTCGCCGCTCTCGCCAAAGGAGCGGTTGGAGGAAGCGCAGCGCGAGTTCGACCGGCTGGTCGAGCTTGGGCTGGCCGGCGACGCCGAGGCGGCCCAGCAGGCGACCCGACAGCGCGACGTGCTGCTCCAGATGGCCGACGGCGTCTATGCCAGCTCGTCGGACTTTGCCGACGTCTTCGCCGAAAGCGCCGCGTCGCTGGAGTCTCTTAAGGGCGCGTTCAACGATGTTGCGGCCGTCGGCGAGGCGACGTCTGATTTTGTCGCGCGCCTGTTGGCTGAGATCGAGGCCGCCGGGGTCGCACCGATCGCTGTGCCGACCCCCGTGCCGCTTCCGCCGGCCGTGACGGAACGGACGCCGCCGCCGCCGCGGGCACGCTCGATCCCCAGACGCCCGCCTTTCCCGACCGGCGGCGGCGAAGCCGGCCCCAGCAGCTCCGACATGCGGCGCTATCGCGAGGAGGTGGAGGCATACTACCGGGCAATTGGCCAAACTCCCCCAGCTCCCCGGCCGTCGCGACAAGAGCGGGCCATGGGGGGGCCGGTCTTCGGTCCAGGCGGTCCGACGGATGATCTGATTCCGGCCATGTTGAGCAACGGCGAGTTCGTCGTTCGCGCCGCTGCCGCTGAGCGGATCGGCATGGAAAACCTGGCCATGATGAACGCGACCGGGGCCATGCCGATGGCTGGCGGAGACAATGGCGAGACGGCGAACGAGGTTCGCCAACTCCGCCAGGATCTCCGCGCCGTCGCCGGCGGCCTGTTGGAGATCGCCGAAGAAGGCGTCCGCCAGGGCGGCGAATCGGCGCGCACAGGGCAGCGCATGTTGCGGCAACTGCAGGGCATCAACCGCAGCCTCATCGAGCGCGGTTGATGGTGCCGGCGCTCGCCTGTCTGGCCTGCACGCCGCTGGCGGCGCTGCCCTTCGACGCACCGCTGCCTGACGCGCCCCAGTCGGTCGAGGCGCTGGTCGCGGACTCGGCGTCTTACCTGCTGGAGATCGCCGCCTATACGGGCCGGCCGACCGCCGAGCGCTTTCCGCCTCTGGCGGTCGCGACGGCGCCGGTCGCAGCGCTGCCCTTCGGCGCGGCGATCGAAGGCGAGACGGTCACGCTCCGGCTGAGCGACCGAGGCTGGGTCAGCCCTTACGAGGAAGTCGCCGAGCCGGTCGGGCCGGTGCTGCGACAGTGGCGCAACTCCCGCTGGTACGAAGCGCGACTGGACGAAGAGCCGCAACTCGACCAGGAGATTCCCGTCACGCCCGAGGCCGGCACCCGCAGCGGTCTCTCCGCCGGGCGGATCCGGTTGAACAACCTTGACGGCGCGCTCGACGTCTGGCCCGACCTCTACACCATCGCGGGCCGCAAGCTGCGGGTCCTCAAGGCGGTGTACGAGCGCGACCGGCTGCCGAACTATGCCGACCACTCGCTGCTCTACGAGGCGACGATGGCCGACTGGCTGGCCGACGAAGAAACCCTGGAGATTGAGATCGGGGGCGCACGGGTGCGGCTCCAGAACCCGGCGCAGAATCGCATCTACCAGGGCACCGGCGGCGAGGAGGGCGACGCGCTTTGGGCGGGCGTCCGGATGCCCATGACCTTCGGCGAGGTCTTCAACGTCGAGGGCGACCTGATCGTCGCTGCGACCCTGACCTACCGGCTGCACTCCGGCCGTATCCGCGCCCTGCTGGACTGCCGCGACCGGGGCATCTCTCTGGCTTACGCCGGGGACTTCGCCGACTACGCGGCCCTGGCAGCCGCAAGCCTCTCGGCCGGTCAGTACGCCTCCTGCCTGGCCGAAGGCTTGGGTCGGCTGCACAGCCTCAACGAAGGCAGTCGCATAACCTGGGACCTGGAGGGCGACGTCGACGGCCAGGGCTTCTTTGCCGACAGCCACGCGGCGATCGCGCGGCGGGTGCTGGCAATGGCCGGGATCGGGGAAGTCGGGCTGGCGAGCGGCACCTTCGCCTGTGATTGGCCGGCCGGCCGGGCGGGCCTCTTCCTGTCGTCGATCGCCTCGGCCGAAGGGGCGCGGTCGGTCGATGCCGGAGGGGCGCCGAGCGTCGCAGAGGTGCTGGACCGGCTGGCCGCTTCGGTCGCCGGCTGGTGGGGGGAAGACGAGACCGGGGCGATCGCGATCGGCCGCTTGCGCGTGCCGGCGGCCGTGGAGTCCATCCTCAATTTCGGCCCGCTCGACTTCCGCGGCCGGATCGAAGCGCTGGATCTGCCGGCACCGCGTTGGCGGCAGCGCGTCGGATACCGGCTGAATTGGACGCCGCAGCAGGACTTCGCCGGCGCCGTCTCGGACGCGGACCGGCAGCGCTTCGGGCAGGACTACCAGGAGACCAGCGCCAGCGACGCCGAGGTCGCCGAGCGACACTTCGCGTCAGCCGAGCCGGAGACGCTCGTCACTCTCTTCAAGGAAGAGATCGACGCCCTGGCCTTGGCGCAACTGCTTCTGGCGCTGCACGGGCCAGACCGCCGGCTCTATCGCCTGCCGGTCGGGCCGAAAGTCGCGCTCACGCCCCTCGGCCAAACCGTCATCGTGACCTACCCGCGCGGCGGCTTCGGTGCCGGCAAGGCCGTGCAGGTCGTGGGCCGCAGTCTCGGCGACGGCGAACTCACGGTCTGGGGCTGAGCTATGGCAAATGCGCTGCTCTCCGTCATCAACTACGTCGATTCGGGCACGATGAGGAGGCCTTCGGATGGCGAGGCGCCCGACTTGCCGATCGAGAACGTCCAGCGGCCGGCCATTTCAGAGATCTGGCGCGGCGGCACGCGGTTCGGCGACCTGGCCTATGTGATCGCTGAGTTCGGGCAGGTGCGACAGGTGGAGGTGCTGGCCGCGGCCTGGCCGCGATGGGGGGTCGTGCCGGCGCCCACCGACGGGCTGCGGGCGCGCCTGCGTCTCGACGGTGCGGATGTCTTCGATACCGGCGTCGTTGAAAGCGGCGTCGACCCGGTCGCGCGCACTTGGTTTCTGCGTCTGCCGCAGGCCGTGGAAGCCGATGCCTTCTGGCTGGGCTGGGATTACGACATCACGCTGCCAAAGGAACTCGGTCGTCTCTGGGCCGGCCCGGCCATTCAGACGCCGGTAAACGTGGCCTATCCGCTCGAGCGCATCTGGGCCGACGAGGGCCGCAAGGCGCGCTCTCCGCGCAGCGGGGTCATCCGCACCGACCTGGGACCGAGGCCGCGCCAGGTCGGCTTCCAGCACGAAGTCTTGCGCGATGCCGAGGCCGAAGCGCTGCTGGAGGCGCAGCGGGTCCACGGGCGGACCGGTCAGGTTCTCTTTTGCTGGGATCCCGAGAGCCCGGCCAAGACGACGCTCTTCGGGCGGGTCGACGGGCTGAGCCCGCTGCAAAGCTACAGCTTCAATCTGTCCCGTTTGGCCTATCGAATCGAGGAGGACCTGTAATGCAGACGCTCGCCGACCGTTGCGTCGCAACGACGATCACAACTGGGGTCGGCGCGCTGACGCTCGGCAACGCCCCCTCGGCCGCCTACATCAACCTGGCGGAGGCCGTCACGCAAGGGCAGGCGGCCACCGACGACGAGATCGGCTACGTCATCCTAGAAGGGGCCCTGGATGCTCCCACCGCTTGGGAGATCGGTGTCGGTACGATCGGCGGCGCCGGCGGCAGCCTGACGCGCGGCGCCCGGCTGAGCTTCGACGGTTCGGTCTACTCGACCTCGCCACTCTCGCTCGGCCCCGGAACCAAGTATGTCGTTTTCACGCCGGACTCGATCAGCCTGGCGCAGGAGCCCTTCTCCTTTGCCGGTACGGCCGACGGCACCCCCAATGCCTTGACGTTGACGCCGCGCCCCTCGGTGGTCGCGCTGCGCGACGGCATGGTCTTCCGCTTCCAGGCCGGCGCCACCAACACCGGCCCTGCGACCATGGCGGTCTCGGGCCTGGGGCCGCACCCCCTGCAGTTCGGTGGCGCGGGCATCCCGGCCGGCGTCATCATCAGCGGCCTCTACTATCAGGTCGTCTATGCCGCCAACACCTTTCAGCTCGACCGGATCTCCGGCGCGCTGCTGCCGACCGGCAGCTTCACCGATCTGGCCTTCAGCGGCCTCATGAGCAGTGACGTAATCGTCAATAGTCTGCGGCAGATGGCGCGGTTCAGAAACAACAGCCAGGGCGGTTCTGCCAGTACACGTATCTCAATGGGGAACTTCGCGGATGCGGACGACTTCAGAATCACCCTGAACGGGACGGGCAATGGATCTGGTCCTGGATTGAGGGGCACCGAGATCCGCGCCAACGGTGGCTCGCTCTGGCTGCGCGGCGCCAACACGGAGCTTCGCCTCGACGCGGATGGGATCGTGCGGTCGCCGCCCGTTTTTTCCCAAACGACCGGGACTCCCGCCAATGTGGCGGTCGATAGCGCCGGCCAGCTTCGCCGCAGCTCCTCCGCGCGCAAGTACAAGCGCGATATCGCCGACTACACGCGCGGGCTGGCGGAATTGAAGGCGCTGCGTCCGGTCTCCTACAGGCCGGCCGACCAGAGCGACGACCGGGTCTTCGCGGGCTTCGTTGCAGAGGAGGTCCACGACGCCGGTCTGACCGAGTTCGTCCACTACATCGGAGGCGAGCCGGACGCGCTGCATTACCCGATCATGGTCGCCCTGGCCGTCGCGGCGATCAAGGAGCTGTCGGGCACCGTAGAGGCCCTGGAGACGGCGCGCGCCGAGCAGGAGACCCGGCTTGCGGCCCTGGAGGCGCGGGTCACCGCGCTGGAGACGCCGTGATGCCGCTGGGTCCGAGGCGATCTCTCTGCATGGCCGCCTTCGGGGCGGCTTTTTTGATGCTCGCTGCCAGCGGTTCGGCCGGCTGCGGCGAACGCCGTTCGGTGATCGACTATCTGACGATCCGCTACGGCGAGCGCCCGGCCGGTCTGGGCATCCGCCCGGACGGCGCGGTCCTCGAGCTGCTGCAGGACCGGCGCGACGGAAGCTGGACCGTCCTGCTGAGTGACCGCGAGGGCCGCTCCTGCATCGTCGCTGCCGGTCGCGGCCTGCGACTGTATCGAGCCAAACCCAAGCAGACAGACGAGGAGGCGGTATGACGGCGCAGCCGCGGGCAAGCGATGTGCAGGGTCAGATCGACAGCGAGGCGCTCCGGATCGCGTCGGAGACACGCGGCGGGTTTGCCGAGGCGGTCAAGGGCCTCCGCGACGCGCAAGAGGCGATGCGCCAGGAGCTTGCGGCGCTGCGCTCGCAGAATGCCGCGGAGCACAAGGAAAACTCCGTCTCCATCGCGGCCGTGCGCCATGAGATCGAACACCGCTTCGACCGTCTGGAAGAGCGGACGAGCGACAAGGTCCAGCGTGTCGACGAGGCGCGGAGCGAAGGAGACGCCGCGCTTCACAAGCGGATCAACGGCTTCCAATCCCGATTGCTGAACTGGTCGCTCGGTGTGATCGCGACCGTGTTGATCGGCGTCATCGGGTGGCTGGTCAACACGCGAGGCGGTTGAGACGAGGAGACACACGATGACCTTTGAAGAAGCGGTCGCGATCATCATCCATCACGAGGGCGGCGCGACCATCACCGACGACCCGGCCGACCCGGGCGGCCTGACGAAGTACGGCATCAGTCAGCGGGCGCATCCGGACGTCGACATCCGAGGGCTGACCTATGCGCAGGCCGCCGAGATCTACCGGCGCGACTACTGGGACCGGCTGCGCTGCGGCGACATGCCGGCCGGGATCGATCTGGCCGTCTTCGACTGTGGGGTCAACCAGGGCGTCGGCTTCGCGGCCAAAGCGATCCAGCGAGACGCCGGCGCCCGGCCTGACGGCATCGTCGGGCCTCTGACGCTGGCAGCGATCGCGCGCCGGCACCCCGAGGACCTTCTGACCGACTTCATGGCGCGGCGCATGAAGCGCTACGCCAGCGTGTCTCACGCCCCGAGGTTCATGCGCGGCTGGTCGAGGCGATGCTTCGACATTCACCGCCGCGCCGTTATCGACCAACTGAAAGCGGAGATCTGACCATGGCTTTTTCACCACCTCCCAACACGCCGCAGACGGCGGCCAAGGCGACCATGGGCGGCCTGGGTGCCGCCCTTTCTGTTTTGATGGCCGCCCTTCTGGCCTGGCTGACCGGCGCGGTCGAGATGCCGCCAGACGCGGAGATCGAGGTTGCGCTCCTCGGCATCGCCACCGCCGCGGCCTCCGGCGCCGTGACCTGGGTCATGACCTACTTCAAGGCCAATCGGACGAAGGAGGAGTCGTCGCCGACGCTCTTCTCTTTTGCGCCCTTCATCCTCTTCCTCTTTCTGCTGGCCGGTTGCGCTACGCGGGTGGGCGATACGCCGGCGCAGGCCGTCTATGGCCTGCAGGCGGACTACAACGCCGCCCTGGCGATCGCGCTGGCCTACGAGAGTCAGCCGCGTTGCGAAGACGGTCAAGACCTGACCGAAGCCGTTTGTTCGGATGCTGACGTGGTCGAGATCATCCGGTCGGCCGACAACAAGGCCTGGGCCGGGATCGCGGCGGCGCAAGATGTCGTTCGCACGCCTGGCGCAACCGACGACGCCGTCTCGCTGGCGATCGCAAGCGCCCGGGCGGCCGTTGATGTCTTCGAGGCTGTCATCGCAGAGGAGATCCGGTAATGGGCAACATCGTCAGCTTCATCACCGTCTTTGGCGCGTGGGCGTCTGAGGCGGTCCGCGGTGTCCAGGAGGCGCGCGAACTGGTCGAATGGGCCACCGGCCGGATCAACACCATGCTCGAGGAGCAGCGCGACCCCACGGACGAGGAGTGGGAAGAAATCAACGCCCGGACCATGGCCCTACGCGACAAGCTGCACAGCGACGACCGCTGATGTATCATTGAGGTCTTGCGATGCCTGGCAATCCTGCGAGGGTCTGCCACTGGGGCCGCTGGGGAAACCTGGCGGCCCTTTTTGCATTTCCGGGCACCGATTATGCGCCGGATTATTCACACGTAGGGATTGGGGCCGACGACCGGCAGCCGCTCCAGGTCTAGCCCGTGAGGTCGCTGGATTGGCCGGAACTGCACTGGGTCCGGCACGCAACGCACCCAATCTATCGCGACCGAAGGGGGGATGCCGAAGCGCCTTCCCACATCACCCGCCACCTGACCGCGCGCAACCTCGCGATTGTCTTCCGGGTTTTGGGCAAGCGCTTCCCAGATCAAGATCCGCGCTTCCAGTGTGATCTTGGGCTCGACGAAATTGGGCCGATCGCTGGTCCCAAACGGGTCTGGGGTCGAGTGTGGCTTCGTCGGCATGGGGCGCTCCGCTCTGTGAACAGACGCGGAACGCTAGTCGCGCTCAGCAGGCCCAGCAACCAGCCAGCGGTTGAGGTATCACGTGATACCTAGCGCAGGTCTCAGTTTATGTGATGGTCCAGCGGCAAGATGTCGATTCCGAAGGCGGCTGCTGTTTGTTCAATTTTATCTAGTTGAGCCTGGGTATAGCCGCCATCAATAGTTGCTTTAGGGATAAAAAAATATTGGCCACCTGTTTCGCACAAGTGGCTGTTTGGCAGATGATCTAAAGTAACATCGCACCCCTGATTGCTCAGGGATGCGATGACTTGTTCTTCGGTGCAGACAATACACATCACGCTGCTGCGTTGTTCTTCATCCACTGGCTAGCAGCAAGCAGTTTGATGCCGGAGGGAACGCCAATCCCGTACTGTTGTCGCGCCCAGGCCTTGAGGTCGTCGGCCGACACTCCAGGCACAAAATCAGCATCCACCCTGTGATTTAGGCGTGCAAGCTCCTGCAGCTGCTGGGCCACCTCAGCAAAGGCAGTATCGAAATCGGGGTTCGCTACGCACAGCCCCTTTCCTATGCCGTCGTCTGACGTGAAGAAATGAGCGCCGTCTATGCATGCGTAGCGCACCTCTACGGCGTGCTGTTGCATGATGTTCCTCCTCCTTGAGGCGATGGATTTCGCCATCGTCACTGTCAATAGTCAATGTTTATATAGTATGAACCTGCTCTCCCAGTTAGCCCATTGCGTTACAACCCAGCTATTCCGCTGGGGAAAAACACGGTCTGTTTCGAGGTCAGAAACTACCGTAAGAGCATGATTGTCTTACGCAATGAGGCGCGGGGAAATCAGCGGCAATATCCTGGCAGCGGCATGCGGTCGCGTGCTTCTGGCCGCTCATGCTGCCTGTATCGCCCGCCTGAGAACCGGGGGCAGTCACGGCCTAACCCGGCCTTGACCAGCTCGGCTGCAATGTCGGTGCTGCCGAGGTAACAGATCCCGATTTCGCGGTCATAGCTGCGAGCGCCTGTCAGTTCACATCGCACTCGCTGCCCATGGACCAGATTGACCATGAAATCCCGCGACGTCGACCCACGATTTTCATCCATCTCCGGGGCGTGCAGACCGCTCAGCCGCACTGCGACGCCTTCCACCTCGATCGTATCGCCGTCACGGACATGCGTGACGGTGCCCTCAAGGACGGAATTGGCGAAGGCCGGGGTGGCCAAGAGGAAGAGGACGAGAGCAGCGCCCAAAGCTGATCTGTTCATGTAAGCTCGCCTCTATGGCTGTGTCTGACCTCGATATCTATCGATCGGCTCGATTGCTCTTGAAGCAGCACGGCGACGACGCTGCCCGCTACGCGGCCAAACGGGGCGACGCGCTTGCCCGGGCGGGTGACGAAGAGGGCTCTGCGGCTTGGCGGCGTATTGCTTCGGCGGTCAGAGAGCTGTCGCGTACTGCGCCTAGTCCGGGTGAGCCCACGAATTGAAACGGCTTCTGTGATGATCATCGTGACGACTAGCCCTCATCTGCAGGGCCAAGTCTTAAACGGCTGTTAGTGGCCGGGGATTCGGTTTTCACAACGTATGTTGCGAGGCTCTTAGCGCGGGCCTTTGATCAGGAGGTGCGGATCGCCGCCGAAAGTCGAAACCACCTCCCACTCGTAGTCCGAGCCCAAGATCTCGTTGGCCTTGGACCGCATGATCTGCTCGCGCACCGACATGGGCCTGCCCATGCACGGATCGCCGCGCGGATCGCCTGAAATCACCACGGTGCGCTCAACCCACTGCTGCGGGTCGGCCTCGGCGGCCTCAGCGGCGTCTGTGGCCGCGACAACCCGATCGACCAGTCGGGCCGCCCAATCCGCGTTGCTCTCAGTCATTCGAGCCCTCATTGGCTGGAGTGGTAGCGGTGGCGCCATGTACCCACCGCCTAGGCTTCGTAACGGTCTCCATCCAGGTGTAGACCGCAACCACCGTCCTACGCAAATCGCACGCAACCTGCGTGTCTTCCTGTCTTGTTCTCGGTGAAGTGTCTCGAAGGAACGAGGGAATCCCGCCGTTTTTGCAGAACTTCCCTTCGTTCGGGACGTAGGGGCCGGAGGTTCGAATCCTCTCTCCCCGACCAAGGTAAACGGTTGAGGCGTCAGGGAAATATCTCTGGCGCCTCTTTCCGCTTCCGGCTCTTCTGGAACACGGCTCATGAATCCGCCCAGCGCAGTGGCCATCATATCCAGTTCGGTCCCGTGAACGTGGCGGTAGACTTCCCTGACAAGCTCTTCGGTCGTTTCGGTGAAAATGCTGACCTGAGTCGTGGTGAATCCCAGGGAAAGCAGGTTGCTGATAGCCGTGTGCTTGAGGACGTGCGGTGTACACCAGGACAGGCCAGCAGCCTCGGCAACGCGCGCGAAGGCCCGGTGAATGCGCTTGATCGGCTTGCCGGACCATTCGATGACGTGGCCGCAGGCCGCGTGCTGGCGAGCGTCCAGCAGCGGATCGCTGTTCGACGCGTCTTGGTCTGACGCTTGGCCGGATTGCGGACGTCGACCCATTCGCAGTCGGCGCCGACCCGGTTCCAGGTCAGATCCAGAATCGCGCCGTGACAAGCTCCGGTATTCAGCGCGATCAAGATAAACAGCCGGACATGGAAGCGGTCTGCAGAGTCTCGGAGGGCGCGCTGCTCATCGGGCGCGAGGAAGTCGGCGCGAGCATACCCCCGCTCCGGGATCTGCACGCGGCTCTTGAAGTCCCTTGGGAGTGCCGCCCGCAGCTCCTCGAGGTCGCTTTGTCCCTTACCCGGCAGGCCCTTAAGGTCTTATTCGATGATGGGGCGATCGATCTGGTGCGGGTAGAGGTTGCCGAAGGCCCTCTTGAGCCGGGGCACCAGCCAACGCGCCACGTCTGCCCGCGCCTTGCCGTCCTTTCGAAGCTGTCTAAGCCGGGCGTCCAAAAGCTCCCCCACCGTGGCGCCATCTTCAACAGCGCCTTTCGCGTTCACCTAGTCCGCGAGTGCCTGCCTTGCTTGCGCTTCATCCTCGCAGCCCGTGCTCAGCTTTTCGGGTTCGTCGATGATGTAGAACTTGCGGCGTCCCGGGAGCTTTTTGAGTCGCGGCGGCTCGGCTTTGCGGGGGCATTCATGGGCCTCGCAAAAGGCTTGAATGTGCTCGGGGCGGATGCGGATGTAACCTTTACCACGGCGGAAACAGCCAAGAGCGCCGTTCTCGAGCCATGTGTAAGCCGGGTAGTGTCTCAGTCTGAAATGCGCAGGCCTTGACCGCACCCTCGCGCGGTGCCCACGTCTCCCGTATGCTAACCGCCAAGCATAGGAGGCGCTATGCCCAAGGGACCAAGGGGCGAAAAGCGACCCGCTGACGTGATCGGCGCGGCAATCACGGTTGCCAAAATCGCGACTAGCGAGATCGAAGAGCTGACCGAAGACGACGGCAAGGACAAGGCTGCCCAGGCTATGGGGCGCAAGGGCGCAAAGGCGCGCGCCGAGAAGCTGACGCCAGAGCAGCGCCGGGAGATTGCGCGAAAGGCTGCGGTGAAACGTTGGAGCAAAGAGTAGTGCCTCTCCAGCCGCAATGTGCTAGAGAGGCACCATCTGTGAGGTTGGCGGAGGCGGTGGGATTCGAACCCACGAGACCTGCCACAGTCCGGCGGTTTTAAAGACCGCTGCATTCGACCGCTCTGCCACGCCTCCAGGTAGATAGGCCAATTTCGGGCCGCTGCTTGTCTTTTTACGGGATCGAGCAGCGGCCCTTCTTGTTCCTCGCCCCGTTTGCGTCGGCTGGCCGCGCAGGGGCTAAAACTCTTCTCATTGCAATTCTCCGACCTGATGGTGACGCTATGCCATGTCGCCAGTCATCAGGTCAAGACATGATTGCTCTCCTGACTCAGAAATGATATGTCAGCGACAGTAAGTCCTGAGACTATAGCGTCAGCAATCGTGGAGACTGTTATGAGCAACGATAAGAGTAAGAAAGTTCGCAGTCCGTCATACCCAAGCATGTCGCTGGAGAGTGCGGTGGAGGCGGTAGGCGAGATTGAGGGGCAGTATCGCTCATCGCCCGTGGACCGGACGGTGGCGGCCCGGCTAATTGGCTACACTACGCTCAGCGGCCCTGCCGCCAAGGCCCTCGCTGCATTGGCTTCATTTGGGCTGTTGGAGCGTGCGGGAAAGGGTGAGGCTCGTGTGACAGAACGGGCGCGCGCCATTCTTCATGCGCGTTCAGAAGATGAACGGATTCAGAATCTTCGTGCTGCCGCCTTGGAGCCGCCGCTGTTTCGGGAATTACGGGAGCGGTTCGAGGGCATAGCCGTTCCGCCAGAAGACGGCGTGGTGACGTTCTTGAATCGTGAGGGGTTCAACCCCAGTGCCGTGCGCCCGGCAGCAAAGGCGTTTCTCGACACAATGAGCTATCTGGAGCAATTCCAAGCTAGCGAAAGTCATGGCCATGAGAAACCGGAAGCGCCAAAATCGCCCGCAGTGGATGGCAATCCCGCCGCCATCAAGTTTGGGGGCGCGCGTGTGGGCGATCTCGTGCAATGGGAATCCCAAGGCGTGCTGCAATTCCCCCAACCCCAACGCGTCCGCCTTGTTTCTGATGACGGGGAATGGATCGCTGTTGACGGAAGCGCAACGGGGATACCGATGAACGAAGTGATTGTTGAGGAGCGCGCAAAGGCTGTTGCGCCTCAGTTCCCACTCGCAGCAGACGAGGATATCCAGCCTCAAGCCTCTGGCGAGGTCGAATGGATGCGTAACCGTGTTGGCAAAGAAACCAACGTGCGGTTGCTGGTCAAGGGCGACATGGGGCCGAAGGAGATCAAACGACTGATCCGCCTGCTGGAAGCGCAGCGCGCGGTGCTAATGGACGAGGACGATGCAGAAGAGGGCGATTAAAAATGATACACGTCTTTGACGCTAAGCATTAAAGTTCACATATGGGGAGTATGAACAAGCTCCCTGCCGCCAAGCGCGTCCAAATCCTCTCTATGCTCTGCGAGGGGTCGTCTATGCGGTCGATCTCCCGAGTGGTGGGAGTGTCAATTAACACTGTGACCAAGCTGTTGGTGGGTGCTGGCGAGGCCTGCGCTACCTATCACGATGGGCATGTGCGAGACGTGAAGGCCGATCGGGTGCAGTGCGACGAAATCTGGTCGTTTGCCTACGCCAAGCAGAAGAATGTCGAAGTCGCCAAGGCCGCGCCGGACGGTGCGGGCGACGTGTGGACCTGGACGGCCCTCGATGCCGGCCACAAGCTGATCGTCTCGTGGCTTGTGGGAAGTCGCGACGCGGAAGACGCGAACGCCTTCATGCTCGACGTGGCAGATCGTCTGGCGAACCGTGTGCAGCTCACCACCGACGGCCACAAGGCCTACCTGGAAGCCGTCGAAGGCGCGTTCGGGGCCGATGTGGACTATGCGCAGCTTGTGAAGCTATACGGCACCGCGCCGGAAGCCGCGCGCGGTCGCTACAGCCCGGCTGTCTGTGTCGGCGCCCGCAAGCAAGACGTCAACGGCAAGCCCAAGCGCGAGCACGTCAGCACGTCATACGTGGAGCGCCAGAACCTCACCATGCGCATGAGCATGCGACGGTTCACGCGCCTGACGAACGCCTTTTCAAAGAAGGTCGAGAACCACTGCCACGCACTGGCGCTGTACTTTGTCTGGTACAACTTCTGCCGGCAGCACAAGAGTCTTGGCGGCGTGTCGCCCGCGATGGCTGCCGGCATGATCGACACCCTGCGCGACATGGAATGGATTGTCGGGCTGATCGACGCGCGTACCCCGAAGCAGAGTCTACGCGGACCTCACAAGAAGCGAGCCCCGAAATGAGTAAGCGGCGGGGCATTTCTGACCCGCCGCTTACCGCGTCTCGTCCCGAGGGGGTGTGCGTCAGAGCGCAGTGACCGTTTCCAAGGGCTCACGGAATAGAATGTAGGCTGAGATTGGGCAGTATGCAAGAGCTTTTTAAGAACAACCCAAACTTGTTAACAGAGCTTAGAGCATCAATTAGCGAGTCGCGTCTTAAGAAGTATATGGGATTGGCAGGGAATGATGAGGTAAAGGCTATATTGCTTTATCAATGGAATGCAAGGCTTGCTCAATCTCTTTACATATATTTACAGGGATGGGAAATATGCCTTCGAAACAAGCTCAACAATTTCTTGTCTTGGAAATACAATCGGAATTGGCCGTATGATCAAGCCCGCTGCGTCAGGCAACTGTCTAAGACAGAGATGAGGCGTTTAAGCGAGGCGGTTCAAAGACAGGAGTCAGAACGAAGAGCCAGCCCGGCGTCGACCTCCGCGATTGTTGCCGATCTGTCTGCCGGATTTTGGGTCGCCTTATTGTCTTCTAGCTATGATGTGCCTTACGCTTGGCGATACAACCTTGCCAGAGTATTCCCTCACGATACAATGCTTGTCCGGCCGGCCGCATGGGAAGCATGTGACCGTATTCTCTCTTTGAGAAACAGGGTTGCTCACCATGAGCCTATTTTGCATCTGCCTTTGGATCAAAGATATGTCGAGATGCAGCGGATAGTCGCCGCGATGTGCCCCGGCACATTTGTATACTGCGAAGAAACATGTTCCTTCCGCGAGGTCTGGGGGCAGCGTCCTTAGAACGCTTTATAAGTGCCGTTTTCAAACTGAGACACTACCGTAAACCGTCTCGCCGCAGACGCCCAGTTGCTCCGCCGCCTGCTGTACGGTGAGGGCGGTCATTGCACTGCGTCCCACAACCCATGGGCCAGCAGCTCAAAGGCAAAGCCAATCGCGCCGATACCCAAGGCTAGAAGGCCGGACATGCTGAACAGGACAAGGGCCTTGGTTGGGCTGGTCTTGGCTGCGCCGCCGGCCATCATTCCGAGCAACAGCAGCCATAGAACCAGGAACATCAGGATTGCTGCGCCGGTCATTCCGCCAGCTCCGGTGCAAGCTCGGGCTCGGCTCCCGCTTCTTCTCGCTGGTCCAAGCTCTGCCATCCGAACCGCTGCCCTTCGGCAAGCTGCGTCTTGTCCTTCAGCGAAACCGCGATCGCACGCTTCGTGGGGCCCGACGCAAGCAGACGGTCGTCGGCATCTGCGACAGCGCGCAACGCCTCTGCCACGTCCTGGCTGACCGCGACCGCTTCGATAATCTCAGTCGCAAGTTTGTCTGTGATCATCGCTGAATTCTCCAAACAATGAGGCCGCCATTGCGCGCGTGAGCGAATCCGGTGTCACCATGGCCCAGTCTCCAATGCCACCAGCAACACCAAGCCTTGTGCAACCAGCAGCCCGGCCCCGAACAGCAGCCATCTGTTGCGGTACGGCCAGCGGCGACGGCGGGAGCACGGATAGCTAAAGAGGGGAGAAGCCATCATGTCAGTACCGGTTTTCATGGCAGCTCACCTCCCGCGCCTAGCGAAAAGCTGAAAGCCTGTTTCGCGGCCCCGGGAGGCCATGGCTTAGCGTCGTTCCCGAGCGTTACTTGCATCGCGTCAACGAGACTCGACCAGTAGTCCTCATTGATTGCTTTCGGGTGTCTGTTGTGGCCTCGCGGCGCGCCGCTTTCAGTGCGGATCGCGTTCATCTCGCTCCAGACATGCCAAAGCAATCCCAGGAGCTTTTTGGTCTCGGTGCATTGCTCTTCCACCGCCTCTCCCGTCTGTGGGAGAAGGACGCCATCAAGAGGGGGCAGGCTCGCCTCACTGAATGAAAGAGGCTCCAGGAGCTCAGGCAGGCTCTTCAACACGTGATTCCGGTGAAGCTTCGGAGGCGTGCCCTTGTTCCAGTCCACTCCGAAGGCCATGCCACGGGGGTGATTGGCCGTTTCCCCTGGGGCCGCAATCAACGCCGCTATATCTCGGCATTCGTCATCTAGGCATTCGTCTGCGGATGGCCCAACCTGTGACGGAGTGCTGTCGTTATCGATCTCGACAGCGAACTGTCGCCGCTGTGAAGCGCTAGCTATCGCCTTTGTCTCCTTCCTCACCACGACCTTGAGGCCGCGTCGATCGATTGCTTGCAGGAAAATCAAAGCGGCATCGCGCCAGGTGCGCTCCGTCTCTTCTGGCGCTTCATTCCAAAGCGGCCGGATGAGGTTGTGCCGGTGGATCCGCAGTATCCCTCCCAAGCAATCTTCAATGGAGCGCTCAGTCATTTGCCTCGTCCTCTGCTATCTCCAGGCTAAGAGCGGCGGCGACGGCGTCTTCTCTGACACGTCGAAACTTCTCTCGACCTGGAGTGATGAGGGGTCCGAAGGTGTGGCGGACCGCCCTTACCGCTCTGCGTTCGGCGTCGGCGGTTGCGTCGAACGCACGCCGCTGATCCGCGCGTCGTTGACGATGCTGCCGAGCCGTTTGTATTCGCTCTGCTTGTTCGGAATGAAATCGCGGGCAACGAACTGGTAGTAGAGCTGCCGCAGCGTGAGTTGAAAGCTGCGTCGCTGACACGCCAAGACGATCTCGTCTGCCTGGGCAATGACGGCCAAGGTCGCTTCGCGGAAGCTTTTGTGCTCAAACGCCTCCCTCATTGCCCCGCTCCCTTATCGATCAGCTCCGCTTCGTGATGCAGGGCGCGGGCTTGGCGCTCGTGCCAGTCAATCGCGGCGCGCTGCTCGGCGGACAGGAACGAAGCGCTGCAATCGAGCGTCAACGCCTCGTTCTTGTGGTAGGCAGAACGCTCGCGGATGAAGGCGACGTTCAACGCTCGATAGTCGCCATTCAGCGCAGCTGCGATCTTCCGCGCGGTCTGTCGTTCGGTCTCACAGACCTCGCCTGGCTTGCGGGAGATACCGAGCGGATAGACCAAGCGAACCTCGATGGTTTCCAGCAAGCGCCCCCGGCTATCGCGCATGACGACCTCGTTCGGCGCTTCAGGGTCGACTTGGTAGGCGCTGCCTGTCGGCGCTGTGGTCGCATCGAGTAGAGGCTGACCTTGATGGCGATTGGTGGCTTCCATCTTTTGCTCCGCTAAGGCGCTACACGATGGAAGAACGATGCAGAACCAAAAGTTCCCTGTCAAGAACTATTAGTTCGTTCAAATTCGGTTTCAAAGCTGCGGGAATTTCGCCTTTTAATTCTGCCGGACTGTTCAGCCTTGCTGTCTACGCCTTTCGCAACTCGCGCAGTTTCGCCTCGTACGAATAAATCCCCCGAGGGTCAGCCGTACCGTCGAGATCGTCGTGCTTCCCAGCCAACCACTCTTCATCCACGCCAAGCCGAACGGATAAGACATAGCGCCAATAGTCGGGGAGCAGTTTTCGTTTGAACCAGCCTTCAACAATCTTCTTAGCTGAGCTATCTGCGCCCGTGCTCTCACGGCGCAAGTCGTCTAGCAGGAGTTCCTTGAGCCAAGTGTCATCACGCCCCATTCGTTCGAGCAATTCCTCGAACCGCTCGAAGACGACGCGTTGATACTCGCTCTTTGAAAGAGGCTCGACTCGCATAACGCTATTGCGCGCTCGGGCCCACGACCTTGCAAGTCGCTCCAATTTCCGATTCCGACTAGATGGAGCGAAAAGTTCTTGACCTCGTCTGATTTTCCGAACTAAAAGTTCCGATATGGAACAGGTCAATGAGGTCGTTCGCAGGTTTGGGGGTGCGGCAGCGCTTGCGGATGAACTGGGCCTCGGCACGACAAAGGCTGTCGAGCAGTGGATTAGGCGCGGCCACATCCCCGGCAAATGGCACCTCACCTTGCTTGAGATGGCTCGCGACCGGGGTGTGTCGCTTACGGCCGAAGAACTGTTGTCCGCAACAAGTCTTAACCGCGCCTCCTGATCCATCAAGCGCCGCCCTCCTGCACAACCAAAGCAGGAAGGGTAGCAGTGTATGAATGAGAACTAAAGCAGAACATATCTGCCCCAGACGTAGAGCTCGGAGGCGACCATGACCATTGCCACTGCTGTCCTCGCCTATCGCTACCAGGCCACTGGCGAAGCGGCAGTGCAGCGTTCTGGTCATCCGCTTCAGTCCTCTCTCCATGTCGTGAAGCATGGCGAGAGGAGTGCTCAAAGTGTCGGGAAAGTCGCCCAAGGATTAGGGCGATCGGCCCGGGATTTCGGGTGCCGAGGGTCGAATGACTGAAATCACCGCTGAAAGAGTCGGCGAGTTCATGCGGAAGGCGCTTGCCGAACTGGGGACCCCGCCGGGTCACTCTGGAGCGCTCAGCGCAAAGGCGATGCTGCGGAACGCCGCTATCGCGCTGCGCTGGCCTCCGCGTCGCGTGCGTGCCCACTGGCATGGCGAAGTCGCCGACCCCTCGGCTGTCGAATACCTCCAAGCACAGGCTCGGCTTGGTGCGCACAGACAACAACAGATCGAAGACCAGACGGCTAAAGTCGATGCAAAGAGGGCGGCCTTTGAGACGGCCAGGCTTCGGTTTGTGGAAACTCATCCGGCTCTGGGTCGATTGGCTCCGCCTTTGGCGAGTAACCGCGACAAGTCGATGGGGGTCTAAGTGGCCAGTCGACATTCCAGCTTTCCTCTCAATTTCGTGTTGAACTATAGATCTATGTCCACTTGCAAAACGAGAGCTTGTCCGACTGGTCTTGGGACAATCAAGCGAAGTAGCTCGTTTGCCTGCGATGGATATCTCTTTCCCGTATATAGCGAATTGGATTTTGCTGAGATCGGCAATTATTGGAAAGTTGCCTACTTATGCGGGAAGTCGGGCAGCTTTGGATCAGAGTTCGGCTTCTTCGAGGATTGCACGGACAAGCAGGGGCGATACCGCCGTGGCGTGCCGGATTGCTTCTGCGGTTCGACCCTCGGTTTTGGCCTCCAAGGCCAGGGCCATCTCACGGAAAGCTGCCTGCAACGGCATGCTCTCAAGCGGATCTTCTGGTGGCGGAGCACTGGTCATCAGGCGGTAATCGTACTCAAACGACGCACTGTTCCGGGCGATCAATTCAAACGGGCGGCTAATCAAAACACACGATTGAATGTTTGCTCGCGATCCAAAGCCTTCAACACGTCTGCGGGGCTAAGTCCCGATGCCCTGAGTTCCATTCACCGCTGGTTCCTCCGTCTTCGGACGGCTGTGTTCGCGAACTGGGAGGCGGCATGATGGCGGCACGGCGTGAAAAGAAGGCCTACGAGCTTGGTACCTGGGTGCGTAAAGCTCTGCCAGGCGAGCAGCTCGTCTACGTCCGCGGCGTCCTTGCCTTGAAGCCGTTTGAGGGGAGGGGTGCGCTCAGCCTTTGGAGCGGCGGGACTGCCTGTCGGTCCAGAGGCGTCGTGGCCCCAGCGACTACAGCTCCATCGCGGTACGCAGCTCTGAGGAGCGCGTCAGGTCTGTCTCTTACCGTGCAGACCGCTGATGGCAACCGATCGGTATGACCTCATTCCAGACATGCCGGCCTGCCTGCGGCGCGGTCGGCTGGATTTTGGACAAGCGCCGCAGCATTCCAACAGCGCAAGGGAGCAGCCGATGGCGAAGAAAGAGACCGCCGCTTCTAGTGATACCGGGAAGGGCACGTCCGCTGGGCACAACGTCGCCAACATTCATAACGGCGTCCGCGAGGCTTTCGCTCACGCGAACAGCTTAGACGATCAAATCGCCAGCTTGATGGAACAACACATCAAACCGCTCAAGGAAGAGCGGACGAAGATCTTCCGCGGGCTAAAGAAGGACTTTGGCATCAAGTCCGGCATCGCGCGTGCCCAGTACAAGCTTGTGCGCCTGGCTTACGAGGCACAGGAGTTCGAGAAGGACGAAGAGCGCGCCGCGGTGCTCGACGCCTTGGCCGTGACGCATGAAGCACTGCATCCCGGCGAGCAGGTTGACTTTGTAGACGTGCTGAAGCGGATCGACGGCGGGATTAACGCTACACCGGCCGGCAATGCCTGAGCTGGATTATGACGAACTTGGTCATCCTCTACGCAGATCTTGCGACGGTGACCGGTTGGGCCTCGTGGGGTCCCAATCGGTTGCTGGCGTCGGGTGTATGGCGGCTTCCGAGGACAGGCGACGATGTCGGCCGGTTCCTTCGCTCCGCCTACGACGCCTACCACGCAGGCCTATCGGCTGGTGACGTTACCTCCGCAGTGTTCGAGAGCCCAATCATGCGATCAGGCAATGAGACGACCATCACGACGCTTCGGAAGGTCTACGGCTTGGCAGGGGTGTTCGAGATGGCCTGCCGAGACCTTGGGATCTCCTGCACTGAAGCTGACTACGGCACGGTGCTTAAGCACTTCACGGGCTCCGGCGGTGGAAAGCGACCGGCGAAAAAGCGTCGTGTCGTGCAGGCCTGTCGCGATCGCGGTTGGGATCCCGTAGACGACAACGAGGCCGACGCGTTGGCTGGCTTGGACTGGGTCGGTCACGTCCGCGCGATCGCAGTGCCATGGCCCTGCGGTGCGCTCTTCGCCGGGAGGGCTGTTGGACGATGAGGCAACGCACCAGGATTGATTGGACCGATGAAAGGGTCGCGGAGCTACGTCGCCTATGGCTGCTTGACCTAAGTGCGGCGGACATTGGGAGGAGACTGGGCGTCAGTAAGTCCGCTATCACAGGCAAGGCTGCTCGACTTGGATTGGCTTGCCGTCAGTCTCCAATCATCCGTTTGACCGACGAAGAAAAGGCCGAGCGTCGCCGACAGGGTGGCTACAGCCAACCACTGCCGTTGCCTCAGAGAGCTCGAGCCTTGGCCAAGGCAACCGACCGATCGAAGCAGAATGGTTGGTATGAGCAGCACGAGTATCACGCTCTGCAGCAACCGGATCTCCTCGGATTTCGTTCGTGTCAGTGGATCGAGGGTGAGCCATCGGCCGATGATCGTTGCAAGTGCGGCCAACCAGTCCAGCCAGACGAGAGCAATTGGCCCTATTGCGCCGAGCACCTCAAGCGGGCGATCGGCAAGAAAGCATCTGGAGAGCCGGCATGAAACCTTCCTTCGAGTGCCGCCACTGCGGTGCGCGGGTCGTGGCGCATCAGGTCTCCGAGGCACCGCCGTCTCAGTGCCCGATGTGCCGGGGGCCGCTCAAGCAGCTCAGTGCCACTGCGGGCGGCAAAGAAGACAACCCCGGCGGCCGTCGGGGCGTACCGCGGGTACTCATCACCGGCCCCGGAGGTCGCTCGTGACCGACGTCAGGAAGCCGCCGAAGCCTCAGGAATGGACACCTCACTGGAAAGCCAACCCCGGACTTGGCGAGTGCCGCTGGTGCAATCGGCCGCTGGAGATCCGCCTCCGCAAAGACGGCCGTGACGCGCGAGGTGGCTGAGTGACGCGGCCCTATCGCTTTACCACAGGACCGTTGATGATTCAGTTCTCCGGCGGTCGAACTTCCGGCTACATGCTGAAGCATCTCTTGGATGCCCATAATGGGAAGTTGCCAGCCGAATGCCATGTGCTCTTTCAGAACACCAGTAGAGAGATGCCGGAGGCGCTGGACGTCGTGCAGGAGTGCTCCTCGCGCTGGGGGGTACCCGTCTTTTGGATCGAATACCGGGATGACGAACTCGGCTACGACGTGGTTAACCACAACTCGGCCAGCTGCAATGGCGAGCCGTTCCCGGCGCTGATTCGAAAGAAGAAGTACCTCCCGAACCAGCAATCTCGGTTCTGTACGCAGGAACTGAAGGTCCGACCGGCAAAGCGCTGGATGATAGATCGCGGCTCCTGCCACTGGCGCGCGGCAATCGGGATCCGCACCGACGAGCGCCATCTTGTCAAACCCTCTCGCGACGAGACGCACAAGTGCTTCTATCCGTTGGTTGAAGCTAAAGTCATGCGGCGCACCGTTGCTGCGTTTTGGCGCGACCAGCCATTCGACCTATGCCTACCGAACGTCAACGGTAAGAGCCCGCTCGGGAATTGCGACGGGTGCTTTCCTCGATCTGAGCGCACGCGCGCCTTTCTCGCCCGCTACTACCTGAGCCGCGCCAGTTGGTGGCGCACCGAAGAGGACTGGGTAGCGGCGGAATCTAATGGTGGATATGCCCGCTTCGACCGACGGGTTTCCTGGGGCGAGCTGCTCGAGCACGCCGAACGGGAAGCCGACTGGGTCTTTGACGAGGGTGCCGGGGTCTACTGCGATACCGGGTTCGGGGGCTGCCATGACTAGCGGCATGATGTTCGACGGTGCCCAAGACCAGAGACCGCCTGCCAACCTGGAAGCCGAGCAAGCGCTACTGGTTGCCATTCTAGCCGACAACCGGCAGCTCGACGACATCCCCGACGATTTCTCGGCCGAACACTTCGCCGACGGTCCGCACGCGCGGATCTACCAAGCGTGTTGCAGCCTCGTCGCCAAGTCGAGCCAGGCCAATGCGGTTACCCTTTCTCA
This sequence comes from Rhodovibrionaceae bacterium, assembly GCA_028285215.1. Lineage (GTDB taxonomy): Bacteria > Pseudomonadota > Alphaproteobacteria > Kiloniellales > DSM-21159 > Algihabitans. Next base: position 143 of record JANQPZ010000297.1, on the reverse strand, counting down.
TCTTTTCGAGGCCGACGAAGATCTAGCCGATATTGGCGGTAAGACCTACCTGGCCCAGCTTCAGGCCGCCATTCCGATGGGGCGCGCGCGCGACTACGCCGGGCTGATCACGGAACTTTGGCGCCTTCGCCAGCTCTTGGCGC
>JANQPZ010000296.1 GCA_028285215.1 Rhodovibrionaceae bacterium | reverse complement strand
CGCCGCGACCAGTTGTTCGACGCCGGCCGCCGGATAGGTGATGCCGAGCGGAAAACCGTAGGGGCTGACCTCGGCCCCGATCCAACGGCCGTCGGTCGGCTGATCGAGCGCGAACTTCCCGTTCAGGGCCGCCTTGAAGGCGGCCTCGCCGTCGTCCTTCGCCGTCTCGCCGTAGAGTTTGCCGCTGGGCATCTCGGGATAGGGCGACCAGTAGCCGCGTGCCGAGATGGCCTGCAGCGCATGGTTCAGAGTCTCGCGATGGGCGGCGAAGAAATCGGCCATGCGGCCACCTCCCTATGTCAGCATCGTTGGTCCGCGCCCCGAAGGGCTGTGCCTGGCAGGGGCAGGTTGGCTCCCGCGCCTCGCGCCGTCCCCGTGGCACCGTCGAGCAGATTGACAGCCCCCCAGGCGACGCTGCTATTAATTGACCGACCGGTCGGTCATTTCAAGAGAGAAGTCGCGGACGAACGATTTTACGAGTGATCGACAGTGCGAAAGGCGCCGTCAGGCGCTTTCGCGAAGAGTAACAAGAACAGTCCCCGAAACGGCAGCGAACCTAGGGGACAGACGGAGGAAGGCCCGCATGGACAGCGTGCTCTACGAAGCAAAAGAGGGCTATGCCCTTGTCACGCTCAATCGCCCGGACAAGCTGAATTCCTTCACCGCGGAGATGCACGGCCGGCTGGCCGAAGCGCTCGACCGGGTGCAGGACGAAGCCCAGAGAGCCCTGGTTCTCACCGGCGCCGGCCGGGGTTTCTGCGCCGGCCAGGATCTGGGCGACCGCAGCTTTCCCACCGGCGAGGTGCCCGACCTCGGGGCGACGCTCGACAAGAGCTACAACCCCCTGGTCCGCAAGATCCGGGCACTGGAGCTGCCGGTGATCTGTGCCGTCAACGGCGTGGCGGCCGGCGCCGGGGCCAACGTGGCGCTCGCCTGCGACATCGTCCTGGCGGCGCGTTCCGCCAAGTTCATTCAGGCCTTCGCCAAGATCGGGCTGGTTCCGGACAGCGGCGGCACCTGGTCCCTGCCCCGCCTGATCGGCGAGGCTCGCGCCAAGGCCCTGGCCATGACCGCCCAGCCGCTTTCGGCCGAACAGGCGGCCGACTGGGGTCTCATTTGGCAAGCGGTCGACGACGACGAGCTGATGCCGCAGGCCGAGGCCCTGGCCGCCCAGTTCGCCGCCGCACCGACCAAGGGCCTGGCCCTGACCAAGCAGGCGATCCAGGCAGCCGCCACCAACGACATGGACGCGCAGCTCGACCTGGAGCGGGACCTGCAACGCCAGGCCGGCCGCACCCGGGACTACCGCGAAGGCGTCGCCGCCTTCCTGGAGAAACGCCCGCCGGCCTTCGAAGGCCGGTGAACGGCCCCCGGCCGCCCAGCGCCACGCCGCCGACCGCTGCGGCGGCGACATCGCCTCTCTCCGGACGCAAACGACCATGACCGATCCGCAACGTCTCGCCGAAGCCTGCGCCGCCGCCATGTTCGACAGGGACCAGGCCGCCCGGCATCTCGGCATGACCGTCGAGGCCGTCGGCCCGGGGACGGCCACCCTCGCCATGACGGTCGACGAACGCATGATCAACGGCCACGCCATCTGTCACGGCGGCATCATCTTCGCCCTCGCGGACACGGCCTTCGCCTATGCCTGCAATGCCTACAACCGGACGACGGTGGCGCAGCACTGCGCCGTCACCTTTCTCTCACCGGCAAAACTCGGTAATCGTCTCAGCGCGGCGGCCGTCGAGCGCAGCCGGGCCGGGCGGAACGGCATCTACGACATCCGCGTCACCGATCAGGACGGCAAGCCGATCGCCGAGTTCCGCGGCCACTCCCGCAGCATTCAAGGCACAGTAATCCCGGAGGAGAGAGACGCCGAATGACCGAAGCCTTCATTTGCGATGGCATCCGCACCCCGATCGGCCGCTACGGCGGTGCCCTGGCGAGCGTGCGCCCCGACGATCTGGCGGCGCTGGTGATCCGCGAGCTGATGGCGCGCAATCCCAAGGTGGACTGGGCCGGCGTCGACGACGTGATCTTCGGCTGCGCCAATCAGGCCGGCGAGGACAACCGCAACGTCGCCCGCATGGCCGCGCTCCTGGCCGAGCTGCCGGTCGAGGTGCCCGGCGGCACGATCAACCGCCTCTGCGGCTCCGGCCTGGATGCCGTCGGCACGGCCGCCCGGGCGATCAAGGCCGGCGAAGCCGACCTGATGATCGCCGGCGGCGTCGAGTCCATGAGCCGCGCGCCCTTCGTGATGCCGAAGGCCGAGACCGCCTTTGCGCGGACGGCTGAGATCTACGACACCACCATCGGCTGGCGCTTCGTCAATCCCGCCATGAAGGCGGCTCACGGGATCGACTCCATGCCGGAGACCGCCGAGAACGTGGCCGAGGACTTCCAGGTCACGCGCGCGGATCAGGACGCCTTCGCGCTGCGCAGTCAGCAGCGCGCCCGCGCGGCCCAGGAGAACGGACGCCTGGCCAAGGAGATCGTGGCGGTGCCGGTGCCGCAGCGCAGGGGCGAGCCCCTGCCGGTCGAGCGGGACGAGCACCCGCGCGACACCAGCCTGGACAAGCTGGCCGGTCTGCCCACTCCCTTCCGCAAGGGCGGCAGCGTGACCGCCGGCAACGCCTCGGGCGTCAACGACGGCGCGGCGGCGCTGCTGGTCGCCTCCGAGGCCGCGGTCGCGCGCTACGGCCTGACGCCGCTGGCCCGGGTGACCGGCCTGGCGACGGCCGGCGTGCCGTCGCGGATCATGGGCATCGGCCCGGCGCCGGCCACCCGCAAGCTGCTCGAGCGCCAGGGCCTGAGCCTCGACGACATCGACGTGATCGAGCTGAACGAGGCCTTCGCGGCACAAGCGCTCGCGGTGCTGCGCCAGCTCGGCCTTCCGGACGACGCGGAGCAGGTCAACCCCAACGGCGGCGCCATCGCGCTCGGCCACCCGCTGGGCATGTCCGGCGCGCGCCTGGCCCTGACGGCCGCGCTGGAGCTGCAACAGCGCGGCGGCAAGCGCGCCCTGGCGACCATGTGCATCGGCGTCGGCCAGGGCATCGCCGCCCTGCTGGAGGCGGCGTGAAAAGAATGGATCGCTGGAGGAAAGGCTGGAGACCCGTGCCATGGAGGATCTGACTCCCCCGAAAGATCTGCTCGATCCCATCGAGATCGCCTCGCGCGACGAGATTGCGGCACTGCAGCTCGAACGGCTGACCTGGAGCCTGCGGCAGGCCTACGACAACGTGCCCCATTACCGCTCCGCCTTCGAGGCGGCCGGCGTTCATCCGGACGACCTGACGTCGCTGGGGGACCTGGCCAGGTTCCCCTTTACCACCAAGGCCGACCTGCGGGACAACTATCCCTTCGGGCTGTTCGCCGTCCCGCGCGAGCAGGTGGTGCGGATCCATGCCTCCTCCGGCACCACCGGAAAACCCACCGTCGTCGGCTACACGCGCAACGACATCGAGGTCTGGTCGCAGGTCATGGCCCGTTCGATCCGGGCCTCCGGCGGACGGCCCGGCGACATCGTGCATGTCGCCTACGGCTACGGGCTCTTCACCGGCGGGCTGGGGGCGCACTACGGCGCCGAGCGGCTCGGCTGCACGGTGGTGCCGATCTCCGGCGGCATGACCGAGCGGCAGGTCCAGCTCATCGAGGATTTCCAGCCGCGGATCATCATGGTCACCCCCTCCTACATGCTCTCGATCCTGGACGAGTTCGACCGCAGGGGTCTGGACCCGCGGCTCTGCTCCCTGAAGGTCGGCATCTTCGGCGCCGAGCCCTGGACCGAGAAGATGCGCGGTGAAATCGAACGGCGCTTCGACATGCATGCCGTCGACATCTACGGCCTGTCGGAAGTGATGGGCCCGGGCGTCGCCAACGAGTGCGTCGAAACGAAGGATGGCCTTCACCTCTGGGAGGACCATTTCTATCCCGAGATCATCGATCCGGTCAGCGGCGAGGTCCTGCCGGACGGAGAGATGGGCGAGCTGGTCTTCACCTCGCTGAGCAAGGAGGCCCTGCCGATCATCCGCTATCGCACGCGCGACCTGACCCGCCTGCTGCCCGGCACGGCGCGCTCCATGCGGCGGATGGAAAAGATCACCGGCCGCTCCGACGACATGATCATCCTGCGCGGCGTCAACGTCTTTCCGACCCAGGTCGAGGAGATGATCCTGCAGACCCGGGGGCTGACGCCGCACTACCAGATCGAGCTGTCGCGCCAGGGCCGCATGGACAGCATGACCGTGCTGGTCGAGGCGCGCGAGGACTGCACCGGCGGCGCCCGCGACGCGGCCTGCAGCGAGCTGGTGCATCACATCAAGTCGAACGTCGGCGTGAGCTGCAAGGTGCGGGTGATGGACCCCGGCCAGGTCGAGCGCTCGGCCGGCAAGGCGAAGCGGGTCGTCGACCTGCGCCCCAAGGAGTAGCGCGTGGCACGGGTGCGGGCCGCCGAGTACGACGACAAGCGCGACGCGATCCTGGACCGGGCGGCGGAGCTCTTCGCCGTCAACGGCTTCGCCAGGACCTCGATGAACGCGATCTCCGAGGCCTGCGGCGCCTCCAAGGCGGCGCTCTACCACTACTACGTGGGCAAGGACGCCCTGCTGTTCGACATCCTGGACAGCCACATCCGCTTCCTGCTGGAGACGGTGGAGGAGATCGCCGCGACGGAGCCCGATCCCCGGAGCCGGCTCTACCGGCTGACCGAGGCCCTGATGCAGGGCTATGCCGACGCCGACGCCAAGCATAAGGTCCTGATGAACGAGATGGGCAGCCTGGCGCCGGACAAGCGCGAGACGATCCGCGGCATGGAACGCCGGATCGTCGCCGTCTTCGCGGAGACCCTCTGCGCCCTCAACCCCGCGCTGGACCGGCCGGAGCTGAGCAAACCCGTGACCATGTCGCTGCTCGGCATGCTCAACTGGCACTACACCTGGTTCAAGCCCGGCGGCCCTCTGACCCGCGAAGCCTACGCCAGGCTCGCGACCGATCTGTTCCTGGAAGGCGCGGCCGGTTTGAAGTAAGCGACAGCGCATGCGAGGTTGGCCTTTCAGGCTGCGGGATCGCCGAACTCAAGGCGTTTCTGTCGGATGGAAGATCGCCGTCTACGGTATAGTTTGGAGCGTCAGGGCTGCGCTGAAGCAGACGCCCGGAACGAGCGCGGGAGACATGGCCTTTGCTGAGAGCCGCTTTGCTGCCGGCCGCCCTGCTCATCACCGGAGCCATCGCGGGCTGGGGCATCCTCGACACGGCCGGACTGGCCGCCTTCGCCTCTAACCTCGTCGCGGTCCAGTTCACCAGTCGCGCCTGGTTCATCATGCTGACCGTCAGCTTCATGCTGATCGTCACCGTCGCCCTCGCGCTGTCGCGCTACGGCGACATCAGGCTGGGTCACGACGACGACCGGCCGGAGTTCTCCACGGTTTCCTGGCTGACGATGCTCTTTGCGGCCGGCATGGGCGTTGGCCTGCTCTACTGGGGCACGGCCGAACCGCTGACCCACTACGTTCTGATCGCCGACTACACCGACGCGACGGAAGCCGCCGACTACGCCCTCTTCATGACGAACTTTCACTGGGGCCTGCACGCCTGGGCGATCTATGCCCTGACCGGCCTGATCATCGCCTATTTCAGCTTCCGGCGCGATTGCCCGACCCTGGTCAGCGCGCCGCTGATCCATGTTTTCGGCAGCAACGCGATCACCCGCGACATCGGCTGGCTGAGCGACCTGCTCGCCATCGTCGCCATCGCCATCGGACTGGGCGGTTCGGTCGCCATGGGGGTCTTCCAGGTCAAGGAGGGGATCGAGGCCCTGCTCGGCCTGCCCGACATGGGGCTCTGGCTGACCCTCGGCGTCTTCGCCGCGCTCTGCCTGGCCTACCTGCCGCCCCTGCTGGTCGACCTCAGCCGCGGAATGGCGCTTCTGTCGAACATGGCCATGGCCATCGCGGGCGGTTTGATGATCTTCATTCTTCTCACCGGCCCGACCCACTATCTCATGGGCGGCATCGTCGAGGCGGCCGGCGCCTACTTCGCCGGCGCCTTCGCCCACGGCTTCCGCACCTTCACCTTCTTCGACGAACGGGTGGGCGACTGGTTCCAGTCCTGGACGCTGACCTACATGGTCTGGTGGCTGGCCTGGGCGCCCTTCGTCGGCGTGTTCATCGCCCGCATCTCGCGCGGACGCACGATCCGCGAATTCGTCGCCGGCGTGCTGCTGGTCCCGACGGCCTTCTCGATCGTCTGGTTCGGCGTGTTCGGCGGCGTCGGCTTCTACGGCGTCCTGCAAATCGACGTGCCGGTTCTGGAGGTCGTGCAGAACAACGTCGACGGCGTGACCTTCTTCGTGCTGGAGCGGTTTCCCCTGGCCAGCCTGACAATCGCGGCCGTCGTGGCCGCGGCCTTCCTCTTCATCATCACCAGCGTGGTCAGCGCCGCCTTCGTGCTGGGCATGTTCTCGACGGGGGGCGACCTCAACCCCAGCGCCCGCGTCAAGCTGATCTGGGGCGTCGTTCTGGGCGCGCTCGGTCTGGTGATGATCCTGTCCGGCAGCATCGACGCGGTGAAGTCGATCATCGCACTGGGCGCGCTGCCGTTCGTGTTCATCGTCCTGCTGCTGGTCGTCTGCCTGCTGAAGGCTCTCAAGACGGAAAAGGTTCGGGAGCCATGAGCTACCTTCTCGACACCATCCTGAACATTCAGGTCTTCGCCTTCATCGGGCTGCTGATCTGGCTCTACTTCAAGAAGGTCGAGAACGGCGACAAGAAGCCGCCCGAAGGGTAGAGCGGCATCGTCTCGGGCGGCGCCCTGCCTCCCCTACTCCCAGAGACCGGCGCGCCAGGCCATCTCGGGTAGGCTCTCCACCACCTCGAAGACCAGCGTCTCGGAGAAGCTGCGGCCGTGGCGATCGGTGGTGGCGACGTCCAGCCGATGCACGCCGGCGGGCAGGTCGCTCGGCAGGTCGGCGCGCCAGAGATGGCTGGACTTGCGGGTCAGCATCCAGTCCTGGAACGGCCCGGCGACGCTGCTCTTCCATTCGTAGCCCTGCCAGGTCGTATAGCCGGCCGTCTCGTCGCCGCCCTGGGCGGAGCGGAAGGTCTGCCGGCCTTGCGTGGCTTGCTTGGCAAGGGCCAGCGGATCGGCGTAGTCCGGGCCTTCCAGGACCGCCTCGCCTTCGCCGGCCTGCGTCCGCCGTGCCGGGATGGCCGAACCGCCGTTGATCGAGACGGAAACCTCGCTCTCCTTCGAGCCGTTCCAGACATTCACCGCGACCCATGTGCCCTCGGCCAGATCGGCGCGCGTCAGCATGTTCATGTCGCCGAGATCGTTGACGGTGACCGGCGGCAAGACTTCCGAGGGAACCGGGTAGCTGTCCGTGAAGGCGAAGAGCTTGCCCGCCCATTCGCGAAAACGCGGCGTGTTGAAGGACGCGTGCAGCTGCTCGCTCTCCGGCCGATCGAAGGTCCGGAAGGTATCGATGTAGTCGGCCCCGTCGAACTGCAGACGGTAGTAGCCGCGCGGGCTGCCCAGGCGCTGCGTGGCATGGGGAATGCCCCGGTCGTTGAGATCCCCGGCCCACCAGGACGCGGAGACGGCCCCGGCGATGATCTTGTGGAAGCCGGCCGCCTCGATCCCGGCATGTTCCTGCCAGCCCTCGAAGGACTCGCCGGGCAGGATCTGCTCGGTGGTATGGGTGTGGCCGGCCAGGCTCAGGACCCGGCGGTCTCCGAGAATATCGTAGAGCGCCTGAAGATTGTCGGTCTGGTGCTTCTGCTCGTCCGCATCGGTGAAGGTGACCAGGGGGATGTGCGCGGAGACCACGATCAGCTTGTCCTCGGGAACCTGGGCCAGGTTGTTGGCCAGCCAGGAAAGCTGCTGGTCGTTCAGCACGGCGTTGTAGGTGGTCGAGGCCGAGGGGTCGCAGAAGTCGTGCGGGTCGACGCCGTTGCAGGGATAGCGGACGTTGTCGAGCACCAGGAAGTGCACCTGCCCGATGTCGAAGGAGTAGTACTCCGGCCCCCACTCCCGGCGGAAGGTGTCGAAGGAGTAGGCATCCTCGCTGGCGTCGAAGTCGAAGTCGTGGTTGCCGGCGATGAAGTATTGCGGCACGCCGCCCACCGAGACGATCTCCTGGAACCGCGGATAGAGGTCGAGGTCGTCGCCCATCACGTCGCCGAGAAACAGCAGGCAGGCGGTGGCGCTGTTGTCCCGCGTGGCAAGCAGCCGCCCGACGGTCTCGCGCACGTAGCTGACCTCGGCGTTGCTGTAGGGCTGCGTGTCGCCGAAGGCCAGGCACTCGAAGCTGTCGCCGACCCCGTCTTCGATCAGCGGAAAGTTGACGGCCTCCGGCAGCGGCCCGGTCGGCGCCAGTCCGCCGTAGCGCAGAGGCGGCGATCCTCCGGGCTTGTGGACGTAGCTGAACTGGGGAACCATCCGCGCGTTCACCGGCGTCGCATAGCCGGCCGGCTTGGTGATGAAGAGGTTCATGTCCTCGTAAGCCGGCAGCGCGTAGTCGCCCTCCGCATCGGTCGCCACGACCTCCAGCCCGTTCGAGATCAGGACGCCGGCCACCCCCTCTTCGCCCGCGTCGAACCGGGAATTCCGATTGGCGTCCAGGAAGACCTTTCCCTGCGCGCGTTCGGAACCGGTGTCGCCGCGCACCACCTCGACGGAGCCGATGTAGCTTGCGTTGCCGGCGGAGGCGCTTGCCGCCAGCGCCGCCAGGGTCGCAACCGTGAAAAAGCCTGCGAACTTGACCATGGCGAACCGCCCTCCCGACGCCGATGTCCATCGCCGCGCAGACTGCATGGTCGAGATGATGCGCAGGTTTCAGCCCTGCGATAGTTTTGCGCCAAACTGGGGACGCGTCTGAGAGAAACTCTCCAAAACAGGGTCGCCTTAGGTGGAATCGCTCTTCAGGAGGCGCGCCCGGCCGCCCAGCGCTGCGAACCCTTGGAGAGGCGCTCTGCCGCCTCGCTGCGGGGCATCCAGACCATGGTGTGGTCGTCTTCGATCGGTTCGGCGACGCGGGCGCCGAGCGTGGCGCGGAAGAAGACGCAGAGCTTCTCGAAGTGGCTGTCGTAGTCGACCTCGTAGGCGAACTCGCGGGCCTCGCCGATCTTCGCGCCGAGCGCGAGAGCGTGCCCGGTCTCCTCGATCATCTCGCGCCGCAGCGCTTCCTCCTCGCTCTCTCCGGGGTCGAGGCCGCCGCCAGGCAGAATGATCTCGCCGCGCTGGTCGATCACCAGCAGGTCGTCGTTCTCGGTCAGGATCAAGGCATAGGCGCCGCGGCGCGGCGTGTAGAAGCGGCCGGGCTCGATGACGCCGAAGGTGATCATAGGGGCCTCCCGTCAAACCGTCGGGCGCAGATGGAAGCCGCTCTCCAGCGGGCCGTGGTGGTCGTCGACCTCGACCGACTCGACCCGCGCCAGCGGCGGGCCCCGCCGGCAGAGCCGCAGCATCTCGTCCACCTGCGCCGAGGAGCCGGCGAAAGCGGCCTCCACCCGGCCGTCCGTCAGGTTGCGCACCCAACCGGACAGGCCCAGCTTCTCCGCCTCCTGCTGTGTCCAGGCGCGGAACCAGACGCCCTGCACCCGGCCGGAGATCAGCACGCGCAGACGGATGTCGCCAATGGTCCCCATGGCGGTGTCACGCGGCCTCCAGGCCCACGCGCTGCAGCAGCGCCGGATCGCGGATCGAGAGTTCCTGGCCGGCCAGATCCGCGGCGGCCTCGGAGCAGAGCCAGGCGATCACTTCGGCGGGGCGCGCGGCCGGCGCGAGGTCGGAGCGCTTGAGCTTGGCGACCGGGCCGACGCCCGAGGCACGGATCGTCGCCTGCATCTCGGTATCGACCACGCCGGGACCGAAGCCGTAGGTGCGCACGCCCTTGTCGCCGTACTCGTGCGCCAGACAGCGCGTCAGCATGTAGAGACCGGCCTTGCTCGTGCAGTAGGCCGTCCAACCCTCCAGCGGGCTGTGGGCGGCCCCGGAGGAGATGTTGACGATGGTGCCCCGCCCGGCCGCCAGCATGCCCGGCAGCACCGCACGGGCGCAGGCGGCCGCCCCGCCGACGTTGACGCGCAGCGTGGTCATGACCGCCTCCGGGTCCACCTCGTGCAGGCCGCCGATCGGGTCCAGAATGCCCGCATTGTTGATCAGAACGTCGACCCGGCCCAGTTCGCTCTCGACCGCCGCCGCCGTGGCCGCGACCTGCGCGAAATCGGCGACGTCGCAGGTAAAGGCCACGGCCTTGCCGCCCGCGGCGTTGATCTCCCCGGCAATCGCCTGTACCGCCGCGCCGCTGCGCGCCGTGAGGGCCACCGCCGCGCCGGCCTCGGCCAGTCTCCGGGCCACCGTCTCCCCGATCCCGCGGCTCGCCCCGGTCACCAGGGCAACACGCCCGCTCAGATCAATCATCGCACGTCTCCTCCAAACCCAACGCCCGCAAGCACCTGTCTCCATTGCGACCGAAAGAGATCATCCGTCCCCGCCGGTCCCGCGTTCCTTCCGACTGCGGGAATAGACCACGGCGAAGACCAAGTCGACAGCGCGCTTGGCGGACCGCTCCCACGCCTTGCGCTCGGTCCACTGCGCCTCGATGGTCAGCACCGGATTGCTGCGATCCTCATGCACCAGGCGATTGCGCAGCGCGCGCAGCCAGCGCAGCTCCTCCGCCGGGGCCGCACGGCGCTGCTTGGAAACCTCTACCTGGGTATCGACCACCGTCGCCGCCAGAAGTACGACGGCCGCCCAGGCACCGGCACAGAAGCAGGCCTGCAGATCGATCACCAGGGCCGTCGCCTGCTCGGAGAGTCGCCCGACGCCCTCGGCCGACGCCGCGGCCTGGCGCCGCTCGAACCAGAGCCGGCGCTCGTCCCAAAGCAGGGGATCTGGCGGATCGAGTTGCTCCATTAATCAAACCAGAGGATATGAGAACAACAGACCAGCTGTGAGCCTAACGGCTCTTCGAGCATTCTTTTCATCCAAACGACGACGGCGCTCGCTCCAGTGATCTTCAATACTCAACTCAACACGCCCACTAAAGTGGAGAAGTCTGTTTCGCTTCTTTCGCAACCATTGATACTCCCCAGACAAACCTCCCAAGAGTATTTTTGCAGGGATTTTTGACCCAACTTGGCCAGTTTCTTCTATTTGAAAAGCCTCAATCACTGCAAAAGAAAGAATAATAACTGAGCTCCACGCACCTACACAGAAAACACTTTGCAAATCTACAAGTAAACCGTAGGCTTGTTCATTAATTACATACCCGCCCCAGTCTTTAGCGTCGACGTCGAATTGCTGCTCAAACCACTTGCGTCGCCTCTCCCAGGTATCCTGGTCAGGAAGCTCCAGGTGATCCACTAGTCGAACTCGATGATCGCCTGGTCGACCGACAGGTTGTCGCCCGGTGCCGCATGCAGCTTGGCGATCTTGCCGTCACGCTCGGCGCGCAGCACGTTCTCCATCTTCATGGCCTCGACCACTGCCAGTTCCTCGCCCGCCTTGATGTCCTGGCCCTCCTCGACGGCGAGGGACACCAGCAGGCCCGGCATCGGCGAGAGCAGGAAGCGGCTCATGTCCGGCGGCACCTTCACCGGCATCAGCGCGGCCAACGGCGCGAGACGCGCGCGCAGGACCAGCACCTCGACGGTGGCGCCATCGTGAGTCAGCCTCCAGCGCGGACCGGCGGCGTCCACCTGCACAGTGATCGGCTGAGCGTCCAAACGACCTTCGAACAGCGGCTCCCCGGGTCTCCAGTCGCTCTCGATCCGATGGCGTCCGCCGTCCACCTCCACGGAAAAGGCGGTTCCCTCGAGCGAGACGGTCGCGCCATTGGGTTCGCGCTCGATCATCGCCACCAGCTCGACCGGCTGCGGCGCGCCGGCTCCGTTGCTGCGCCGGTCGTGGCGCCACTGCAGCACCGCCGCCACGGCGACCAGGCGGTCGCGCCGCTGCGCCGGCAGATCGCGTCCCTGGAAGCCCTCGGGATACTCCTCGGCGATGTAGTTGGTCGTGAGCTGCCCGGACTGAAAGCGCTCGGCCGCCATCACGGCGGCAAGGAAGGGAATGTTGTGGTTGACGCCCCGGATGTAGAAGGCGTCGAGCGCACGGCGCATCTCGGCAATCGCAGCCTCGCGGCTCTCGCCCCAGGTCGCCAGCTTGGCGATCATGGGGTCGTAGAACATGCTGATCTCGGAGCCTTCGCCGACGCCGGTATCGACTCGCACGGCACGGCTTTCCTGCGGCGACCGATAGCGCACCAGGCGACCGATGGAGGGCAGGAAGTTGCGCAAGGGATCTTCGGCGTAGACCCGCGCCTCGATCGCCCAGCCGTCGAGCTTCACCTCGTCCTGGCCGAAGCTCAGGGCCTCGCCGGCGGCGATCCGGATCATCCACTCCACCAGGTCCAGGCCGGTGATCATCTCGGTGACCGGATGCTCAACCTGCAGGCGGGTGTTCATTTCCAGGAAGTAGAAGTTGCGATCCTTGTCGACGATGAACTCGACCGTACCGGCGCTGCTGTAGCCGACGGCCTGGGCCAGGGCGACCGACTGCTCGCCCATGCGGCGCCGGGTCTCTTCATCGAGAAAGGGGCTCGGCGCCTCCTCGATCACCTTCTGGTGCCGGCGCTGGATCGAGCACTCGCGCTCGCCGAGGTAAAGCGTCCGGCCCTGCTTGTCGGCCAGCACCTGTATCTCGATATGACGCGGTTCCTCGACGAACTTCTCGACGAAGACCCGGTCGTCGCCGAAGCTGGCGCGCGCCTCGTTCTGGGCGCTGCGAAAGCCTTCGGAGGCTTCCTGATCGCTGCGGGCGATGCGCATGCCCTTGCCGCCGCCGCCTGCAGAGGCCTTGAGCATGACGGGATAGCCGATATCGCGGGCGATCTCGACCGCCTGCTCCGCAGATTCGATGATGCCCATGAAGCCGGGCACCGTGCTGACGCCGGCCTCGGCGGCGATCTTCTTGGACTCGATCTTGTCGCCCATGGCCGCGATGGCCTTGGGCGGCGGGCCGATGAAGGCCAGCCCCGCCGCCTCCAGCGCCTCGACGAAGTCCGCCTTCTCCGACAGGAAGCCGAAACCGGGATGGATCGCCTGGGCGCCGGTGTCCTTGGCCGCCTGGATGATCCGCTCCGCGCGCAGGTAGCTCTCCGCCGCCGCCGAACCGCCGATGTGGACGGCTTCGTCCGCCAGGCGCACGTGCAGCCCCTCGGCGTCGGCATCGGAGTAGACCGCCACCGTCGCGATGCCCAGGCGCCGGCAGGTCCTGATGACGCGGCAGGCGATCTCGCCACGATTGGCGATCAGGATTTTGTCGAACATCGGTGTGACACCCCGCTGAGAGGCTTGCCCGGTAGGCTGTTGAAACACGGCGTCTCTGCGCCCTTTTTCGCGCTGTTCCGCGGCGCTCTCTCACGCAGACGTCCCGACAGAACACTGTCGTCGGACGTATGTTCAGGGGAAGCGACCCGGATCAGTGCGACATCGCGCACACCCGGTTAGACCGCGCGCGGCGGCGGGCTGTCAACCGGAGCGACCGTCCTCGCGATGCCCCGGCCTCAAAAGCGGGTGGCCGCAAAGGGGGCGAGATCGATGGGCGCCGGCCGCCCGGCGACGAGATCCGCCACCAGCCGGCCGGTGCGTGCGCCCAGCGTCAGTCCGAGGTGGCCGTGCCCGAAGGCCAGAACCGCATTGCCGGCCGCCGGTGCCCGCCCCAGAACCGGCAGGGAGTCC
>JANQPZ010000294.1 GCA_028285215.1 Rhodovibrionaceae bacterium | reverse complement strand
TCCCGCCGGTTTCCATCAGGCGGCCCGCCAGCACGAAGAGCGGGATGGTCAAGAGCGGAAAGGGCTGCAACGCGGTAAAGGCGTTCTGCGCCAGCAGCGTCACCGGAATGTCGATCAGCACGAGGGCAACGGCGGTGGTCAGCCCGACCGCCGCGAAAAGTGGCATGCCGAGCAGCGTGAAGCCGACGAAGCAGAGAACGACGATCAGGGATGCGCTCATCGGGCGTCGGCCCCGTCTTTCGCGACGGCTTCGCTATGAGGAGGCGGTGTGATGCCGGGCAATCCGACGCGGCCGCCCGCGAACCAGCGTACATAGAGCTGCAGGGCTCTCAGAATGATCGCCACGTAGCCGATGATGACGATGCTCTGCGGCCACTTCTGATCGATCCCGAGAGACGGGGAGATGAACTCGCGCTGCCACAGCAGGGAGATGTACTCCCAGCCCACCACCAGCATCAGCGAGCAGAACCCGATCCACAGCAGGTCGCCGACCAGGATCGCTGCCAGCGCCAGCGGCCTGGGCAGGGACTCCACCGCGAAGAGGATACGGATATGGAAGCGGTCTCGAACCGCGACGGCGGCGCCCATGTAGACCGCCCAGACCATGGCGAAGCCGGCCAGTTCCTCAGTCCAGGTGATGGCGGTGCTGAAGACGTAGCGGCTGACCACCTGTGCAAAGACGCAGACGGCAATCAGGCAGAGCGCCACCTGTGCGACGATCTCTTCCGCGCGATCGAGAAGCAGCCTCATGGATTAGGTACCAGTGATGGGAGGAGAGAGCCGTGTCCGGCGCTCTCTGAAAGAAGGGGGGCTATCGGGCCGGCCGGCGGGCGGCCTGCTGCACGCTCCGCCGGCCGTCTTTCCCTTGCCTCAGCCTTCGGTCTCGCGAATACGAACCAGCAGGTCGCGGAAGGCCTCGCCCTTCTCGTCCGCGAATTTGTCCTGCACGCTCTCCGCGGCCTCGATGAAGGGCGCTTTCTCCGGGTAGGTGACCTTCATTCCGTGCCCTGCCAGGGCGTCCCGCACCTCCTGGATCTGGTCCTTCATGATCGTCCGCTGATGTTCCTGGGCCTCGATGGCGGCGCGGCGCAAGGTCTCGGCCTGCTCCTCGCTGATGCGCGACATGAAGCGGTCGCTGACCAGCAGCGGCGTAAAGCCGGAGAAGTGTTCCAGGATCGCGAGATTGTCCGCGAATTCGTAGAACTTCATGTCCAGGATGACGCTGGTGCCGTTGTCCCCGCCGTCGATGGTGCCGGTCTGCAGCGCCGTCGGCGTCTCGGACCAGGCCAGCGGCACCGGCTCCGCACCGAAGGCGCGGAAGGTCTCGATCATCACCTCGTTCTTGGGCACCCGGTACTTCAGGCCGCCGAAGTCCTCGAAGGACTCGATCGGGCGGACACTGTTATAGAGGTCGCGGTGCTCCACGTTGTTGAACGACAGCAGATGGACGCCGGTCTGCTCGAGAAGTTCATCCTGAATGAAGCTGCCGACGTCGCCATCCAGCACGGCGACGGCATGATCGCGGCTGCGGAACACGTAGGGCAGAACGAAGACGTCCATCATCCCGAAGTGCGGCGAGATGTTGTTCTGCGAGATGAGATAGCTGTCGACCGTCCCGAGTTGCAGCGCTTTGAACGCGTCATCCTCGCTGGAGATCTGTCCAGAGGGCCGCAACTTCACCTCGATCTCGCCGTTGCTGTAGCTGTTGACCAGCTCCGCGAACTTCTTGGCGAAGACTCCGTTGTTCGAGTCCAGCGGCGTACCCCAGCCCAGGTTCATCGTCGTCTGGGCCAGGGCCGGACCGGCGGCCGTGAGGGCGACGCCGGCCCCCAGGATCGCGACGGCTGCGCGTCGTGTAAGCGATGTGATCATTTTGTGCCTCCCGCGAACTTACCCGGTCGGGCAGTCCTGTTGATTTCCCATAAAGGCAAAGCCTAGTCGTCAAATCACTACAGGACTAATATCATCGCGTTAGCTTCTGATAACGAAAAGGCATCAATTCCTATGCGGCCCCGGTTCGATCTCCGTCACGTCGAGTGCTTTCTGGCCGTGGTCGAGCACGGCAGCTTCCGCGCCGCGGCGCGCCAATTGAACATCGCTCAGCCGGCGTTGAGCCGCACCGTGCGTAATCTCGAAGAGGCGCTCGGTGCGCTGCTGATCTCGCGCGACCGGCGTCGGCTGGAGGTCACGGCCGCCGGCCGCGTCTTCGCTGCCGGCGGTGCACGCCTGTTGAAGGAGGCGGCGGATCTTGCCCACGGGACGTCGCGCGCGCACAAGGGCCTGCTGGGGCAACTGCGCGTCAGCTATACGGACTTTGCCATCGCCGGGGCCTTGCCGGAGATCGTTAACGCCTTTCGAACGACCTTTCCGGAGATCTCGGTGACCTTCATGCCCTCCGTCACGACGGACCAGATCGAGGCGCTGCGGGAGGGGCGTATCAACGCCGGCTTCCTCACCGGCCCGATCCGGCTTCCCTTTCTGCAGACGCTTGTGGTTCAGCGCGACCATCTCGTCGCGGTGCTTCCGGCCGGCCACCCGCTTGCCGCCGGAGACAGGGTCGCGCTCGGCGATCTGGCGGACGAGGGCTTCGTCCTCGGTGCCAGCGAGCGCTGGTCTCATTTTCTGACCCATGTCACGCATCTCTGCCAGGGTGCCGGCTTCCTGCCGAAGCTCGCTCAGGAGGCGGCGGACAGCGAGGCTATTCTCGGTCTCGTCGCCGCAGGTATCGGGGTCACCTTGAGCATCGAAAGCATTGGCCGAAGGCCGCGACCTGGCATCGTGATGCGCCGGCTCGCCGGAGAGCCCTATGAAGTGCAGACGCTGCTGGCTTGGCGACAGGGCGACGAAGATCCGGCTCTCCAGCACTTTCGCGACATCGCCCTGACCTACTGGAGGGAGATCGCCGGGGTGCGGCGGGCATCGGCCTAAATCTGATCGGCAAAGACGCGACAGTACAAGCTACTGTCGGTCTGCGTCTCTAGAGCGCGATCGTCTTAGGTG
>JANQPZ010000293.1 GCA_028285215.1 Rhodovibrionaceae bacterium | reverse complement strand
GACAAGGTGCGCGCGCGCCTGGTCTCCCTACTGGACAACGACGGCATCGCCGTCCTGCCGACCTGCGCCGCACCAGCGCCCTTGAAGACGGCCAACGAGACGACGATGAACGCGTATCGCGCTGCGGTTCTGCAGATGCTGTGTCCCGCCGGGCTCGGCGGGCTGCCTCAGGTGACAATGCCGCTGTCGCTCGCCGACGGAGCCCCTGTGGGCCTGTCGCTCCTCGGTCCTGCCGGTTCCGACCTAGCCCTGATGGAGATTGCGGTGCGACTGGAAGACTACATGATGGCGCCCCGCTCCATTATCTAGCGCCTATTTTTTATACAATTCTTCATTTTTTGCCTGCTTTGCGAGCAGAATTGCGTCGCCATGCACAGGCCATTTAATTAGTAGTACTTACATCTGTTGGAGTTACGTCTTTGGCACGCCGCTTGCAGTGGAGCAGATAGTGCGGCGACTGCGAGGGTCCGCAGAAACGCTGCGCCAACCGTGAAAAGCACAACAGTAGCGAGGGTGGCGAACATGCTTGGGAGATCCTGGAAATTCACTGCCAATGCCATCGGCGTATCGACCATCGCGCTGGTCGCCGCTGGCGCGCTCGGCTCGGCCGCGGCAGCCGACGACATCTTACGCATCGGTGCACCGCTCGCGCTGACCGGTGGATTGGCCGACGAGGGCAAGAAGCAGGAGGCCGTCTGGCAGCTCTGGCTCGATAAAGTTAATGACGCCGGCGGCATCGAGGTCGGCGGAAAGACAATGCAGGTCGAGTTCGTCCAGTACGACTATCAGACCGACGGCAAGCGCGCCGGCCAGCTGGCCGAAAAGCTGATCACCGACGACGAGGTGGATGTGCTGATGGCGCCGTTCGGATCCGGACATACCAAGATCGTGGCCGCCGTGGCCGAGCGATACCAAGTACCGTTGCTCGCTTGCGTCGCCTCCTCGGTGTCGGTCTATGACCAGGGGTTCAAATACCTCTTCGGCACCCTGGCCCCCAACACCGGCATGACCGAGTCGATGACGGCCTACTTCAAGGAGCAGATGCCCGAGTTGGAGAAGGTCGCCGTTTACGGCCGCGACGACGTCTTTCCCAAGGCCATGGCGACGGCGCTGGCCAACTCGGCCTCGGCCGCCGGCCTGGAGGTGGTCTACGACCAACTCTACTCGGTCGGTACGATGGATCACTCGGCCGCCGTGTCGGCCATCAAGGCGGCCGAGCCAGACTGGGTCTACATGACCGGTTACACGCAAGACCTGATCTTAGGCCGCAAGCAAATGGAGGATTTGGGCGTCACCGCCCCTATCGTCACGATGGTCACCGGGCCAGCCTACCGCGAGTTCACGGAGGGTCTGGGCGACTTGGCCGAGGGCGTCACCAGTTCGACCTGGTGGCACCACGCTACAGCCTACACCGACGCGATCGGCCCCTGGACCAGCACAGCGGCCTTCTATGCGGACTTCGTCGAAGCCTTCGGCATCGATCCCGACTACGTGCACGGCTCCTGCGCCGCCGCGGCCGATGTGCTGGTGCATGCCGTCCAGCAGGCCGGCTCAACGGACAGCCAGGCGGTACGCGACGCCCTGGCCGAGACAGAGGTCCTGACCTTCTACGGGCCGATCGACTTCGGCGAGAACGGCATGAACCAAGGCCGCGACATGCCGATCATCCAGGTGCAGGATGAGGAGATCAAAGTCCTCTACCCGGCGGCCATCGCCGGCGCCCAGATGAAGCTCGTCGATTAGACGGTCATTCCGCTGCTTTACCGAGGCGGGCGGCGTCTCATCCGCACGACCCTGAGGCGCCGCCCCGCGCTTACCATCTCGATCCCGCCAGCGGCTTCAGTGGAGACCGGGCTTGGACATTCTGCAGATCTTCGTCAACGGCATCGTTCTGGGTGCGCTCTATGCATGCATCGCCGTTGGCTTCTCATTGGTGTGGGGCGTGTTGAACGTGATCAACATGCTCCACGGCTCCTTCATCATTCTGGGCGGCTATCTGACTTTCTTCGCCTGGTTCTACCTGGGTCTCAACCCGATCCTCGTCCTGCCGGCCGTCGCACTGCTGCTCTACATCCTCGGCTTCGCGCTGCAGTACCTCTTCATCAACAAGGTGGTGACGGCGCCGGTGCTGACGACACTAACGCTGACCTTCGGTTTGGACATGATCCTCTACAACCTGATGACCGTCTACTTCACGGCGACACCGCGACGAGTCACCTTGGATCTGGGAAGCATCGATTTGGCGGGCATTGTCATGCCCGTCGACCGTCTGCTGGGCATGGGACTGGCACTGTTGCTGACCGCCCTGCTCTACCTCGTGATGCGCGGCTCGACCATCGGGCGGGCCATCGTTGCCGTGCGCATGGACCGCCAGGCCGCGGCACTGATGGGCATCCGGGTTAACCGCATCTACGCTGTCACCTTCGGTATCGGTGCGCTGATGGCGGGAGCGGCCGGCGCCGTCTTCGCGATGGTCTTCCCGGTCACCACCAACTTGACCGGCGTCTTTCTCGGCAAGGCCTTCGTGATCTGTGTCATCGGTGGCCTGGGCAGCGTACCCGGTGCGCTGGTCGGGGGCCTCGCACTTGGCGTGATCGAGAGCTTCGCCGGCTTCTATCTCGGCCCGCAGCACGCCATCACCGTCGGCTTCCTGTTGATGCTGATCCTGCTGGTCGTGCGACCGACCGGCCTGGTCGGCGTCAAGGGTTACGAGTGATGCCGCGCCGCGCGCTTGCCTTGATCGGGTTGGCTGCCTGGATCGGCCTGTTGGCCGCCACACCCTGGATCGCCGACAACTACACGGTGCGTGTGGCCATCACCATCGCGATGTTCAGTGCCATGGCACTATCGTGGAACTTTATCGGCGGGTTCACCGGCTACCCCTCCTTTTCCACCGCCGCCTTCTTCGGGATCGGCTGCTATGTCGGAGCGCTCGCCCAGCGCAACGGCGTCCCGATGGTGCTGGCCTGGACGCTGGCAACTGTCAGCGTTGCGCTCTTCGCAGCCGCCCTCGGCGCCATCATCCTGCGACTCAAGGGCCACTACTTCGCGATTGGCTCGATCGCGGTGGTCGAGGTCGTCCGCCTGATCGTCTCCTCTTGGGGCAGCGTGACCGGCGGCGGCGACGGTCTCAACGTACCGCTGCTCCAGGGATCGCCAGACTGGGTGGCCGCCAAAGTGCTCTACGTGATGCTGGCCATCATGCTGGCCGCCTTTGCCGCCACCGTCCTGGTCGACCGCGGGCGGCTGGGCTTCGGTCTGCGCTGCATCAATCAGAACGAGGATGCGGCCGACATGGTTGGCATCGACACGACCCGCTTCAAGATCGCCGCCTATGCCCTTTCCGCCCTTTTCTGCGGCACGGTCGGCGCGGTCTACGCCTCTTGGGTCGGCTACATCGACCCGACCGACAGCTTCTCGATCCTGCTGACAGTCAAGGTGCCGGTGATGGCTCTGCTCGGCGGCGCTGGAACCGTCTTCGGCCCCGTGGTGGGTGCCGGCGTCTTCGTGCTGCTCGAGGAATTCTTCTGGGCGAACTTCCTGGAGTGGAACCGTGCGATCCTCGGGGGGATCATCGTTTTTCTGATCTTCTTCCTGCCCGGCGGCATCCTGCGCCTCGACTACCGGCGCCTGCTGCGCCGCACCCTTCGGCAGCGCGAAACCGGGCAGAAGAGTCCGGAGGCCGCCGAATGAGCGAGATCCTGCGTCTGGAGCGTGTCAGCAAGGCCTTCGGTGGCATCCGCGCCGTCAGCAACGTGTCGTTCGATCTCAGCGAAGGCGAGATCGTGGGGCTCATCGGCCCCAACGGCGCCGGGAAGACGACGCTGGTCAACTTGATCACCGGCGTGCATCCCCTCACCGCCGGGAAGGTGGTCTTCACCGGCCAAGACGTGACTCGCCAGAAACCTTACCAGGCGGCGCGCCGCGGCCTGGCCCGCACCTTCCAGATCGTCCAGCCCTTCCCGCAAATGACGGTGTTGGAGAACGTCGCGGCCGGCGCCCTGTTCGGCGGTGCGCCCGACACCATGGCAGGTGCATTGGCGGAGGCGCGGCGCGAGCTGGACTTCGTTGGGCTCGCGCGCCTGGCCGACACGCCCGCCGCCTCTCTGACCCTGCCCAATCGCAAACGGCTGGAGCTGGCCAAGAGCCTCGCGATGCGGCCGAAGGTGCTGCTGCTCGACGAGGTCAACGCAGGCCTCAACTCTGCCGAAATCGACGGTGCGCTTGACCTGATCCGGCAGATTGCCGCTCGGGGTATCACCATCGTTATCATCGAACACCTGATGAAGGTGGTCCTTTCCATATCGGAGCGCATTCTGGTGCTGCACCATGGCGAGTTGATTGCCGAGGGAGAGCCGCGCGCAGTGGTCGAGGACGAACGGGTCATCGAAGCCTATCTGGGTGCCAAGTTCGCTGCTCGCTTCAAGCAGGAGACTGCCGGTGCCTGAGCCCTTTCTCGAAATCCGGGGCCTGCAGTCCGGCTATGGCGACGTCCAAGTCCTCTGGGACATCTCGATTGCCGTCCAGCGCGGTGAGATCGCCTGCATCGTCGGCTCGAACGGCGCCGGGAAGACCACCTTGCTGCGCACCATCTCTGGTCTGCTACCGCCACGCGGCGGCAGCATAAGGCTGGCGGGCGCCGAGATCGGCGGCCTCGATCCCGATCAGGTGCTGAGCCGCGGCGTTGCCCATGTTCCCGAGGGCCGGCGTCTCTTCAAGGGACTTTCGGTGCAGGACAACCTTCTGCTCGGCGCCTACTTGCGCCGCGACAAGGCGGAGATCGCGAAGGATCTGGACTTCGTCTACGATCTCTTTCCGATCCTCAAGGAACGGCAGGGCCAGGACGCCACGACCATGTCCGGCGGCGAGCAGCAGATGTGCGCGATCGGCCGGGGCATCATGTCCCGGCCGGAGCTCCTGATGATCGACGAGCTGTCCCTCGGTCTCGCGCCCCGTCTGGTCGAGCGCTTGAGCGCGGCGCTGCTGGAGATCAACCGCACCGGCCTGACGATCCTCCTGGTCGAACAGGATGTGATGACCGCCTTCGAGATCGCCCGCCATGCCTTCGTTATCGAAACCGGGCAGGTCTCCATGGCCGGGACGACGGAGAAGCTTGGCGGCGACCCCAAGATCCGCGAAGCCTATATGGGAATGTGAGCCGCTCAGACTTCGTCCAGGGTGCCCGGGATCGGCATCCAGCCGTCGGGAACCCATTCGAACAGCGGGCCGGCCACGACACCGCGAACCAGATCCGGCAGCGCCTGATCGCGAGCGGCAAGCCGCTCTCGCCAAGCCACGCTCTGGCGCATGGCGACGACGATGCCAACCGGTTTGCAATCCAGACGGCCGAGCAGGCTGAGCACGGACAGCAGCGTCGTGCCACTGGAGACGGCGTCGTCGACGACCACGGCGCGGCGCCCTGCCAGGCGGGGCAGCAGGTTGGGGTCAATGAAGACCGACTTGCCGGCCCCCGGCGTGGTGATAGAGCGAACCGGCTCGGACAGCTCCTCGCGATACCAGAACTTCCGGGAATAGCCGAGCGGCACGTAGTTGGGATGGTTCAGCAGCTTGGCGACCTTTGGCGCAAAGACCAACCCCAGCGTAGGCATGCCGATGACGACCTCCGCCTGGCGTTCACGCGCGTGCTCGGCCATGACAGCCGCCAGCGCATCGTTGACGGCGAAGCTCGCCTGATTGGCGATCAGAGAGGCTGCGGCGCGGTTTCCGTCCGGCAAACGGCGCAGCGGCAGCACCAGAATGCGACCGTCCGGCAATCGCGCCGGATAGCCGTAGCGGAAGGGCGGTGCCGCGTCGCCCGCCGGATGGCCAGCCGGCAGGATCTCCTGCCAGAAGGCCGTGGTCGGCTTGACGAAATCGTCACGCTGCTGGTCGATAGCGGTCATGGGGTGCGGATCAGGAACGCGAGGGAATGAGCGCAGTGGGCGGATGGCAGGTAGCGGCGGCCCTGCCGGAGATATCGCAAGGGCTTCACGAGCTGATCCTCGGCAACGAGGTCGTGCTGTTGGTCCGGCGCGGCGATGAGATCCTCGCCATGCAAGGCCTCTGCCCCCACACCTTCGCGCGGCTCGCCGACGGGCAGATCGATGCCGAGGGTTGGCTGCACTGCCCGCGCCACAAGGCGCGCTTCCGGTTGGCCGACGGGGCCTGCGGGTCCGGCTGGGTGCTGCCGCCGTTGCGGCAGTATGAAGTCCGCGTGGCCGATGGCATGGTGCTGCTGCCCGATCCCCTCACGCCGCGAAACTAGGTCGGCCAGGGGGCAACACCGCGACCGATCAGGCCCTCGGTGCCGGTCTCGCCGACCATGCCCAGCATGATGCCGAGGACGCTGTGCGGGCGCGTCAGGTCCAGGCCGACCTGCACAGCGTCCGGAAGTGCCGGGTGCGGTCCGACGAAGGGGGCATGCGCCGCCTCCGAATAGAAGTCCGGGTCGATATACCGCTTCAGAGTCTCGCCCAGCTCCGGAGCGAAGCGCAGACAGGCGGCGCCGAAGCCGACCGCGTCCACGACCGCACTGTCGCCGATAGCAGGCAGGGGTCGTGCGGCCTCGTGGCCCGGCAGGCGGCCACCCACAGGGCGGGCGGCCGATGCGGTGATCCAGGTGTCGGGCGCCTTCGCCAGCTTCCAGCCCATCTCCCGCCCGTTGCCTCCGGCCGCAACGACAAGTTCGCTGCCTTCGACGCCGCTGCCGGCGGCCATCATGACCGCGCTGGTCGCCATGACCACGTTGAGGACGAACTGGTTCGCCCGCGCCAGATAGTCGGCAGCGCGTACCGGCAGCTCCGCATCGAAGAAGCCGCGCACCTCGGCCTGGGCCGCGTTGAGCCGCCCGTGCAACTCATCGCCTTCGCCCAGCGCCTTCGCCAGAACCGGCAGCACCGGCACTGGCCCGCGCAAGTGCGCCGCAAGCTCGGCGCCAATGCCGTCGGTCAGGCCGCGCAGAATCGCCAACCCCTCTTCCGCCCCTGTCCCCAGGCGCAGGGCGTGCGGCAGTGGCCCGTCGTTCAGCGGCGACACCCGCGTGCGCTCCGTCTCCCGATCGGCGACCTCCAGTGCGAACATGCTCGGACCGACGACGAAGGCGAGCGGCGTCACGACCCCATGGTCCTGCGCGGCCGCCAGCCGCACGGAGCCCTCGGACAGAGCCGAACGCACGCTGTTCGTCGATTCCGCCCAGCCCTCATGCCGGCAGGCGGCGGCGACGCTGTTGAACACGGGCAGTGGCAGGTCGAGAGGGTCGGCAAACGGCGGCCCCGCGTGCAACAGCGTCCGCCGCGGCAGGCCGGGCACCAGATCGACCAGCGGCGCGATGCGGGTCAGGGCCGGCACGGCTGCAACGAACCGCGCATGGGATTGCAGTGTGGCAGGCGAAGAGGTCACGTCAGGCTCCTAGTCCGATACGCCCCAGGACGTCAGCCCTCGGGCCCATCGTCGGACGCGGGCGTGTCGCCGGCAGTTTCTTTGGCCGTCACGACGCGCATCATGTAGTCGAGGAAGAGCATCTGCTCGCGCGGACTCAAGTCTTCCACGGTGCGCAGATGCGCACGCTCGGCCTTCTCGTCGATGCGGTCGAGCACCGCCTGCCCGTCTCCCGTCAAAGCGGCCAGCCGAACACGCCGGTCGCGAGGGGCGACGCGCCGGCGGATCAGGCCGCGCTTGCGGAGCCGTTCCAGGATGTCCGCCATGTTGGTTTTATCAATGGCGACGGCCCGAGCCAGCGTTGTCTGGTCGACCGGCCCGCTCTGCGCCAATGCAGACAGAACGGAATACATAATCGGCGTGATCTTCTCTTCTCCACACTCCTCGGCGAAGAGCGCGGTGTGGATCTGATGCAGACGGCGGATCAGAAAGCCGGGCCGGCCCTGCAAGGGTCCGTCCCGCCAGGTCGGAATGGGCGGCGCCTCTGCGGCGAGCGCGGATTTGGCGCGAGGCATGGCGTTTCCTGTGGCTGAGCTTGTGGACGATCGCAACATATGGAGTCGCCCTTAGCCGCGCCAGAAGAGTCGTCTCACCAAACCGCGCAGAACGCCGCCGATCAGGCCGAAACCGCCGAGTTTCTGTGGCTCGGGCCTGATAGGCGCGGACCCGCTCGCCCGGGCCGCCAAGGCCGTCACCGCCTTCGCCAAGATGCGGTCGGCAACCTCCGCAACCAGCGCCGGTCGGCCGAACTGCGCCAAAGGACCCTTCAGACGGTAGACCATGCTCAGCTCCAGCCGCGTTGCCTTACCCTCGGGCCGCAGCGCGAAATCGAGGGCGCCGCTGAGGGCGGTGCGACTGAGCCGGTCGCGCCCGCCACCGCGCACCTGCCCTGCCTGGGCCGACTCGTCCAGCCGCACCGCGGCCGTACCGCGGAAGACGGCGGTCATGGGGCCCAGCGCCACCTCGCACTTGCCGGCGAGCGTCTCGTCCTGCATCGGCCCTTCGAGGCTCGCGCCTGGGATGCAGGCGACCACGGTCGGGATGTCGCGCACCACGCGCCACACCGCGGAGAACGGCGCCTCCACACGCGCGCTGCGCGTCAGCGTCACGCCCTCCAGCGCTTCCCGCGTCGGGAAGCTCTCGAAGCTGCTCGCAGTGTCGCCACGCGTGGATGGCGTCGGGGTATCGGCCTTGGCGAGGGGCATGGCGACGGTCGCCGACATCCGGCGCGTGCGCGGCATGGAGTTCACCGCGGCGGGGGGTGGGTCGTTTGCCAGCACATCCTCGATTGCCGCGACAATGCCGGCATATCCGGTGCAACGGCAAAGGTTGCCTGAAAGCTCGCGCCGAATGCGCACGGCGTCGGCCTCCGGCAGGCGGCGGACGATATCGTAGGCGGTCACCAGCATGCCCGGCGTGCAGTATCCGCACTGCAGTCCGTGATGGCGCTTGAAGGCGTCGCGCAAGTGCGCCATCAGGGCGTCGTCCTCGAAGCCTTCGATGGTGCGCACCTCGGCGCCGTCGCAGGCCGCTGCCAGCGCGATGCAGGACCGCACGGGCCGACCGTCGACGAAGAGCGTGCAGGCGCCGCACACACCTTGCTCGCAGCCGAGGTGGGTGCCGGTCAGCATATGCTCATCGCGGAGAAAGTCGGCGAGGTGCGTGCGCGACTCAGCAGGCTTGGCCAGGGTGCGGCCATTGAGCGTCAGCCCGATCTTCCTCACGTTCTGTCTCCCCGCGCGTCTGTCGGCGCCTCTTCCTTCGCCTGGGCAAGCGCGCGCGCGAGAGCGGCGACATGCAGCGCCAAGTCCGCCGGCGGGCTTTCGGGCAGCGACGCACGCAGCGCCTCCGCCGGACTCCGCCGCCCCTCGATCACGGAGTCCGGATCGGGCAGCACCAGAGGCTGTCGACCGAGCGCACCGACGGCGCAGCGCGATCGACCGCGCGCGGGGTCGATCAGGACAACAGCGCTGGCCTTCGCGAACTCACCCACCTGGCGCGCGAACTTCCAATAGCCCCAGCGCGCGCCCTCGCCCGGGCGCGGCACCTCGACTGCCCTCAGGATCTCTCCCGGTCGGAGAGCAGTTGCGAAGGGTCCGGTCAAGAAGTCCTCCAGGGCCACGCGCCGGGGGCCTTCAGGCCCTTCGATCACCGCGGTGGCGAACAGCCCAGTCATGACGATGCACCAGTCGGCCGCCGGGTCTGCATGCGCGAGACTTCCGCCCAGCGTTCCGCGGTTGCGCACGGCGCGATGCGCGATGTTCCCCGCCGCCGCCTGCAGCCAGCCAGGCGTCGGGTCCGGCACCTCCCCGTCTTCGATCTCCGCATGGGTGACGGCGGCCCCCAGACGCACCCAATCCGCGTCTTCCTGCACCGCGCGCAGCTCCGGCAGCAGAGAGACGTCGACGACCGCCGCCGGCCGCGTCAAGCGCAGGTTGAGCATCGGTCCCAAAGACTGGTTGCCGGCCATGAGCTTCGCGGTTCCGGCAGAGAGCGCGGCCTTGGCCTCGTCCAGACGGGGCACTGCCAGGTAGTCGAAGGGGGAGGGCTTCATTCCGCCGCCGCCTGGGCCGCGGCGAGGGCGCGCAGCACGCGCTCGGGCGTCAGAGGCACCTCGCAGACCTCCACCCCAAGCGGTGCCAGCGCATCGTTGACCGCATTGGCGATGGCGGCCGGCGGGCCGATCGCCCCGCTTTCCCCGATGCCCTTCTGGCCGAAGCGGCTCAGCGGTGACGGCGTCTCCATGTGCAGGATGCGGATCGCCGGGATGTCGGCGGCAACCGGGAGGTGATAGTCGGCGAGCGTCGAGGCGAGCGGCTGACCAGCCGCGTCGAAGGGCACTTCCTCGAACAGGGCCGTGCCGATTCCCTGGACCGCACCGCCGTAGACTTGGCCGTCCACGACCATCGGGTTGATCATGGTCCCGGCGTCCTCGACGATCACGTAGTCGACCAGGCGGATGTCTCCAAGGTCGAGGTCGACCTCCACGACTACGGCATGAGCGGCGTAGGAAAAGGTGCCGGTATCCTTGACCGTCTTGTAGCCCTCGGTCGCCTCGAGCCCGCGCGGGTCGACGTCGTCGGGCAGCAACTGCGGTTTGCGGTACCAGGTCTTCGCCACCTCCGCGATGGAGATTTCGCTACCGCCGGCGCGCGCCATGCCGTCGGTCAGCACGACCTGCGCCGTATCGGCCTGCATCAGGTGGGCGGCAATCCGCTTGATGCGCTCGCCCAGCGCCGCGCTCGCCGCCGCCACGGCGCCTCCGGCCATGACGATGCAGCGCGAGCCCCAGGTGCCGGTCGAGTACGGCGTGTAGGCCGTGTCCCCGTGGACCAGCTTAACCTTCGCCGGGTCCACCCCGATCTCCTCGAAGGCGATCTGGGCAAGCGTCGTCTCGAGGCTCTGGCCGTGGCTGTGCACGCCGACGCGCAGCTCCAGCCCGCCGTCCGGCGTCAGGCGCGCCGTCGCCTGCTCGAATCCCGGCACCATCGGGATGCCCCAGCCGTGATAGACGGAAGTGCCGTGCGCGCCCTGCTCGCAAAAGACGGCGAAGCCGACGCCGAGACGGATGCGGCTGGTCTGGCTCGCCTGCCGTGCCCGCACGCCCTGCAAGTCGATGGCCTCGACGGCGCGTCGCAGAGCCTCCGGATAGTCGCCGCTGTCGAAGTACTTGTTGGTGATGTTGACGAACGGCATCTGATCGGGCGCAACCAGGTTTCGCTGGCGAATGGCCTCGGGCGTCATGCCCAATTCGCGCGCCAGCGCATCCATGGTCAGCTCCATCGCGAAGCAAACGCCAGTGCGCGCGACCCCGCGAAACGGCAGGATCGGGGGTTTGTTGGTGGCGACCGACCAAGTCTTGCAACGGTAGCCGCGCATCCGGTAGGGCCCGGGCAGGATGCTGGCCACCTGGGCCGCCTCCAGGCAGGCGGAGAAGGGATAGATCGAGTAGGCGCCACTGTCGACGACCGCCGCGCAATCGACTGCTAGAAGTTCGCCGTCGGCGGCGGCATAGCCAGTGACCTCGTAGGCGTGCTCCCTGCAGTTGGCACCGGCGATCAAGTGCTCGCGGCGATCCTCCAGCCAGCGAACCGGACGGTCCAGCTTCATCGCCAGGAAGCCGGCGCACACCTCCTCGGCCAGCAACACGCCCTTGTAGCCGAAGCCACCGCCCACGTCAGGCGAGACCACGCGCACCTGCCCATGGTCGAGCCCCAGGCACTCCGCCAGCCCCGTACGGACGATGTGCGGCATCTGTGTGGACGAGTGCAGGGCCAGCAGCTCCAGATGCCGGTCCCAGACGGCGATGCAGCCGCGGCCCTCGATCGGCGCCATGCACTGGCGCGCCGTACGGTAGGTTCGCTTGACGACGACCGCGGCATCGCGGATCGCCGCGTCGAAGTTCGTATCGACAGCGGACTCCAGAAAGGTGTTCTCGTCCCAATGCTCGTGCAGCAGCGGTGCGTGTGCCTCGCGTGCGCGGAGCATGTCGTGGACCGCCGGCAGTTCCTCGAAATCGATATCGATGAGTTCGGCAAGATCCTCGGCAAGAGCGCGGGTGTCTGCCAGAACGGCGGCGACCGGCTCGCCGACATAACGCACCTTCTCGCCTGCCAGGATCGGCTGCACGGAGCTGCGGAAGCCCGGCAGGCCGGAGTCTGCGCGAATGCCCTGAACGCCCACCAGGTCGGCGGCGGCGAACACCCGCTCACGCCCGTCGGCCGGCTTCGTCACACCACGCACACGCGCATGCGCCAACGGGCTGCGCACGAAGGCCATTTCCAGCATGCCCGGTAGGCGCATGTCGCCGATGTAGCGCCCACGGCCGCCGAGGTAGCGATCGTCTTCGCGCCGCTGCAGCCGCGCGCCTACGCCTTTGCCCGATGCAGCGGTAGTGCCGCCATTCGCCTCGATATCGATCCCCATGCCTTGTCCCCGACCGGTCCGTCGTGACGGCGCCGCCATATGGCTATGCATTGTCGCAAAAGCGCCGGAGGCGGCGCTCTTTGCGCTTGACAGTCTTTATGCTGCGGCACAGCATTTCCAGGCGAGTGTAAATGCAACAGTCAGCATTACAACTATTTTCCTGAACTTGGGGAACGAGGGAACGCAGGTGGGCGAAACGCAGCAGTTCGACATCCTGATCGCCGGCGGGACGGTGATCGACCCGGCCGGCGGCCGCAACGGGCGTTTCGATGTCGGCATCAGCGACGGCAAAATAGCCGCCGTTGAGCCCGACCTGTCGGCGGCCCAGACTGTCGAGCGGATCGACGCAACGGAGTTGCTCGTCCTGCCGGGCATGATCGACACCCACGCTCATGTCTACCAGCACGTCACCGGCAAGTTCGGGCTGAACCCGGACCTCGTCGGCGTCCGCTCCGGCGTCACCACGCTGATCGACCAGGGCGGCCCGAGCTGCATGACCATCGGCGGCTTCCGCCACTACGTCTCCGGCCCGGCCGACAGCCGCGTGCTCTGCTTCATCTCCTGCTACCTGGTGGGCGGCCTCGAGGGGCACCTCTACCCCGATCTCTATGGCCCGAACGGGGTCAATCCGGAGCACACCGGCCGGGTTGCCAAGCAGAACCTGGACCTGATCAAGGGCATCAAGGCGCACGCCGAGATCGGCGGCCAGTCGCGCTGGGGCCTCGAGGTGATCAAGGTGGGCAAGACGATAAGCCGCGAGACCGACCTGCCGCTCTACATCCACCTAGGCCAGCTCTGGCCGACGGCCGACTCGGCACCGATCCCCGACGCAGACGAGCTGATCCGCGAGCTGGTGCCGATCATGGAGGCGGGCGACATCCTGGCCCATCCCTTCACCCGGCACCCCGGCGGCTTCGTTTCCTCGACCGGCGAGATCCACCCGATTCTGCTTGAGGCGGTGCACGAGCGCGGTGTGACGGTGGATGTCGGCCACGGCTCGCACTTCAGCTTCGACGTGGCGCGCAAGGTGCTGGCGGCCGGGGTAGAGCCCTTCACGCTGGGCGCCGACATGCACGGCTACAATGTGCGCGTCCCCGAAACGGCAGACGCGGAGGAGCGGCTCAACAACCCCTTCGCCGGCGTCGCACCCTTTAACCTGACCATCGCCATGAGCGAGCTGCTACATCTGGGCGTGCCGCTGGAGCGGGTCGTCGCCATGGTGACGGCGAACCCGGCGAAGATGATCCGCATGGAGGACACGCTCGGCACGCTGCAGCCGGGCCGCGAGGCCGACGTCAGCGTGCTGAAGATCGAGAGCGGCCGGTTCAAGTTGTCCGACAACAGCGGTGTCGAGGAGACCGCCGAGAGGCTGGTACGGCCGATCCTCTGCCTGCGCGGCGGCCGGCGATTCGATGCCGATTCGCCCTTCGTCCCGCCGGCGATAGCAGCCTGAGGGACCGGGATGCGCCGCAGTCGGGGTCGCGCTGAAGGCAGCACGACCTTCGCTACGCGTCACCCGCTCGCAGTGTCGCCCCAGGCCGGCAGCGCGCTCTTCGGCAACATGCAGCGTTCGCGTTCTGAGACGCGAAACACCCGCCATCCGTATGGATTGGCGGGTGCTGCTGTTCTTGCGTTTGGTTGCGGGGGCTCGCATTGGCCGAGACCGACATTCGCTGAGCGTTGCCATCTAAACGCGAAGCTTGGTGTCCCAACTACCCTAAAGGCACAGACGCGGGCCATGTCTTTGTGTCCTGTGAGTGTTCTGATAGGGTTAAGTCAGAATCCCAAGCTGAAACCCAAGCATGTTGTCCCGCGACCAAATCATTGCCGAGATTCGGAAGATAGCTGAGGCTAAGGGCGGACGCCCGCCCGGACGGCTAATGTTCGAACGCGAGACTGGCATTCGCATGGCGGAGTGGTACGGCGTTCACTGGCCGCGATGGGGTGATGCCCTGATTGAAGCCGGATACGAGCCCAACACCAAGCAGGGCAAACTGTCGTCTGAAAACGTGTTGCGGCACTACGCGGAGGCGGTGCGCCACTTTGGGAGGATACCCGCCGAAATTGACATCCGCATGTATTCTCGGAAGCGCAAGGAATTCCCAAGTCACACGACATTTGCGAACCATTTCGGCAACAAGGCCGGTCTTGTCGCGGCGCTCACTGAATGGGTGCAGCAGCACGCAGAGTTCGAGGACCTTATCGAACTTATGCCCGAACCGGTGGCGGCACAGAACGAATCACACATCGCGCGAGGCGAAGGCTTTGTGTATCTGTTGAAGTCAGGCGATCACTGTAAAGTCGGACGCAGCGATGACATCGTGCGGCGGGTGAAACAGATTACGGTCAGTCTGCCCGAACAGGTCGAACTTGTTCACGTGATTCGGACTGACGATCCGTCAGGCATCGAAGCGTACTGGCATCGTCGGTTCGCAGAGCGGCGGGCTAAAGGCGAATGGTTCCGGCTGACGACAGCCGACGTTCGCGCATTCAAGCGTCGTCGGTTCCAGTAACGCGCTGACAGATGACACGATCAGCGCAGAAAGAGGGTGAACGCTTCTTCACTGAGGCAGCCGCCAAAAGACTCGGCAAAGGTTGGTGTCTCGGCCCGGATCGAGAAAAACCCGACTTCGTCATCACCGAGGATGAAAAGCAATTCGGTCTTGAGTTCACATATCTATTTGCTGGACCGCAAGACGAACACGGTTCACACAGAAAAAGGGCGGAGTCCGATACACAGAAAGCTGTGAACACCCTTCGCGCTGAGTATGAGAGAAACGAAAATACGCCGCTAGCCGTTAAGTTGGTTGGCGATTTGTGCCGCGAGAATATTGACGAAATTGTTCCGATACTTCTCGGGCTGAAACTTTCTGCCAAGCCGTTTGGGCATCAAGACCGATTCGAAGTGGACAAAGGACCGGCCAAGCTCAGCGTATATGCCACGCGAGCCATACATGCCGACTGGTTCTACGTGAACCACCGCGTTGGAGGGGTAGATCGTAAGCCGCTTGAGCGGATCACTGAGGCAATCGAATACAAGGCGAAGAAGTTGCCTCGATACAGAGAGAACACGGGCTTGGAAGACATTCGACTTCTTATTGTCGCAGACCGAAGGATGAATAGCGGAAAGCTATACTTGGAGGGGCCACCGACACTGGATTTGCGAGAGTTTCAGGTCGTCTACTTCTTCTCTTATCCTGAGTACGTCAGCGTCTTCACGTGATACCAAATCCAACTCCTTCCAAGTGGAGCTTACTACAGCGTACACACGGTGAAGAAGAATTGGAGGGCAAGATAAAAGGTCATGGTGCAAAGCGGCGCTTTTCCCTGTCTGCACATCGGGTTGGCCTGCACAGGGGGCCGCGCCCCCTGTGCAGACGGTCAGCGCTAAAGCGCTGATGGGATTGGCCATTTGTTGGTGCAAGGAGGAAGGCAGCATTTTCGGCGGGCGACGGCGCACCTAGGTCAGTGAGTGATCATGGCGGACGACACGGAGGATATCTTCAAGCCCAAGCTCGGACGCATCCGCAGCCTCGGCGACGGCCGCACCAAAAGCTGCATCGGCCGGGTCATGCATCAGGTCTCGATGTCAGGGAATCCGCCTTCGTCAGAAATGTATCTACTGCGCTCGCCAGACGTCGCCGATAGCTGATCGCGGACGGACTGGCGAGAAAGACCGTCGCCGGGTTTGTCACCCACCACGACATGCTAGTCGCCCTAACCCGACGCGAAGTTGAGAATTCCGGTAAGAAGTTAGCTCAGCGGAACGGCATGGAGTCTCGCATAGCCAAGAGCGGCGAGCGCATCAGCGCAATCTACCGGCAGTCCGTGCAGCTCGTCAGCGGCAATTACGCC
This sequence comes from Rhodovibrionaceae bacterium, assembly GCA_028285215.1. Classification (GTDB taxonomy): domain Bacteria; phylum Pseudomonadota; class Alphaproteobacteria; order Kiloniellales; family DSM-21159; genus Algihabitans. Next base: position 7,195 of record JANQPZ010000293.1, on the reverse strand, counting down.
ATTGGTGGAGCGCTCAAAGGATTTCACATTGGCCCCCTGGCGGCCGGTCACCGAGAAAGCGCTGGGTCGGCAGGTCTCCGGCCTCGTCCGAGGCAGCGGTATCTCTTGGGAGTTTGGCCGCGAGCGAGGACCCGGTATCGGTATGTAGGATGATATCCCGCTGCATGTCACAGCGAAGTCAAAGCCCACTAAGGTAGGCGACCGGGCCTTGAAAGCCATTTCCCACCAATGACCCAGTCCGGCCAAGTCCGGTCATTCGTCGGGCCTGCAGCGAATTACGGCTTCGAGCCCGTTTAAGACCTTTGTGCCGTGTCTGCGGCTGGCCGGCTTGCGCGAACAGCCAAGGCTTGCATCGTTCACCTACTGTTGTACTTTCCGCCCAATAAGTATGCTGATCGGTGGCACGTTGATTTGGTGGGCGGATCCAAACCGATGTTACGAGCGGTGCAGGCAGGTAGAAGGCGTGGGTTCACGGCACTGCTGTGCCTGTTGCTCTTCTTCTCGTCCCTCTTTCCACCGTCGCATCACACGCCGAAGATCGTCGAGACCGTCATCGATCATCTTGAGATGATCGCAGACCACGGTCACTCCCATGGGTTTTTCGAGGACTTGTTCTGGGCCATGCATGGCCACAGTCACGACGTTACGGATCATGACCATTCGCAGGTCTTCCTGGTTCTAGGATCGGAATCTGAGAAGTCTGGTGTCACACGAGACAGTTGGCTGCTCTTCGCAACAGACGTCCGAGAAACCTTCCGGTTCAGCATAGACCGACCTCCGCGCGCCTGATTGAGACCGCACGCTAACGATCAATCACATTGCGGAGTTTCCAATGAAACCCTTCTTGCGAGGGTGCGAGCGCGTTCCAACGCGCGCCCTATGCCTCATTCTATCCGTGCTTGCCCTATCGGTGAGCTCAGCCGTTGCGCACGACGTAACCCCCGGTGACGCGGGCTACATCCAGGAAATCTGGGGCGTGCACATCATCCCGTTCATCTATCTGGGCGCCAAGCACATGATCACGGGATATGATCACATCCTGTTCCTTCTGGGCGTGGTCTTCTTCCTATACCACATGAAGGATGTGGCGATTTACGTCACACTCTTCGCCGTCGGCCATTCCGTCACCATGCTTCTCGGTGTCTGGTTTGGCTGGGGCATCAACGCCTACATCATTGATGCGATCATCGGCTTGTCGGTTGTCTACAAGGCGCTGGACAATCTGGGAGCCTTCCAGAAGTGGTTTGGCTTTCAACCGAACACCAAGGCCGCAACCCTCATCTTCGGCCTCTTTCATGGGACCGGCCTGGCCTCCAAAATCCTAGAGTACCGGATCGCCGAAGATGGCCTTCTGGCCAACCTCCTCGCCTTCAACGTGGGCGTTGAGGTGGGACAGCTCATAGCCCTGTTCGTGATCCTGATCGTCATGGGCTACTGGCGCAAAAGCGCTAACTTCATGCGCCAAGCCAAAGTCGCCAACATCATCATGGTCGTCCTCGGTGTGCTGCTGACCTACCAACAGGTCGCCGGGTACATCGCCAGTACGGCGTGATTGGAGAGAGCAATGTACAACGCACCACAGCCAAAAATTGAAGACCTGCCAAGCAACAAGCAGCTGCGCCGCATGTCGATCATTGCTGCGATAGGCGCTGTCGCCATCGGCGTCACGGTCTATCTGCCTGCTGAACATGGTGTTGATCCGACCGGTGTTGGGACCATTCTGGGCCTTACGGAAATGGGTGAGATCAAGCAACAGCTTGAGGCCGAAGCCGAAGCTGATCGCTTGCTTCATGGTGAAGGTGACTCTTCCTCACTGATGGACCGCGTGCTTGGAACGTTCGTCGCAAGCGCCTACGCGCAAGAGGCGTGGGAAGATGAGATTATCTTTGTGCTAGAGCCAGGTGCCACGACCGAGATCAAAGCCACCATGCAGGAAGGAGCGATACTGACCTACTCATGGGTGGCCGAGGGCGGTCGGATCAACTTCGATCTGCACGCCCATGCTGGGAGCGAGAACGTGACCTATGAAAGAGGTCGCGGACAAACGTCCGGCAAAGGCAGCTTTGAAACCCCCTTCGCGGGAGATCATGGCTGGTTCTGGCGCAACCGTGATGATGAGACGATCACGGTAACCTTGCAATTGCGCGGCGAGTACAGCGCAATCGTCCGAAGCGAATAGAAGTGACGCCGCGCGCTTCAGAAATGAAGTGCGCGGCTTCCATCAAATCCGCGCAAAGCGGCGCCGGCCACAGGCTTCCCCATGGGGCGGGCTATAGCGCCTCATTCGGCAATTGAAATAGCTGGATTAATAGTATAACCCTCTATACTATATTTTGGAGAGTTGCATGTCCCACCTCAGTCGCGATAGCTCGAAGCTGATCAGCCGCCTCCGCCGTATTAAGGGTCAAGTCGAGGGCGTCGAGCGTGCTCTCGAGGCTGACGCCGATTGCGGTGAAGTCCTCAGACAAATTGCCTCAATTCGCGGGGCCATTACCGGACTTACCAGCCAAGTGATTGAGGAGCATGTACGCAATCATGTGGTAGGCGCGACTACGGCTTCTGAACGCGAGCGTGGCGCGGCAGAGATGCTCGATGTGTTGAAAGCGTACATGAAGTGACATCGGAGAGCTGAACCGGAAGGCATTGCCATGAGCACTCATGACGTCGCCGCGCTGACCCACGAGCACGTGTTTCTTGGTGCAAACGAGGCGCGCAACGAGCGCAAGGTCTGGCTGGTCATCGCGCTCACGACGACGATGATGGTCGTCGAAATTGCGGCCGGGCACTGGTTTGGTTCCATGGCGCTGATCGCGGACGGCTGGCACATGTCAACCCACGCCGGTGCCATGCTGATTGCTGTTCTGGCATATCGCTATGCGAGACAGAACGCGACCAACCCAAGGTTCAGCTTCGGAACGGGCAAGGTTGGCGATCTAGCCGGCTTTACCAGTGCCGTGGTGTTGGTTCTGATCGCTCTGCTGATCGGCTGGGAAAGCTCGCTCAGGTTTGTTGAACCTGTTCCCATCAGCTTTGACCAAGCCATCATGGTCGCCGTCATTGGCCTTGTTGTAAATCTGCTCAGCGCATGGCTGCTACGGGACGACCATCACCATCATCACAATGGTCACTCAAACCATCATGGGCATCGCCACGACCACCACCGTGGCCATGGACGGGATAACAATCTACGCGCCGCCTATCTTCACGTTCTGGCCGACGCCCTAACATCCGTCCTTGCCATCATCGCGCTACTGCTGGGTCGCTATTACGGTTGGTTGTGGGCGGATCCAATGATGGGCATCGTTGGTGCGATTGTTATCGCACGTTGGTCCTGGGGGCTTATGCGAGACACAGGGGGCGTTCTGCTCGACCGCGTTCCGCAAGACGGCCAAGCTGAACATAAAGTGCGGGAAGTGCTGGAGAACGACAGCGACACGATCACAGACCTCCACATCTGGCAGGTAGGACCGGGCCAATACTCCGTTATTGTGTCGCTGGCCTCGTCAGCTCCAAGAAGCCCAGGAGAATATAAGGCACAGTTGAAGGAACTCGACCACATCGCTCATACCACCGTGGAAGTCCACAGTATCGGGCCAACCGCATAATGCATGCTGGGGTTGACATGTGGTGAAGTGTCTTTCCACGCCTCGAAAGCTGACATCGGCATTAGAGACGATTGCTGTTGCTTCATCCGCGTACCAGTCGTTCGCGTCGCTTCGGCTGACTGGCCGCTTCAGTTCGATTGTGGTCATCGATAGCGGAGGACGGAGACGCACTTGCAACTCTGCTCATGGCACTGCTCAGACCCTCCCGGATTCACGTGCAGGGGTCCGTCTTGGCCCCAATACAGCCGTTCATCTTCAACGGCATAAACAACAGTCTTGGGTGGGACTTGTTCTCATCCGCTTGAGACGATGGCTGAGATCACGCTAAGAGAACGACTAGAATGCCCGCCTTGCGATTCTGGTCTTGTCGGCATCATTCCCGCAGTCGCACGCCTGGCCCACCACCGTTCGAGTCGATGAACTCGACACCGGCAGCCTCAAGCGCACGCCTGATGGCTGCAAGGTTCTCGGCGGTGGGTGATCGAGCTGCACGCTCAAAGTCCGCAACGGTTGATCGCCCGACGCCTGCTGCATCAGCAAGATCCCATTGCGAGAGGTTCAGCAGTCCACGAGCGGCGCGGCACTGCTCCGGAGAGATTGTCATACGACCTTATGTCATAAAAAATGTTTGATCGCTCGTTTTTATCTTGGTAGTTAGGAACATCAGATAATTTGTATGATGCACTAGATCCAAGCGGCACGAGAGGATGCGCCAACACCCTCCCGCGCCTGACCACAACCCGACTTCTGAGGAGTCCGGTCATGGCTAAACCTATCCGTAGCACAGGCCTTTCGCGGCGGGCCATGCTCGCCCGCAGTTTCGCGCTGCCGGCGGCGGTTTTCCCGGCCGCGCAGGCGGTCGCCGCTTTGCCCGTGCCTGCCGCTCTAACCGCCTCCGATCCCGGCCCCGACGCGGAACTCTTCCGGCGCGTCGCGCGGGCCAGGCGCCTGCGCAAGCGCTGCGCCCGGGCGCGGCGGATCCGCGACCGCCTCCGCGCGGCGCGCACCGCAAAGGCGGATACCCCGCCTCTGCCCTGGCGCGGCCCCTTCCCGCCCGACCTTGCTTCTCTGCAGCACGCCGAACTCTTTCGGCGCTACGCCGAGGCGGTGCGCGCGGCGGTGGCGCTACCGGCCCGCACGGCCGCCGGCCTGCACGCCAAGCTCAGCCTCGCCACGGTCGCTTCGCGGCGCGGCCGGGCGCGGGTCTACCTCTACGAGGATCGGGAGTGGCTGGAGACGACCCTGGCCGACCTCAAGCGTCTAGCCGAGGCGACGCCTGGCGCATGACCGGCCGGAAACAGCTTATTCATTTGGGCTTGCCGGCAAGCCTGCCGGGCCGCGCCGGGCTGTCAAGGGTCTGGCGACCGCCGCAGGCGGCGGCCCCAAGAACATCAAGGGGCGGCCGCCCTTGACAGCCCGGCTTCTTCGGCCCGGCGAGACTGCTGTCATGCCCAAAAAAGGAATCTTGGATGGGATTGGCTCAGGTTCGACGACGCTGTCTCATTCCCGCTCCCGCTGCTTGCGGCCTGACCTACTTGCAGACAAAGACTCGGAGTTCGCTGTTGATCGCCCGACGAGACAAGCCCACGTCCGACTGCTCACCCAAAATCTCTTGGGAAAGGGTCAGTCATGCCGGAGGACGAGACTCGTCCGGCCGCTTCCAAGGGCGGAACTGCGGCGAACGACAACGGGACGGCAGCAGCGAAGGTGGATGCAACCGTGCTGACCCTCGCCCGTCTGATCGGCCGCCAGATGGCGCGGGAAACCTTCGAGCAGCTGAGCGCCGCCAACGACAACCGCCCGGCACCGCAAGCCGGCGATGACCAGGAGCCTCGGTAAGATGACCCGCGCCGCCCTCTACGCCCGCTACTCCTCCGACAATCAGAACGCGGCCTCGATCGCCGACCAGGTCCGCCTCTGCCGCGAGCAGGCCGAGCGGGAGGGCTGGAACGTGGTAGAGACCTACCAGGATGCCGCCGTCTCGGGCGCAAGCGTCACCCTGCGGCCGGGCGTGCAGGCGCTGTTGCAGGACGCGCTAGCCGGGCGCTTCGATGTCGTGCTGGCCGAGGCCCTGGACCGCGTGAGCCGCGATCAGGCCGATGTGGCGACGCTCTTCAAGCACCTGAGGTTTGCCGGCGTGGAGATCGTCACCCTGGCCGAGGGCGCGATCTGCGAGCTGCACGTGGGCCTCAAGGGCACCATGAACGCGCTCTTCCTCAAAGACCTCGCCGCCAAGACCCATCGCGGCCTGCGCGGCCGGGTCGAGCAGGGCAAGTCCGGCGGCGGGCTCTGCTACGGCTACGATGTCGTTAAGCAGTCCAACACCGACGGCGAGCCGCTGCGCGGTGCACGCAGCATCAACGCGGCCGAGGCCGAGATCGTGCGCCGGGTCTTCCGGGACTTCGCAGCGGGTGTCAGCCCGCGCGCCATTGCGCGGCGCCTCAACGCCGAGGGCATTCCCGGCCCGGCCGGCAAACTCTGGATCGACACCACCCTGCGCGGCCACGCCCGGCGCGGCACCGGTCTCATCAACAACGAACTCTATATCGGCCGGCTGGTCTGGAACCGCCTGCGCTACATGAAAGACCCGGCGAGCGGCAAACGGGTCTCGCGGCTCAATCCACCAGAGCAGTGGATCGTCAAGGAGGTGCCGGAGCTGCGCATTGTCGACGATGCGCTCTGGCAGGCGGTCAAGGAACGGCAGGCCGTGCTGGCGATCACCTACGCCCCCGCCATCAAGGCCGGCCATGCCGAACGCCTGAACCGGACCCACCGGCCGCGCGCCCTGCTCTCCGGCCTCGTCTTCTGCGGGAGCTGTGGCGGGCGCTATGTGCTGCGCGGCCAGAGCCGCTACGGCTGCGCGAACCACATCATGAACGCCAGCTGCCCCAACAGCCGCACCATCGCGCGCAGCGTCCTGGAGGACCGCGTCCTGGCCGGCTTGCGCGACCGGTTGATGGCCCCGGAGGTCGCGGCCGCAGCCATGCGCGCCTACGTCGAGGAGAGCAACCGCCTCAAACGCGAAGGCCGCGCCATGGCCGGCGCAGACCGCAGGGCGCTGGTCCAGGTGGACAAGCGCATTGCGGAGATCGTCGCCGTGATGGAGGCGGGCGGCTACAGCCGCGCGCTGATGGCGCGCCTGCAGAGCCTGGAGAGCGAACAGGCGGACCTCAAGAGGCGGCTGGAGAGCACGACGGAGGAACAGCCCGATACCCTGCCCACCATTGCCGGCCTCTACCGGGCCAAGGTGGAACGCCTCGCCGAGGCGCTGCAGCACCCTGAGGAGCGCGCCGCGGCGACCCAGGCCATCCGGGATATTGTCGATAAGATCACCCTCACGCCCGGCCCCAGGCGCGGCCAGATCGACGCCACCCTGCACGGGGATTTGGGAACCATCCTCGATTGGGCGGCGGAGAAACGCCAGGAATTGGCGGAAAACCGGGCCCTAAAGCACCAAACCGACACGTCCCTTATGGGAGTGTCGGTTTCAGTGGTTGCGGGGGCAGGATTTGAACCTGCGACCTTCAGGTTATGAGCCTGACGAGCTACCGGGCTGCTCCACCCCGCGATTGTCATGTGAGTCTGACGAG
>JANQPZ010000287.1 GCA_028285215.1 Rhodovibrionaceae bacterium | reverse complement strand
TTCCGCCTGAGACGATCGCGCTCTAGGGCCGTGACACCCTCTTGCTCTAAACTCCCCTAAGGGTACGACTGCCAGGGAGATCGCGTCATGGAAGAAGTCAGCTTCACGCGGATGGAAGACGGCACGGCCGAAGACTACGCGCTCCTCGCCCACGAGGAGGAGACTCTGAAGGCGGCCAACTTCGCCGACAGCGTTCTGGGCCAGCTGCAGACCCTGAAGGGTCCCAAACTCGGCTACAAGATAGACCGCTATCAGCACTCCCTGCAGACCGCGACCCGCGCCGAACGCGACGGCGCCGACGAAGAGACCGTCGTTGCCGCCTTGCTGCACGACATCGGCGATACCTTGGCGCCGGACAACCACGCCGAATTCGCCGCCACGCTTCTCAAACCCTACGTCACCCAGCGTACCTGGTGGATCGTGCAGCACCACGGCATCTTTCAGGGCTACTATTTCTGGCACCACCTGGGCGGCGACCGGCTCGCGCGCGAGCAGTACCGCGGCCATCCCTACTTCGAGGCTTGCGCGGACTTCTGCGCCCGCTGGGATCAGACGGCCTTCGACCCCGACTACGACACGGCGCCGCTGACGCACTTCGAGCCGATGGTCCGGCGCCTGCTGCGCCGCGAGCCCTGGAAGCTCTGGAAAGAGACGGCGGCCGCCTGACGTCACTGGAGTCCCGAAACCGGACTGCCCAAGCCTGCCTAAGCCACCCGTCCTTCCATGTGTTCCGGAGCCGGCGGCAGACCGCGTTCCTTGCGCGGCGTCCGGCCGAAGAAGTCGCGGTAGCACTTGGAGAAATGCGAGGCCGAGACGAAGCCGCAGGCCAGCGCCACGTCGATCACGCTCATTTCGGTCTGCAGCAGCAGCAGACGCGCGCGGTTGAGCCGCAGCTCGAGGTAGTAGCGCGCCGGCGAGCGGCCGAGGTACTTGCGGAACAGCCGCTCGAGCTGGCGCGTGGACAGCCCGGCCTCACGTGCCAGGTCGTTGCGCGACAGCGGCTCCTCCAGGTTCTCTTCCATGGTGGCGATGATCGAGAGCAGCTTGGGATGGCGCACGCCCAGCCGCGCCCGCAGGCTCATCCGCTGATGATCGCGCTGATCGCGGATGCGCTCGTGCATGAATTGATCGGCCGCCTGGGTCGCCAGCTCCTGCCCGTGCTGCAGCGCGATGGTGTTCAACATCATGTCTGCGGCCGCCGTACCGCCGGCACAGGTGAAGCGGCTCCGGTCGATTTCGAAGAGTTCGTCGGTCACTTCCAGCTCGGGAAAGGCCTCGACGAAGCCGGCCAGATTCTCCCAATGGATCGTGCACTGGTAGCCGTCGAGCAATCCGGCCTTGGCCAGAACCACCGTCGCCGTGCAGATGGCGCCGACGTCCGCACCCTGGCGATCCATCCGCCGCAGCCAGGCGAACAGCCTCTTGTCCTCCACCCGCCCCGGATCGAGGCCGGCGACCACGGCCACCACATGAAAGCCCGAGGCGGCCTCCAGATCGCCGCCGACCTGGAACTCCAGGCCGTTGGAGGCCTGGACCGGCTGCCCATCGATGGAGAAGCACGGCCAACGGTACAGCGGCTTGCCGGCCACACGATTGGCCAGGCGCAGAGGTTCGATGGCCGACGCCAGCGCAATCATGGAAAAGCGCGGCAGGAGAATAAAACCAATGCTCTGCGGGAGCTCTCGCGGCGTGCCACCCAGCATATTGGACCGTCTTAGCGAGCTTCGTTTGCCTACAGGTCGGCGGGCCTGCACTCGACAGCATGCCCTGCGACTTCCCCTTTAGCGCGGCAATGTGACACAAAGCTGTCGATGTCGCGAAGAGAAAAGATGCGGACGGCAGCGCGCGAGAGGCTCAGGGTCGAAGACCGCATCAAGGAGCGAAAGGCCGCAGTTTCGCTCGCCTTGCGCGCAGGAGCCGCGTTTGGAGTCCCAAGGGAAGGCAGAAGCAGATCATGCGCACCCGCTACAACGTCTTCTCGCTTGCCCGCAACGCCATGCGGCATCACGCCGACTGGCCGAAGGCCTGGCGCTCGCCGGAGCCCAAGTCCTCCTACGATGCGGTCATCGTCGGCGGCGGCGGCCATGGGCTGGCCACGGCCTACTACCTGGCCAAGGAGCACAAGCTGACCAACGTGGCGGTGCTCGAACGCAGCTGGCTGGGCGGCGGCAACACCGGACGCAACACCACCATCGTGCGCTCGAACTACCTTTGGGACGAGTCGGCGGCGCTTTACGAGCATGCCATGAAGCTGTGGGAGGGCCTGAGCCAGGACCTGAACTACAACGTCATGTTCTCTCAGCGCGGCGTCCTGAACCTGGCGCACAACCAGCATGACCTGCGCGAGATCTCGCGGCGGGTGAACGCAAACCGGCTGAACGGCATCGACTCCGAGGTTCTGGACGCCAAGGGCGTCAAGGACTACTGCCCGGCGATCGATCTACGCGGCGGCGGACGCTACCCGGTGCTGGGCGCCAGCCTGCAGCGCCGCGGCGGGACCGCACGGCACGACGCCGTCGCCTGGGGCTACGCGCGGGCCGCCGATGCGCTGGGCGTCGACATCATTCAGGAGTGCCCGGTCGAAGGTTTCCGCATCTCCAACGGCCGCGTTCAGGGCGTGCAGACGGGCAAGGGCTACATCGAGGCCAGGAAAGTCGGCCTCGTCCCCGCGGGGCACGCAAGCGTGCTGGCCGAGCGGGCGGGCTTCCGCCTGCCGGTGACCTCCGTCCCGCTGCAGGCCCTGGTCAGCGAGCCGGTCAAGCCGGTGCTCGACTGCGTGATCATGTCGGGCGCCGTGCACGCCTACATCAGCCAGTCGGACAAGGGCGAACTGGTGATCGGCGCCGGCGTCGACAAATACGTCGGCTACGGCCAACGCGGCAGCCTGCCGGTGACCGAGGAAACGCTGGGCGCCATCTGCGAACTCTTCCCGATCTTCCGGCGCATGCGCATGCTGCGTAACTGGGGCGGCATCGTCGATACTTGCCCGGACGCCAGCCCGATCCTCTCCAAGACACCGGTGGAAGGCCTCTACATCAACTGCGGCTGGGGCACCGGCGGCTTCAAGGCCACGCCAGGCTCCGGCCATGTCTTCGCCCACACCATCGCCACCGACCGGCCGCATGCGATCAACGCTCCCTTCAGCCTGGATCGCTTTCGCAGCGGCTACCTGATCGACGAGCACGGCGCCGCGGCGGTGGCACATTGATGCAGACCGCCAGCGAAGGAGGCGCCCCATGCTGCTGATCGACTGCCCCTACTGCGGTCCGCGTGCCGAGGTCGAATTCTCCTACGGCAACGAAGCGCACATCGCCCGCCCGCTGCAGCCCGAGGCCTTGGACGACGACGACTGGGCCGACTACCTCTTCATGAAGACCAACCGGAAGGGCGTGATGCTGGAGCGCTGGGTGCACAGCCACGGCTGCCGGCGGTGGTTCAACGTGGCACGCGACACCGTGACCTACGAGATCCTGGCCGTCTATCCCATGGGCGCCAAGCCGCCGAAGCTGCCCGAGCGCAGCTACCTGTAACCGCCTTTCGCAGAAAGAGCCCGACCGATGGCGCAGAGGTTCCGGCTGTCCGACGGCGGTCTGATCGACCGCAAGACGACCCTCTCCTTCACCTTCGAGGGACGGCGTTACCGCGGCCATCCCGGCGACAGTCTGGCATCGGCCCTGCTGGCCAACGGAGTCCACTTCGTCGCCCGCTCCTTCAAGTACCATCGCCCGCGCGGCATCTTCGCAGCCGGTGCCGAGGAGCCGAACGCGCTGGTGCAGTTAGGCGAAGACGCCAGGACCGAGCCCAACCTGCGGGCCACCCAGATCGAGCTCTACGACGGTCTGGCGGCCAACCCGCAGCACTGCTGGCCGTCGCTCGACTTCGACGTGGGCGGCGTCAACGACCGGCTGGCCCGCTTCTTCCCGGCCGGCTTCTACTACAAGACCTTCATGTGGCCCGCCTCCATGTGGATGAAATACGAGGCGGTCATCCGCCAGGCAGCGGGCCTCGGCAAGGCCCCGAGCGAAGCGGACCCGGACAGCTACGACAAGACCTTCGCCCATGCCGACCTGCTGGTCGTCGGCGGCGGCCCGGCCGGTCTGGCCGCAGCCCTGGCGGCGGCCCGCAGCGGAGCGCGCGTGGTTCTGGCCGAACAGGACGCGCGGCTGGGCGGCTGGCTGCTGAGCGCCGCGGGGGTCGAGATCGACGGACAGCCGGCGCTCGAGTGGGTCGCCGCCGCCGAAGCGGAGCTGCAAAGCCTGCCCGAGGTTACGCTGCTGAAGCGCACGCAGTGCTTCGGCGTCTACGACCACAACTTCTTCGCCCTGAACGAACGGGTGAGCGACCACCTGCCGCTGGCGGCGCGCGACCCGCGCCTGCCCCGTCAGCGCCTGTGGAAGCTGCGGGTCAAGCAAGCCGTCTTCGCGACCGGGGCGATCGAACGGCCGCTGGTGTTCCGCGACAACGACCGTCCCGGCATCATGCTGGCCAGCGCCGCCGAGACCTACGTGCGACGCTACGGCGTCAAACCCGGTACGAAGGCCGTGGTCTTCACCAACAACGACGGCGGCTACGGCGCCGCCCTCGCCTTGCACCGGGCCGGCACCAAGGTCGCCGCGGTGGTCGATCTGCGCGAGGCGCCGGAAGGCCCGCTGACCGCAGCGGCGCAGGCGGCCGGGCTGGACATCTTCGCCGGGCATGCGGTCATCGGCACGGACGGCGGCAAGCGCATCGCCGGCTGCCGCATCGCGCCGCTGGACGAGAGCGGCAAACGGGCCTTCGGCGGCGGTACGCCCTTGGACTGCGACCTGCTGGTCTCCTCCGGCGGCTGGTCGCCGACCGTTCACCTTTTCGCGCAGGCCAAGGGCAAGCTGGTCTGGGACGAGGCCCAAGCCTGCTTCGTGCCGGGCGACCCCGGCCGGCCAGAGCAGCGCAGCGCCGGTGCAGCGAACGGCGCCTTCGACCTCACGACCGGCCTGGAGCAGGGTCACGCCGCGGGCCTAGCCGCTGCCGCGGCAGCCGGCTTCAAGTCCAAAGGGCGCCGGAAGCCAGCGCCCCCGAAAGCCGCCGGAGACGGGACAATGGGCTTCCTGCCGGCGCGCTTTCTCTATCTCGTGCCGTCGGACCGGCCGCTCGGCCAGGGCGGCAAGCACTTCGTCGACCTGCAGAACGATGTCGCGGCCAGCGATCTGCAGCTCGCCCTGCGCGAAGGCTACGGCTCCATCGAGCACGTCAAGCGCTACACCACCACCGGCATGGGCACCGACCAGGGCAAGACCGGCAACGTCAATGCCATCGGGATCGTCGCCGAGCAGCTCGGACGCCCTTTGCCGGAGGTCGGTGTCACCACCTTCCGCCTGCCCTACACGCCGGTCACCTTCGGCATCTTCGCCGGCCGCGACGTCGACGACCTGCTGGACCCGGTTCGCACGACGCCGATGCAGACCTGGCACAAGTCCAACGGCGCCGTCTTCGAAGATGTCGGCCAGTGGAAACGCCCCTGGTACTTCCGCAGGCCGGGCGAGGACATGGCGGCCGCGGTACAGCGCGAGTGCAAGGCGGTGCGCGACTCCCTTGGCCTGCTCGACGCCTCGACTCTCGGCAAGATCGATATCCAGGGGCCCGACGCCGCCGTCTTCCTCAACCGCGTCTACAGCAACGCCTGGAGCAAACTGGCCGTCGGCAAATGCCGCTACGGTCTGATGCTGGGCGAAGACGGGATGGTGATGGACGACGGCGTCACCGCGCGCCTGGGCGAGTGGCACTACCTGATGTCCACCACCACCGGCAACGCCGCGGCCGTGCTGGCGCACCTGGAGGAGTGGCTGCAGACCGAGTGGCCGGAGCTGAAGGTCTACCTGACCAGCGTTACCGAGCAGTGGGCCACCCTGCAGCTTGCCGGACCCAACGCATGCAAGCTGCTGAGCCGCTTCACCGACCTGGATCTCTCGCCGGAGGCCTTCGGCTTCATGGAGGTCAAGACCGCGGAGGTGATGGGCGTGCCCGCGCGGATCTTCCGAATCTCCTTCACCGGCGAGCTGTCCTACGAGATCAACGTGCCGGCGTCCTACGGACAGGCGGTCTGGGAGGCCTTCATGCGCGAGGGCGAGACCTACGGCATCACGCCCTTCGGCACCGAGACGATGCACGTGCTGCGCGCCGAGAAGGGCTTCATCATCGTCGGGCAAGAGACGGACGGCTCGGTCACGCCGCTCGATCTCGGGCTGGAGGGCCTCTGCTCCAAGACCAAGGACTTCATCGGCAAGCGCTCGCTTGCCCGCCCCGACATGGCGCTGCCCGACCGCAAGCAGCTCGTCGGGCTGGAGACGGAGGATCCGTCCGAGGTCCTGCCGGAGGGCGCTCAACTGACGGAGAGCGTACCCGAGACGCCGACGCCCGCCTCCCCGGTGCCGATCGCCGGGCACGTGACCTCCAGCTACATGAGCCCCAACCTCGGCCGCTCCCTGGCGCTGGCTCTCGTCAAGGGCGGACGCGAGAAGCTGGGACAGCGGCTCTACGCGCCCCTGGCCGACGGCCGGACCCTCGCCTGCAAGATCGTGTCGCCGGTGTTCTACGACCCCGAGGGGGAGAAGATGCGTGCCTGAGGAAACCCTGCGCCTGAGCGCCCTTGCCTCTCTGGGTTTGGCAGCCCACGCCGTTGCGGCCCGCGCGCCCGAGCAGGGGATCGCCCTGCGCGAGCTGCCGCTGCCGGCTCTGCTCAACCTGCGGCTCGATCCAAAAGAGACAGCCGCCGCGAAAGCGGCTGCCAGGACCCTAGGCCTCCTGCTGCCGGACCTGGGCCAGGCGGGTCTCGCCAAAGAGCTGGTCGCCTACCGCCTCGGCCCGGACGAATGGTGGATCAAGATGGAGGGGCCGGCCGCAGCGTTGGAGACGAAGCTGCGCGCGGCGCTCGGCGACAGCCATGCCGCCGTGACCGAGATCGGCGAAGGCTGGGCCCAGATCGAGGTCTCCGGACCGCAGGCCCGCAGCCTGCTCGCCAAAGGCTGCCCGCTGGATTTCCATCCGCGCGCCTTCGCGATCGGAGAGGTAAAGCAATCGCTGCTGTCGAAAGCGGATGCCGTCTATCGGCTGATCTCGGACGACGACGACGCCAGCGGCGCCCTTTTCGAGATCACGATCCGCCGCAGCTTCGCCGACTACGCCTGGCGCTGGCTCGCCGATGCCGCCGGTGAGTACGGGCTGGCCGTTCTGAGCTAGAGCGCTTCCGCCGGAGACGTGAATCGCCCTCTAAACTCATAAGGCGATCCTGCTCTAGAGATAGACTTCGCCGAGATCAATACTGGTCTCAACGCCCAGCTTGTCGAAGGTGGCTGCCAGCCAGCTCTCGGCGGTCGAGCGGCCGATATCGCGCAATTCCAGCAGAAAGGGCCAGGCGGGCGTCAGCTTGGAGTGGACGCTCAGTTCGCGCATGGCCTCCTCCGCTTCGATGGCGTGGATCAGCATGCGCTTCATCGGGCGATGGACGATCTGGCCCTTGTCGATCATGTCGGTCACGAAAGCGATCGCCCGCATCTCGCGCATCAGCGAAGAGTTGAAGGAGATCTCGTTGACCCGGTTCATGATGTCGAAGGCGTCGGTCGGCACCTCCGGGCGGTAGAGCGGGTTGATGTGGAGAATCACCACATCCCGGGAGTCGCACTCGTAGATCAGCGGATAGACGGCCGGATTGCCCATATAGCCGCCATCCCAATAGGCCTCGCCCTCGATCTCCACGGACTGGAAGAGAAACGGCAGGCAGGCCGAAGCCATCACCGCGTCGGCGGTCAACTCCTCCGACCTGAAGATGCGGATCTTGCCACTGCGCACGTTGGTCGCGCTGACGAAGAGCTTGAGCGGACAGCTGGTCCGCAGTCCCTCGAAATCGACGCTCTCCCGCAGCAGGTCGAGCAGCGGATTCAGATTGAACGGGTTGAACTGATAGGGCGAGACGACCCGCGTCATCACCTCGAAGGCGAAATGGCCGAACGAGGGTTGTCCCCAGTCGCCGAACAGCGGCCCGAGGGGATTGGGCTGGGTCGGCGAGAAGCGGGCGGAATCGCTCACCGCGCGCCAGAAGTCGTGCAGGGCCTGCCTGGCTCCGGCCCGGCCGCCGACGCGCTGGCCGTGGGCCAGGACCGCGGCGTTCATCGCTCCGGCGGAGGTCGCGGTCAGCCCCTCGAAGGCCAGACGCTCTTCCTCCAGCAGACGATCGAGCACGCCCCAGGCGAAGGCGCCGTGCGCCCCGCCGCCCTGCAGCGCGAGGTTGACCGTCTTGGTTTCTGAGGCCGGCTTGGCCATGGAGAGATCCCCCATCCAGGCGTCCCGGCCGGCACGCTAGAGGTTGTTGCGGTAGTTCGGGGCTTCGCGGGTGACGGTCACGTCGTGCACATGGCTCTCGCGCAGGCCAGCGCTGGTGATCCGCAGCATGCGGCAGTTGCGCTGCATCTCGGCCATGCCGGGGCTGCCGGTGTAGCCCATGGCCGCCCGCAGTCCGCCGATCAGCTGATGGATCACGGCACCGATCGGGCCCTTGTAGGGCACCTGCCCCTCGACCCCCTCGGGCACCAGCTTCAGCGTGTCGGCCACTTCCTGCTGGAAGTAGCGGTCGGCCGAGCCGCGGGCCATGGCGCCGAGCGAGCCCATGCCGCGGTAGGCCTTGTAGGAGCGGCCCTGGTAAAGGAAGACCTCGCCCGGGCTCTCGTCGGTTCCGGCAAAGAGCGATCCGATCATCACGCAGTCAGCGCCGGCGGCAACGGCCTTGGCCAGATCGCCGGAGTACTTGATGCCGCCGTCTGAGATCACCGGCGTACCGGCCTTGCGCGCCACCTCCACCGTATCGAAGAGCGCCGTGAGCTGCGGCACGCCGACGCCGGCCACCACGCGGGTGGTGCAGATCGAGCCCGGCCCGATGCCGACCTTGATCGCGTCAGCGCCGGCATCGATCAAGGCCTGCGCGCCGTCGGCGGTGGCGATGTTGCCGGCCACCACCTGCGCCGTGTTCGACAGGCGCTTGATCTGGCCGACCGTATCGAGCACGCCGCGCGAATGGCCGTGCGCGGTATCGACCACGATGACGTCCACTTCGGCCGCCAGCAGCGCCTCGGCCCGGGCGACACCGTCCTTGCCGACGCCCGTCGCCGCGGCGCAGCGCAGGCGGCCCTGCTCGTCCTTGCAGGCCTGCGGGTGCATCTGGGCCTTCTCGATGTCCTTGACGGTGATCAGCCCGACGCAGCGGTAATCCTCGTCGATCACCAGCAGCTTCTCGATCCGCCACTTGTGCAGCAGGCGCTTGGCCTCGTCGCGGCTGACGCCCTCGCGCACCGTGACCAGGTTCTCCTTGGTCATCAGTTCGGAGATCGCCTCGGCCGGATTGTCGGCGAACCGCACGTCGCGATTGGTCAGGATGCCGACCAGCTTCTTGGTGCCGCGCTCGACGACCGGGATTCCGGAAATTCCGTGGGTTTCCATCAGCGCCAGGGCATTGCGCAGCGGTTCGTCGGGAAAGATGGTCACCGGGTTGACCACCATGCCGCTTTCGAACTTCTTGACCCGCCGCACTTCGTCCGCCTGCGCCGCGGCCACCATGTTCTTGTGGATCACGCCCATGCCGCCCGCCTGGGCCATGGCGATGGCCAGCCGTCCCTCGGTCACCGTATCCATGGCCGCGGAGATCAGCGGAATGTTCAGCTCGATGGAGCGCGTGAGGCGCGTCGTCGTGTCGGTCTGGGCTGGGAGAACTGCGGATTCCGCGGGCTGAAGCAGAATGTCGTCGAAGGTCAGACCCTCGCGGATTTCCATAACCAACCCCGCTGATTTGAAGAGATTGGCGGCGCACTATACACATCGCACCCGCCCTGCCAAGTCGCCGCACATCGGACCCGGCGCATAGCCCCTCTGCACGTTCGCCCAGAGCAAACAGACACCACGGGTAAACAGATGCCACGGGCGGACAGAGACTGACCTTGCTCAAGGACGTGGTCCGTCCTTTCGTGCAATCAAGCGGGGATAGGGGACGATCGCCGCCAGGGGCGAACACTTGGCAGGGCACAGCAGACAGGGTCAGGGACCCGCGAGACATGAAAGCGCCCATTACCCGAATCGTCGTTGCCGACGGCTTCCGCGCGCGCTTGTTCGACAATCATGGGATCGGCGACGGCCTCCGGCCCGGCGATCCGCCGCAGCTCAGCAGCGACCACCCGCCGAGCCGCGAGATCGTCAGCGACCGCCCCGGGGCGACCCGGGACCGGGTCGGCAAGGCGCTGCATGCCTACGCCCCGAAGAACGATCCGAAGGATCAGGAAAAGCACAAGTTCGTGGCGCGGCTCGGCAAGCTCCTGACCGATCAGG
>JANQPZ010000263.1 GCA_028285215.1 Rhodovibrionaceae bacterium | reverse complement strand
GAGGAAGGCGGCGCCCAGCCCGACGTACGGCTGGACGTGGGCGGCGCGCCGCTGTGGGCGCGCATCACCGCACGCGCCAGGCGGCAGCTCGACCTGGCGCCCGGCCGGGAGGTCTACGCCCTGGTCAAGTCGGCCGCCATCGACCGCGGCGCCCTCGGCCGCCCGGCGGCCGGAGGACGCTTTCTCGACCCTCCGGAGGCCTAGAGCGCGATCGCCTTGGGCGGACGCGCGCTAATGAAGCGTCAGCGTCCAGTAGCGGTGGTGGCAGAGCCCCCAGCTGCGCTCGCCCGCCGCCGCGTCGTAGGCCGCCGCCGTCACCTTGTCCTCGATGATGTCGATGGCGGTCTCGCACTGATCGAAAGCGCGCAGCGCGCGCCATCCCTTGGCCTCTTTCACCTCCTCGATCGAGGCCTTCATCTCCTCGAGGGACGCGATGACCTCGCGGGCATTCGCGAAATCCGGTGCCGCCACCTCGGGCAGATCGCTGTCGGACTGGGCCGACACCGCAACGGCAGCCGCCATCAGCCCACCGAACACGAAACCTCCGAGCCAGCGGCCCGCTCTCCACGCACCCATGCGTATTACCCCTCCATAAAAAGCGTGTTTTTGTTTTACCGTGCACAAACGAGGTCGATTTTCGGATCGTGGTAGGGCAAAAGACCCCCGCCGCACAAGCCGCAAGCGCCATCCCTGTCGCTGAAGCCGCCGGAAGCTTCAGCGAAAACAAGAAGAGGCGCGGAGGCCGACGGCAGGAGGGGAGGCAGGGGTGAACATATCCGGGCAGCGGGAGAAGACGCCAGACGATGGTTCGCCGGCCGGATCGGCGGCGGAGATCGAAGCGCCGGGGATGCTGCTGCCGGACAGCGAGCTGCCCGAGATCGCGCCCGGCCGGATCGCCGCCACGCCGTTGCGCGACGGCCTGGACTACTGGCTGTCGAAGCAAGCTTCGACCCCCCAGTCCGGCGACCTGTCGGACCACAGGCTTGTCGGGCGCCTGCCCGCCCGCGCCGACCTCGACCCGACGGAGATCCCCCGCCTGCTGCCCTACGTCGAGCTGACGGAGGTGTTGGACGGCGGCGCGGACTTCCGGTTCCGGCTGGTCGGCAGCCACCTGGTGGACACCGACCAGATCAACCCGACCGGTCAGCGCTTTTCCGACTTCTTCCGGAATCCCGCCTACCGCGCCTACCAGTTCGGCCTCTACGGCTGGGTCGTCGCGCAGGCCCGGCCGCTCTACAGCAGCAGCCGCATCCCCCTGCCGACGCGTAGACTGGACGCCCTGACCAAACGCCTGTACCTCCCGCTGTCGGGCGACGGGCGCAGCGTCGACATGATCCTGAACTTCCAGATCTGCGAGGGCGTGGCGGACAGCGGCCTGGAGCTGGAGGCCGCCCTCGACCCCAGCAGCGGCGAGAGCTTCGTCGCCACCCTCAGGCTTTAGGCCTGTGTGTCGGGACACTGCGGTAGCCGGCCACAGCGATGTAACAGGTCGGCTGCTGGCAAGTTACGGCGGCGCGCGCCAATTTGACGTCCGTCTCTGCGACAGTCGCGGGAGTCGCGCATCTTCCCGGCGCGGCCTCGCAGACTCGAGGGCGGCCGCGCCGGATGCGAGAGATCGGCGGCCGAAAGCGTCCGAACGCAGGCGAGGGGATCATCGATGACCGATGCCGTATCCGTCCCGCACCCGGCCCACCCTTCCGCGACCCGCGCCGCGCCCGAGGCGTCCCCCGCCGCCCTGTCGCAGCCCCCGCGGCGGCTCTTTACAGGATACCTCGTCGCCACCTTGCTGATGCTGGTGGTGCCCTTCCTGCTGTCCTATGCGATCTGGGCCGTGACCGGCGAGTGGGCCGTGCGCACCGCCTACCAGGATGTCGCGCCGGTCGCCCACGCCAGCCATGCCCTGGTCGGCGTCTTCCTGCTGGTCGCCTTTCCCCTGCAGGCGCTGCTGGGGCTGCGGATCTCCGGCGGCCGCGCCCGGCCCGTGCAGGACGCCAGCCGCAGCTGGCACCGGCGGCAGGGCCGGATCGTGGTGGCGGTCTACCTCGCCTACGTGGCCACGGGCATGGTGATGCTGTGGGATTCCTCCGTGGTCGGGCGCGGCGTCGCCTCCCTGGCGAGCACGCTGCAGATCACGCTGCTGGTCGGGGCCAGCGCGGTCTGCGCCCTGCTGGCCTGGCGCGCCGCGCGCCGCGGCGACATCGCCCTGCACATGGACCACGTGCTCTTCGCGCTGATCGCCATCTCGAACATCTCCCTCGGCCGGCTGGTGATCGCCTCCTTCAAGGTGCTGGGCATCGAGCCCGGCGCCGTCGAGCTGCCGGGCGGCGCCGTCGGCTTCGTGTCGGCCGGCGAGTTCGGCGCCATCGTGACCATCGCGCTGCTGGCGCTCTTCTGGCTGTCCTACGCGGCCCGGCGCGGCATCCTGCGCAGCCAGTGGGGCAAGACCGCCACCCTCGCCGTCCTGCCGCTGTTCTGGCCCGTCGTCTTCATTCCCGGGCTCGGCCAGTAGGGCCGCCGGCAGCCCCCTCTAGCCCCGCGTGAGCTGCCCGACGCTCAGGCTGTTGCCGCTGCGGTTGCCGCAGGCCCGGCAGCGCAGTTTCGGCTCCAGGTCGACGATCCGGGTGTATTCGTCCCAGCGCCGCCTCAGCGTCGCCGGATCGACGATCGAGGTATGGCGGCAGCGCAGGCAGGTGGCCTGGAAGCGGTGCCAGTCGGCCAAGTCCCGCAACCGGATGGCGTACTTCGGGCCGAGGCGTATATTCTCTATTTGTTCCATGCCGCGACTGTATACGAAACGGCGTGCCCGGGTCCGTTTGCAGGCAATCCGTTCTTGCGGAAAAAGTGCGAATCCGGCGAACGTCCGGCCATGTGCAACGCCTTCTCCCTGCGCCACAGCCGCGACGAGCTGCATCGCTTCGTCGAGGAGCTGGGCCTGCAGCTCGCCGACCCGCTGCCCGAGGCCGCGCCGCGCTACCGCATCGGGCCGCGCGAGCGGCCGCTGATCTTCCGTCCGGCGGCGGAGGGCGGCGACGGCGGCCAGGTCCGGGCCGAAAACGCGCTCTGGGACCTGATCCCGCCCGGCGAAAGCCAGGGAAACGGCGGCACCCCGGCGGCCCCCTACGCCGGGCGCTCCGGCTACCTGCTGACCAATGCCCGCAGCGACAAGCTGGCGAACGGCTGGCCTTGGCGGCTGGTGGCGCAGCGCGGCCGCGTCCTGGTCCCGGCCGACGGCTTCTACGAGCCCGACAAGCCGGCCCGCGACAAAGGGAAGGCCCCCTGGTCCTACTACGCCCGGCCGGACGGCGGACTCTTCGCCTTCGCCGGCCTCTGCAGCGAGACGCTCGACCCGCAGAGCGGCGAAATCGTCACCAGCTTCGCGATCGTCACCACCGAGGCCAACGCCACGGTGCGCGCCCGCCGGCACGACCGCATGCCGGTCCTCCTGCCGCCGGAGCAGGCCAAGGCCTGGCTGTTCGCCGAGCGCCTGCCGGAGGCGCTGCTACGCCCCGCCCCCGAGAACGCCCCCGACGAAGCCCTGACCGCCTGGCGCGTCGGCGCGGCCGCCAAGAACTTCCGCCTGCCCGACCACCCCGGAATGATCGCCCCGGCGGAGGAGACCGCGCCGGCCGCGCGGCAGGGCGTCCTGTTTTAGAGCTTGCTTCGGCGGCCCTCCCGCAGCCGCAGCGCGCCCTTCCCAGCGGCCGAGCCCCGCCCCCACCGGCCTTCAACTCCGCGTGACCTCGCCGCTTCGGCCGGCGCTGCGGCCCCGGCGCCCCTGAGAAGCGCGGCCGGCAGCCCCTACATACAAGGCCGTAGGGAGAGAGCGCCACTCCACCTCGGCGGCGCGGCCAGCGGCGGGAGCCAGCCTATGAGACTCGAGCCCAAACCGATCGGCGAGGTCGCCTGGTACCTGCGCCCCTTCTTCTGGAACCAGCGCCGCAAGTACGGCCGCGTGCTGGACGCCGCCCGGCTCTGGGCCCGCGCCCCGCGGCTGTTCCTCGGCGTCGCCCTGCTCTACGGCATGATCGACCGCAAGGCCTCGCCGCTGGCGCCGGCGCTGCGCTCGCTGCTGACGGTGCGGGTCTCGCAGATCAACCACTGCAGCTTCTGCGTCGACATCAACTCCGCCACGCTGCTGAAGCGCGGCGTCTCCTTCGAGAAGATCGAGGCCCTGCCGGTCTGGCGCGACAGCCCGCTCTTCACCGCGCTGGAGAAGGCGGCGCTGGCCTACGCCGAGGCCGTCACCCGGTCGGACGCCGAGGTCGACGACGCCATGATGGCCGAGCTGCGCCGACACTTCGACGAAGACGCCCTGGTCGAGCTGACCGGCCTGATCGCCTTCCAGAACCTCTCCAGCAAGTTCAACAGCGCCCTCGCCGTCCCGCCCCAGGGCTTCTGCCAGCTGCCGAGCCGGCCGGCCGCGACGGCGGACGGCACGGCCGAGGCGGCGCCGAAGACGCCCGAGGCGGAGGCGAAGGCCACGGCCGCCGGCGACTGACCGCCGCCAAGGGAAAGCTGCGGCATCACGCGAGCATTCGACCACAACCCCTTATTTTCTATCGCTTATCGGCGCGAAGAGACCGGGCCAGGCGGGCAGGCCCTCGAAACTCGGGCTGTGCCGAATGAAGGGCGAGTGGACCGCCGCGTCGGGGGTCAGGCGGCCGTCCTCTCGGAAGTCGCTCCAGCCGTTGAAGGGCAGCTCCGGCTCCTGGAAGACATCCGGCAGACGGCGGGCGAGCCTCTCTTCCGTGCGGCGCAGGCGCAGCTCGACGGCCGCGCCGTCCGCGGCGGCGGCGTTCAGCCCGCCATGCACCCCGAAGGTGACGGACGGCCGCAGGACGGAGAAGCCGACAAACCTCAGGGTGAAGAGCGTCGGCCAGAGCAAGGCCGCAAGATCGCCGCCCAGGCCGTCGTGCCCGTAGGCCTCCTGGCTGTCCCCCGCCGTGATGGACAGCAGCGCGCGCCGGCCCCGCAGCGGGCCCCGGTCGTAGCGCCGTTCGCTGCTGTAGAAGCGCCCGTAGAGCAGAACCCGATCCAGCCACCCCTTGAGCATGGCCGGCGGTCCGAACCACCAGAGGGGATACTGCAGGATCGTCAGGTCGGCCGCCTCCAGGCTTTCGGCGGCGGCGGCGATCTCTGGCGCCAGGCAACCGCCCTCGACGGCGGCGCGCTGCTCTAGAAACCCGAGATTGTTTTCGCCAACCAGACCCCCAGTCTTCAAGGCGTCCACCGCATCCACCCGAGCGATGAGGCGCTGCTGGATTTC
>JANQPZ010000219.1 GCA_028285215.1 Rhodovibrionaceae bacterium | reverse complement strand
GCGCCAAGAGCTGGCGAAGGCGCCAAAGTTCCGTGATCAGCCCGGCGTAGTCGCGCGCGCGCCCCATCGGAATGGCGGCCTGAAGCTGGGCCAGGTAGGCCTTTCCGCCAATATCGGCTAGATCTTCGTCGGCCTCGAAAAGATGAGAAAGGGTAACCGCATTGGCCTGGCTGTTCTTTGCGACGAGACTGCAACACGCCTCGTAGATCCGCCCGTGCGCGCCGTCGGCGAAGTGCTCGGCCGAGAAGTCGTCGGGGATGTCGTCGAGTTGCCGGTTGTCCGCCAGGATGGCCACCAGCAGCGCTTGCTCAGCTTCGAGGTTGGCGGGTGGTCGCTGGTCTAGGGGGGCCTCGAGCATCACTCTGCCGCCTCCCAGTTGACTGCCATTTCGGGCACGTTCGCGGAGGCAAGCCGTTCTGCCAGCGGCGGACAGACAGAGTTCCCGCAGTGCCGCCCCTGTGCCTCCAGCGACAAGGGGATCACCTCGCCGCTTGGGCCAATTCCATGATCGATGATGTAGCCGTCACCGAAGCCTTGAGCGCGGAACCGCTCGCGAGGCGTCAGCATCCGCATCCCAATATCGACAATCACATACGGTTGTCCGGCGACCTCGACAGTTACGAGCCCAAAGCGCGCCTTTGCCGTGTCGGTGGGAAGCGGGTTGGCTGGATGACCGCTGGCCTGATCGGTCCCGTAATAGCTCTGGAGGAACGCGTAGACGGCGCCGGCGTGATTCCCACCAGCGCAGATGGTCGGCACCGGATCGGTCATCTCGCCGTCGCGGCGGTCGCTGCCCTTCAGGCTGATCTGGCTTGCGGCAATCAGGTCGGCTTGAACAACGTTTTGTTGCGATCCCGCTGTCGTTAGGGTCGAGACCGGCTCTCGAACGTCGTGGGCTGGCTTCCCCGGTCGGGGGCCGTCGTTGTGCTGGGCGAGAAAGGCAGCGACCAAGGCGGTCTTGCCAGCGCCACCGGCCGTGATCGTACCGGTTGGCTCACCTGCCGCGTGGCCGACCGATGCCCCGAACTGCCGCTGCAGGTGCGCAGCTACGAGGCTAGCTTCATTCCCATCGGGCACGACGGTGGGCATGGGTTCCAAGATGTCGCGACAGCGTGGTTCCTGGCCTCTCCGCTCGCCGTACCGCGGTACGAGAACGGCACCGACCAGCCCAAGAGGGACCGCCCCACCTGGACGCTTGCTGACGCCGTTTGCCGTCACGGTGGCCAAGGGTTCATCGATCCGATGGCCCGTAGCTCCTGCCCGGAACTTCGTCACGAATGGCGTGACGACCGCATGTTCGCCGCGCTTGACCGTCGTTTGGGTCCGCAACGGTTCGCTGATGGCGTTGCTACGCAGATCGCCTTGATGGGTCACGGGGATGATGAACGGTTCCGCCGCCTCGATGACATAGCGAACGAGGCCCCGGCGAATCCGCTGCATCGTCGCTTCGACCAACGGTCGCTTGGCGCGGATGCCGAACGCCTTCTTGATCTCTTCAGACGTTGCGAAGATCGAGGGACAAGGCAGGTGCCAGTCGATGCACTCCGCCGCGGTGCGCCACGGGAGCAAAGTGCCTTGAAGAGCCTTCGAGCCGCCGGGCGCACCGTGCGTCGGCTTCGGCCAAACGATCGGCCTGCCATCTCGTCGGGCGATCACGAACAGGCGCTTGCGGATCGTCGGGGCGCCGTAGTCGCAGGCCCGGAGCTCCCTCCATTCGACCTTGTATCCCAGTCGTCGTAGATCCTTCACCCAGCGCTGGAACGTCTCGCCTTTGCGCTCGCTGCAAGGCTTGCCATCGAAGGATACGGGCCCCCAGTCTCGGAACTCCTCGACGTTCTCGAGGATGATCACGCGAGGCCGCGCGCGCTTGGCCCAAAGCACCACCACCCAGGCTAGGTCACGGATGTTCCGTTTGACCGGCTTTCCGCCCTTGGCCTTACTGAAGTGCTTACAGTCCGGTGAGGCCCAGAGAAGGCCGACAGGTCGATTGCCGACGATGTCGGGGTCAACCTGCCAGATGTTGCTTTCAATATGGCGGGTCTCGGGGTGGTTTGCCCTGTGCTGCGCAATGGCCAGATGATCGTGATTAATCGCGATATCCGGAGACCGCCCGAGCGCCATCTCGATGCCCGTCGAAGCACCACCGCCACCGGCAAACGAATCAATGATCAGCTCTTGCATCAAGTCTTCTCCAATAGAGATGCAAGAAGAATGCGATCCATTGCCGGTCCTTCGCCGTTGAACCAGTCGTAGAACACGGTGGGAGCACAGGTGACGGAGAAGAGACGTCGCGTCCGAAGCCAATTGACGAAGTCGGCCGCTTCAAGCCGATTGAGCCAATAGCGGTTCCAGCACCAATTCCCGACGCCGTATGTGCTGCCCTCGACGGCCCAAACCTTTCCAGATAGCCGGAATCCACTATCGAGCTCGACGAACCGCGGCGCGCTGCGCCAATAGCGTGGTTCAAACTCAATGTCGGCGATCATCATCTCCTGTGCGCGACCGGCAAAGAGGCCGTTGTCCGGGTCGTTGCAGCACACATCTACCTCGATCAGCGGCCTCTTTGGGTAGCGGCCAGATTGGCGCTTGCGTCGATCGCTCATGCGCCCCTCCGCTTGATCTCAAAGCTGATCTGTTCGGTCAGCTTGGTGCAACGGAACCGAGCCTCTGCGGCCCGTCCGGCGATGACGACCGATTGCGGTGTAAGGGCGTCGGCCATCTCTTCGACACCGACGGCCGCGTTCTCAAGCTCCAGGGCCTTGGTGAGAAGCGAGCGAAGCTGATCGAGCGGCGGCTGGGTCATGGTCCACTCGCCTCCTCGCTCACGATCTGGATCGGTCCCGAGGAGCGGCGGCGCCGGTCTGGGCAGTTGATCCGGCCCTGGCGCTTGAGATGGACCAGACTGATCTGCACGGCGCCGCGCGACGTCTGCAGCGCCTCGGCCAACTGGCGGTCCGAAACCTGCCCGCCCGTGATCCGGATGGCCTCCAAGAGACGATCCTGAAGCGACATCACGGCCCTGATGCTCGGATGGCCCAGTCGCGCCAGCGGCTCAAGAGCGCAGATGCTTATGACCTGCTGGTCGAGCGCCGTGGCTTCTGCATGCAAGCGATCGGCCTCGTCGAGCACGAGCTGCACGGCATCGGACAGCGTGGTCGCGCGCTTCTTGGTCATGGCGCAGATCCCGCAGTGAGGAGCGGCGCTGGCGCCGGTGGCTTCGGCCAATCGGCGTAGTCTGCCGGTTTGATGAGACGGTCGCGCACGGGCCCGATGCGCTTCCACAGCGACAGGTCTGGTGCCAGCACACATCCGCCTTGGGGCGACCGCAGTAGCTGCATGCCATGCCAGCCCTTCAGGAAGACAACCCAACAGTAGGCGGTCGCGCTCTCTTGGCTTGAGTCCAACCTGCGCTCTACCAATGGCACGCGCTGCGAAAAACTGGCCGCCAACAGCGGAGGGACTTCGTGATAGAACCGGTAGCGCTGGGCGCCCTCCATGCATTGCAGCCGGACGAAGAAGGCGACGCCGACACGGGCGAGCGCCAGGGCACGGCGCAGGAACGGGAGCAGCCCATTGTAGGGCGGGTTACTGATCACCCAGTCGACTTGGTCGAACGCGTCGTCCTCATCCAAGAAGTCGGCCAGCCTCATCGGTTTGAAGTCTCCGACAAAGCGCCGGGGCGCGGCACTCTTGGCCAGGGCAGGTATGCCGTCCGGCCAGCCGAGTTTCGCCGCTACTTTGCAGCCGGGAGGGCAATCGGCGACCCCGTGTTCACGACAGTCCAACGTACCTTCTTCGCGAAGCTGGGCAGGCCAGTCGTGGACGTCCGTCGCCACGGCGCTAGCAAAGTACTGCTCCAGTCCGCGCAGCAGATCACCTGTCCCGCAGGCGGGCTCGAGAAGGGTTTGCGTCTCCGGCTGCCAATGCGCTTGGACACCCTGGGCTTGGGCGATTGCGCAAGCGTGGGGCAGTACCTCCTCGCAAAGCGCTCGCGCGGCCCACGGATGGGTGGGGTAGAAATCGAGCGAGTCGGCAGACGCTACGCGCCGCGCCATGACAGCCGTCGAAGTGTTGCCGCCGAACAGGCTGGCCATCACCGCCGCTCCCGCGGAACCACCGTTCCGTCGAGCTTGCGGGTGACGTCCTTGCGGAAGCCGCGCGACTGAAGCTTCGGGCCGCGCCGGGAGCGTGAGCGCTGACCGCTTTTGGTTCGCTTCAGCCGCGTCTCCTTTGCGCGGGCTTTGGCTTCTGCGGTCGTTTTTCGACCGTGCGCTGCTGGGCCCAGCGTCTGCAGATTATCGAGCTTGAAGAACTCGATCCGCTCTTCGGGCGGCAGATGAGTCGACGACCAGAGCGGGCGGATGTGGTCCATGTGCCAGTCGGGGACCAAGACGACCTCGCAGATCGCGCCTAG
>JANQPZ010000215.1 GCA_028285215.1 Rhodovibrionaceae bacterium | reverse complement strand
CTCGTCGCCCGGTCGGCGCCCCTGCTCCAGGATCTCCGGGTGCTCGGACCGGCCGAAGCACCCCTCGCGGTGCTGCGCGGTCGCCACCGACGGCGGTTCCTCGTCAAGGCGCGACGGACTCTGCCGCTGCAACAGGTCCTGCGTCGCTGGCTTGCCGAACTGGAGCTGCCGAACGCCGTGCGCCTTACTGTCGACATCGATCCCTACAGCTTCTGGTAACGCCGCGGAAGCGACGGCAAATTCCACCTCGAAATGCTGTGGAGGCCCTGGCCTCCGGCAGCGAACCTTGCACTGCAAAAAGCCGGCGCGGCGCGGCTTGCACCCTCCATAGGCCTGTGATACCTACCCTTCGCTTTCGACGTGGGGCCTCCCTCGCGCGAGAGCGGTGGCCACCTCACGCTCTGCGGTCCGTTCAGACTTTTGGTCAGTCATTGCGGTTCTGCCAGCGCGATCCGGGGTGACCGGAATCTCGGGGCGGGCCGCTCGGCACGCAAATAGGGCGGACCAGCGCGGCACTGCGCTGCCATGCCACGGAAGTCTTTACGTTTCTTGGGGAGCCAACGGGCTTGGCAGGCACAGACGAAACCGTAGGCGGTCTGGCGGGGCGCTACGCTCTCGCGCTCTACGAACTGGCCGATCAGAACAAGCAGCTGGACGCGGTCGCCGGCGATCTCACCGCGCTGCGGGCCATGATCGCCGAGAGCGGCGACCTTCACAGCTTGATCCGCAGCCCTCTCTACGGTCGCGATCAACAAGCCAAGGCGATCGCTGCCGTGCTGGAACAGGCTGGCGCCGGCGACTTGGTGCGCCGGTTCGTCGGCGTCGTTGCGGAAAACGGCCGTCTCTTTGCGCTCCCGCGCATGATCGAGGCCTTTGTCGCCGAACTGCGCCGACGCCGCGGCGAAGTCACCGCCAAAGTGATCTCCGCCCGCGCGCTGTCCGATGCGCAGCAGAGCGAACTGGCGGAAACCCTGCAGCAGAAGATCGGCGGCAAGGTACAGATTGACACCCAGGTAGATCCCTCCCTGCTCGGCGGCCTGATCGTTCAGGTCGGCAGCCGCATGGTGGACGGGTCCCTGAAGAGCAAGCTCGAACGACTTAAGTTCGCGATGAAAGGGGTTGGCTGATGGACATCCGGGCCGCGGAAATCTCCTCGATCCTGAAGCAACAGATCGAGAATTTCGGCGCCGAGGCCGATGTCGCTGAGATCGGCACGGTTCTCTCGGTCGGTGACGGCGTGGCGCGCATCTACGGTCTGGACAACGTCCAGGCCGGCGAGATGGTCGAGTTCCCGGGCGGGGTGAAGGGCATGGCCCTGAACCTGGAGCACGACAACGTGGGTGTCGTGCTGTTCGGCGACGACCGCGGCATCAACGAAGGCGACACGGTCAAGCGGACCGGCGCCATCGTCGACGTGCCGGTGGGCAAGGGGCTGCTTGGCCGCGTGGTCGACGGCCTGGGCAACCCGATCGACGGCAAAGGCCCGATCGAGGGCGCCGAACGCCGCCGGGTCGAGGTCAAGGCCCCGGGCATCATTCCGCGCAAATCGGTGCACGAACCGATGCAGACCGGCCTGAAGGCCATCGACGCATTGATCCCCATCGGCCGCGGCCAGCGCGAGCTGATCATCGGCGACCGCCAGACCGGCAAGACCGCCATCGCGCTGGACACCTTCATCAACCAGAAGAGTGTCAACGTCGCCAACGACGACACCACCAAGCTGCACTGCATCTACGTCGCCGTCGGACAGAAGCGCTCGTCGGTCGCGAAGTTCGTGAAGCTGCTGGAGGACAACGGCGCGCTGGAGTACTCCATCGTCGTCGCCGCAACGGCCTCCGACCCCGCCCCCCTGCAGTTCCTGGCGCCCTATACCGGCTGCACCATGGGCGAGTTCTTCCGCGACAACGGCATGCACGCCGTGATCTGCTACGACGACCTGTCGAAGCAGGCCGTGGCCTATCGTCAGATGTCCCTGCTCCTGCGCCGCCCGCCGGGCCGCGAGGCCTTCCCCGGCGACGTCTTCTATCTGCACTCCCGCCTGCTGGAGCGCGCAGCGAAGATGAACGAGGACAACGGCTCCGGCTCTCTGACCGCGCTGCCGGTGATCGAGACCCAGGGCGGCGACGTCTCCGCCTTCATTCCGACCAACGTGATTTCGATTACCGACGGTCAGATCTTCCTGGAGACCAACCTCTTCTATAAGGGCATCCGCCCGGCGCTGAACGTCGGCATCTCGGTCAGCCGCGTCGGCTCCGCCGCCCAGATCAAGGCGATGAAGAAGGTGGCCGGCACCATGAAGCTGGAACTGGCACAGTTCCGTGAAATGGAGGCCTTCGCGCAGTTCGCCTCGGACCTCGACGCCTCGACGCAGCGCCTGCTGCAGCGCGGCCAGCGCCTGACGCAGCTGCTCAAGCAGCCGCAGTACAAGCCCTTGCCGGTGGAAGAACAGGTCTGCGCCATCTACGCAGGGACCCGCGGCTACCTCGATAAGGTTCCTGTGAATCAGGTGGGTGACTTCGAGCAGCGCATGTTGGCCGAGTTGCGTGAGACGCAACAGGGCCTGCTGGACGGCATTCGCAACAAGAAAGACCTGACCGAAGAGCTTGAAGGCCAGTTGAAGTCTTTCCTGGAAGGCTTCGCCAAGACCTACGCCGCCGGCTGAGCCGACGGCAGCTCTTTCCGGTAGCCGATCAGAGACGAAGCGGACCCTATGGCCAGCCTCAAGGACCTGCGCAATCGCATCTCCAGCGTCAAGTCGACGCAGAAGATCACCTCGGCCATGAAGATGGTCGCGGCCGCCAAGCTGCGCCGCGCCCAGGAACAGGCGGAGGCGGCGCGTCCCTATGCCGAGCGCATGGGCCGCATGCTGGGCTCCGTCGCCTCCAGCGTCATGGCGGGCCAGGGCCCGAAGCTGCTGGTCGGCAGCGGCAGCGACCAGGTTCACTTGGTCGTGGTGGCGACGGCCGACCGCGGTCTGTGCGGCGGTTTCAACTCCTCCATCGTGCGCGAGGCAAAACGCCTGATCGACGAGCTCAAGGGGCAGGGCAAGGACGTCAAGGTGCTTTGCGTCGGCCGGAAGGGCCGCGACCAGCTTCGACGCACCCATGGCAGCCTGATCGTCGAAACGATCGAAGATGTCAGCCGTCCCTATCCCACCTTCGCCAAGGCGGACGGAATTGCCGAGAAGATCCGCGGGATGTTCGAGGCTGGAGAGTTCGACGTCTGTACCCTGCTCTACGCGCGTTTCAAATCGGCCATCAGCCAGATCGTGACGCGACAGCAACTGATCCCTTTCGCAGCCGGAGAACTGGCTGAAGACGAGCAAAAGGCCGAGGAGGCCTCGCCGCAGGGCGCGGTCTACGACTACGAGCCGAGCGAAGAGCAGATCCTGACCGACCTGCTGCCGCGCAACCTGTCGGTTCAGGTCTACCGTGCGATTCTGGAGAACAATGCCAGCGAGCACGGCGCGCGCATGACGGCGATGGACAACGCGACCCGCAACGCCGGGGAAATGATCAACAAGCTGACGCTTCAGTATAATCGCACGCGTCAGGCCGCAATCACGACGGAGCTGATCGAGATCATCTCCGCCAAGGAAGCGATGTAACCGAGAGTCAGTAAAGGGCGCGCGTGGCAAGCCGCCACGTTGGCGCCGAGATGGCGAAACGCCAGGGAGCAGAGGTTCGATGGCCAAGAATCTGGTGGGCAAGATCACCCAGGTGATGGGTCCGGTGGTGGACGTGCAGTTCGAAGGCGACCTGCCGCCGATCCTGAATGCGCTTGAGTGCGACAACAACGGCACGCGCCTGGTGCTCGAGGTTGCGCAGCACCTGGGCGAAAATCAGGTCCGCACGATCGCCATGGACGGTACCGAAGGTCTGGTGCGCGGTCAGGAGGTGCAGGACAGCGGCGCACCGATCCACATGCCGGTCGGCCCCGAAACCCTGGGCCGCATTCTCAACGTGATCGGCGAGCCGATCGACGAACGCGGTCCGGTCGAAAGCAAGCAGAACGCGCCGATCCACCGCTCCGCACCAAGCTTTGCGGAACAGTCGACCGAGGCCGAGATCCTGGTCACCGGCATCAAGGTGGTGGACCTGCTGGCCCCCTATGCACGTGGCGGCAAGGTCGGCCTCTTCGGCGGTGCCGGTGTGGGCAAGACGGTGCTGATTCAGGAACTGATCAACAACATCGCAAAGACCCACGGCGGCTACTCGGTCTTCGCCGGCGTCGGCGAGCGGACGCGCGAGGGCAACGACCTCTATCACGAGATGATGGACGCCGGCGTCATCGACCTGGAGGGCGGCAACTCCAAGGTTGCGCTCGTCTACGGCCAGATGAACGAGCCGCCGGGCGCGCGTGCCCGCGTGGCGCTGTCCGGCCTGACGCTGGCCGAATACTTCCGCGACGAGGAAGGCCAGGACGTGCTGTTCTTCGTCGACAACATCTTCCGCTTCACCCAGGCGGGCTC
>JANQPZ010000191.1 GCA_028285215.1 Rhodovibrionaceae bacterium | reverse complement strand
GCCGCCAGCCGGGCCAGCTTGCGGTAGCCGCGTAGGGCCGGCGGCAGGCCTGGTCGC
Organism: Rhodovibrionaceae bacterium; assembly: GCA_028285215.1. Classification (GTDB taxonomy): domain Bacteria; phylum Pseudomonadota; class Alphaproteobacteria; order Kiloniellales; family DSM-21159; genus Algihabitans. The sequence continues at coordinate 12,224 of JANQPZ010000191.1, read as the reverse complement.
TCCGAATGGCTGCCTGGTGCTCTGCTCCTGTTCTCACCACGTCACCTCCGACGCCTTTGCCGAGCAGTGCGCGCGCGGTCTCGTCGATGCGCAGCGTGCAGCCAGGATTCTGCACCGTGCCGGCGCCGCGCCGGACCACCCGGTCCACCCGCAACTCCCGGAAAGCGACTACCTCAAGTCCCTGGTCTACGCACTGGACTGAAACGCACGCGCAGCAAGGCGCGAACGCACGCGCCCACACCGCCGGCCGGCGATGCTGTAGACTTGATCCCAACACTCTTTATCCAGGAGCGCAGCGATGATCGATCACGCCTCGATCCCCGTCGCAGACTTGGAGGCCGGCAAGCGTTTCTATCTGCGCGTGCTCTCGCCGCTGGGCATGACCCTTCTGGTCGAGCGCGCGGGCACGGTCGGCTTCGGCAAGGCCTATCCGGAACTCTGGCTGAACGCGCGTCCCGGCTTGGCACCCGCGACGGAGACCAGCGGCCATCACGTCGCGTTGCGCGCCCGCTCGCGCGAGGCTGTTTCGGCCTTTCATAAGGAAGCCCTGGCCGCCGGCGGACGGGATGCCGGCGAACCGGGAGACCGGAAGGCGGCGCTGACGACCTACTTCGGCGCCTTCATCTTCGATCTGGACGGCAACAAGGTTGAGGCTCTGACGTTCCCGCCAAAGGCCTGACCCGCATTACGACTCCTGCGATATCTTTGCCCTGTTGGCGGGCTTCTCGGCACGGTCGTAGCCGCGTTTGATCTGCCAGAAAACAAAGAAGACGGAGAAGGCAGCCATGATCAGACCCGCCTCATAGAAGGCTGACTCATGGGCGCCGGCGGCCATAAACAGGCCGACCAACCCAATCAGACCGACAGCCACACAGATAACGATTCGCAACACCATAATGACGGTCCCCTTTTGTCACGCGCCGCAGATAAGGCCAGTTTGGCGCTATCGGGCGCGTTGACCCAGGTCAAGCTGCGGTCTTGGCGCGCCGGCCGTTGCGCTTGAGACGAACCGTTTGCCGCAGCGGCAGCAGCACACGAAAGCGCGTGCCGCTGGTGTCGCTCTCCGCCAGTCGGACATCGCCGCCATGGGCGCGCAGAAGCTCCTTGGCGATGGCAAGACCGAGACCGGTGCCGCCGCTGCGGGTCGAAACGGCAAAGGGCTGAAACAGTCGCTCGCGTGCGCGCTCGGAGAGACCGGGACCGTCATCTTCCAGATCCACCTCCAGCGCCTTCTCGTGCTGCCTGGCGCTGACCGTCACGCGACCGGCGCCGGCCTGATAGGCGTTGCGCGCCAAGTTCTCGAACACGCGGAAGAGCTGATGGTGATCGGCCTCAAGCACGGTCCCCGGCGGTACGCGATTGTCCCAAACCCGCCCTTCGCGGTCCTCAGCGGTGACGTCGCTGCCGACTTCGTCCAGCAAGGCATTCATGTCGACCCGGCTGACGTCGAGCGAGGCCGGCCCCTCGCGCGTGAAGTCGAGCGTTCGACCGCAGAGCTCGACCGCGCGGTCGATCGCGCTGAACAGCGTCGGCACCACCCGGCGCACTTCGGAATCGCTGGAGTGGGCGAGGCGATCCGACAAGAGCTGTGCCGTAGACAGCATGTTGCGGAGATCGTGGTTGATCTTGGTCACGGCGATGCCGAGCGCTGCCAAACGCGTCTTCTGATGGAGCGAGGCGCGCAATGCGCCCTGCATATCGTGGAGCTGCTGCTCCGCGACGCCGATCTCGTCGCTGCGTCCCGAGGGCTTGACGATACGGGCCCCGTCTTCCGGATCGTCGCGAAAGGCGATCATGTTCTCCGTCAGGCGGCGCATCGGCACCACCATCACCCGGATCAGCGTCAGGTATACGAGACCGGCCGTGATCGCCGAGATCACAAGGCTCAGGCCCAGAATGCGCCAGCCGAAGGCGCGCAGCTCTTCCTGCAGCGGCGCCTCGTCCATCACAAGCTCGACCAAGGTGTCCGGGACCTTCGGCGACCAGCCGACCACTCGGATCACTCGGTTCTTCTCCGGAACCAGACAACCGACCGCGTCGCGGATCAGCGTGAAGAAACCGGCCTCCCGCAGATCGTAGCTCGCCTCGACGCTGCCGACCGGCTCCTCGATCATCAACATCAGCTTGCCGGGACGATCCGGTTTCTGAAGCGCAACCGAGTAGACTCCGATGTGACTCAGAATCTCCCGCTCTATGCCGGGATCGATCATGTCGGCAGGACTGGCCTCGAGGGCCAGGATCCCCAAGTGCCCGGTCGCCAGCTTCTCTTCCAGGTAGGTCAGCCGGTAGCGCCCCACGGACGGCGCGAAAATCAAGACCTCCGCCAGCATGACAAAAAGCACCGTCAGAACCAGGAGACGGGCAGACAGACTGCGCGTGGGCGAGGGCAGTGACAAGCGTCGCGACGGCCGATTGTCAGTCATAACGGTGTTATATCACCGGTCGCCACAATCGGGCAGGGCGTCAATCGAAGGCTGGCACCGCCTTCTGAAGAAGAAACAAGGGCGCGGGCAGCCGCCGGGCGATCTGACCGGCCCGACGGCTGCCCGCGCAGCGCAAACGCCGATAAGAATGTTAGTTCGTTTTGGCCGCGCAGGGATTGCAAGGCTTGCAGGGATTTGCCGCAGCGCAAGGGTTCGCTGCCGCGCAGGGATTGCAGGGGTTCTTTGCCGCCGCACAAGGATTGCAAGGGTTGGCGGCTGCACAGGGGTTGCACGGATTTGCCGCTGCCGCACAGGGGTTGGCGGGGGTACAGCTTGCGACCTGCACGCCGGTGGGGCCAGCTTCGGCATGGGCCACAGCGGCCGGCAATGCCACGGCGGCGGTGGCAAGACCCGCAACCGACAGCGCCAACGCCGTCTGCTTCGCCGTTTTCTTGATCATGAGTGCGTCTCCCAAGTCTGTTCGAGCAAGGCCGCCTCGGCCCGGTTTGCCGGGGTAGGCTTTTACAGCCCGAACCCGTGCAAAGAAGGATGGCGGGACAGACCGACAAGCTCGAATCACGATGGCGCACTGTGCTTCACCTTCGCGTGAGAGCGGCGTGTAGGCCCGACTCAGGGCAAGCGCAGGAGGAAACGGACGAGCTTCTTGGTGCGCTCGCCGAAGAGCTTCGGGGTATAGAAGCTGCCGGCGGTGCGTTTGCTGACTTCGCCCAGGGTCGGGTAGGGCGCGATGACTTGCGCCATGGCCGAAATCTTCAGGCCGTTGCTCATGGCCAGAACCCACGGCTGGATCAACTCGCCGGCTTGCGGTCCGACGATGGAGGCTCCCAGAATCTTGCCTTTGGGCGTGACCACGGCCTTGCAGAGACCCTCGGTCTGGCGCTCCGCACGGGCGCGGTCGTTCTCGTGAAAATCCCAACGCAGGATGGTGATCTGATGTCCTGCCGTCCGGGCCATAGCCTCGGTGAGGCCGACGTGCGCGAGCTCCGGCTCCGTGTAGGTCACCCAGGGTACCGCCTTGGTCTCGACCTTCGCCGGCAGACGGAACAGCGCGTTCTTGATGACGACACCCGCGTGGTGGCCGGCCATGTGCGTGAACTGCGGCCCGCCGGCAACATCGCCGGCGGCATAGACCCGCTTGTTGCTGGTGCGTAACCGCGCATCCGTCTTGATGCCGCGGCGGTCGTAGTCGATGCCGGCCGCCTCCAGACCCAGGCCCTCGACCGTCGGCTGCCGGCCGGCCGCAAGCAGCAGGTGAGAGCCCTCGATCCGCTGCTCCCCGCCGGCCAGTTCGAGAGTGACCGCAACACCGTTGCCGGCAGCGGCGACGCGCGACACCTTGGCCTGTTCGTAGAGACGGATGCCGTCTTCGACAAACCGCCGGCGCACCACCTCCGCCAGCTCGGGATCGTCGTTCTGGAGGATGCTGCCCATCTCGACGAGCGAGACCTCGGCGCCCAGGTGCCGGAAGGCCTGCCCCAGCTCGCTGCCGATCGGACCGCCGCCGATGACAATCAGGTGCTCGGGCCGTTCCGTCAGCGAGAAGACCGTTTCGTTGGTCAGGTAGGCCACCTGATCCAACCCCTCGATCGGCGGGATGGAGGCACGCGAGCCGGTGGCGACGACAAAGCGCTTGGCACGGATGCGCGCTCCGTCGGCCACCAGAGTGCGACCGTCTTCGAAGACGGCCTTGTCCTTGATGACGTCCACGCCGAGCCCCGTGAAACGTTCCACGGAGTCAAGCGGCGCAATGCCGTCGATGACATCGCGAACGTGTGCATGCACCCGGGCGAAATCGACCGCCGGCTCCGGCGAGTCGATCCCGAAGGCGGCCGTCTGACGCCAAGCCTGCGCGGCACGGCCGGCAACCAGCAACGCCTTCGAAGGCACACAGCCGTAGTTCAGGCAGTCGCCACCCATCTCGCCCTTTTCGATCAGCACGGTTTGAGCGCCCATCTGGCTGGCGCCAGCGGCGATCGACAGGCCGGCGGAGCCGGCCCCGATCACGCAGATGTCGGGTTCCAGAGTTTTCATGGCTGGATCCTCTCCGTTAGGGCTTGGATTCAGTTGGATGTACCGACGTTAGGGCGCGGCTGCGGCCCGGCGCGCCTTCCACTTCTTGTAGGCGACCGGCAGCAGGGCCAGGACGGCCAGGCCCAGGATCGGACCCAGGATTTCCGGGCTGAAGATGATCCCGGCGTCGGGCATCTGACCCTGATCGAACAGCGCGCCGACGCCGTTCCCCAGGCTGGCGAACACGAGGGTGCCCGGGACGATACCCAGCAAGGTGCCGACCACATAGATGCGCAAGGGCACACCGAGAAAGGCCGGCACGAGATTGACCAGCCAGAAGGGGAAGATAGGAATCAGCCGCAGCACCAGCAGATAACTGAGCGCATGCTCCTGGAAACCCGATTCCATGCGCTTGAGCGTCCCGCCGACCCGCTTCCGCAAGCTGTCGCCCAGCGCGGTACGCGCGGCCAGAAAAACGGCGACCGCCCCGAGTGTGGCGCCGACCACCACATAGAGCGTGCCCAACCAGGTACCGAAGAGGAAACCGCCCAGAACCGTGAAGACCGCGCCCCCGGGGATGGAGAAGGCCGTCATCAAGGCATAGGCGAAGACGAACACCAACAGCGTGCGCAGCTCGTAGCGCTCGACCTGCCCGAGCAGCCATTCCCGGTTCGCCGCCAGCGCTTCGAAACTCAGGTAGCTGCCAATGTCGAAGACGAGCCAAGCGGTCGCGCCGACGCCGAACAAGAGCGCGAGCGGCAACCAGCGCAGCCAGGCAGGACGGGTTCCGCGACCCTCGATCGCCTCGTCGGTCTCGGCGGTCGAGCCGCTCTCAGGTAGATTTTTATCCATAACGTTGCCGTCTATCCGGGTCATGCGCACGCGGTGCCCCCTTGCTCATGCCAAAGGCGTTAGACATTTCCGACGCGCCAGGATGTAAATTTCTCCGCGATCACCAGCCAATCACCGATCGGTGAAGGCTGTAGTCTGGATCACAAATGCAAAGATTGCCCAAACGTCGATGAATCTGCGCTACGGGCAACATTGACACTCCGCGGGGCCAACTCTATACACCCTCGGCAATTCCGCACAGCTTCCGTGGTATGGAGACTTAAGGTGAAGCGCACGTATCAGCCGAGCGCGCTGGTCCGCAAGCGTCGGCACGGGTTCCGCTCCCGCATGGCGACCAAGAACGGCCGCAGGGTTCTGGCTCGCCGCCGCGCCAAGGGGCGCAAGGTCCTCTCGGCCTAAAACTTCCGCGACATGCGTCCGGCCAAGCAGCTCGCGCGCCTGAAACGCCGGAGCGAGTTTCTGCGTGCGGCCGGGCGCGGCCGTAAATGGGCGACACCCGGACTCGTGTTGCAGGCCTGCAAGAGATCGAAGAGCGACGACGTCGATCCCGACCTGGGGCCGCCGCGTGTCGGCTTTACGGCCAGCCGCAAAGTCGGCGCGGCCGTCGCCCGCAACCGTGCGCGCCGGCGCCTGCGTGCGGTCGCCGACCAGGTCCTGCAGGAAACGGCAGAGACGGGAACCGACTACGTGTTGATCGCACGCGCCGGCACGCTGACACGTTCCTACGGGGATTTGGTCGCGGATCTGGAAACTGCACTCAAACGCGTCAGCGAGGCTCGCAACCGTCGTCGGAAAGTCCCATCTCGGCAACTTAGCAAGACCGCGAGGGATGGGCGATGAGCAGGCTGGGCGCAGAGCGAAGCAGTTTCGCAAGCCGTCGGCAAGGCGTCACCCGTTGGCTGGGCCTACCGCTTGTCTGGTTGCTATCCTGCCTGATTTGGAGCTACCGCCTGCTGCTTTCGCCGGTGCTGCCACCCTCCTGTCGTTTTGCACCGACCTGCTCGGCCTACGCTCTCGAAGCCCTGAAACAACATGGGCCGATCCGTGGAAGCTGGCTGACGCTTCGCCGGATTGCCCGCTGCCATCCCTGGGGCGGCGAAGGCTACGATCCCGTTCCCGAACGGCACCCCACCACTCCAACCTGCTGCCGGACAGCCCACAGGAGCCGATAACCCCGCCATGGACCAGAAGAACCTGATCCTCGCCATCGCCCTGTCGGTCGGCATTATCCTGCTGTGGGAGGTGTTCATCAGCGGACCGCAGCGCGAAGCGATGCTCGAGCAACAGCAGATCGCGCAGCAGGCCGAGCAAGCTCTCGATGCCGAGATCGCGCCCGCCCTCGACGGTCAGACGACGGGGGCCGAAGTCGGTGGCCAAGGCCGGCTCGACCGCGCGCAAGCTCTGGAGCTGGGTCCGCGCCTGCAGATCCAGACACCGACGCTCGACGGCTCCATCAACCTGGTTGGCGCCCGCTTCGACGACCTGACCCTGCTGCGGTATCGCGAGACGATCGAAGACGACAGCCCCAACATCGAGCTGCTGCAGCCTGTGGGCACCGCAACCCCCTATTTCGCACGCTTCGACTGGACGCCGGTCGGCGGCCTGCAGGTGCCGGGACCCGATGCCGTCTGGGAAGCAGACGTCCGCAGGCTCACGCCGGATCAGCCTGCGACCCTGACCTGGCAGAACGACGCCGGCCTGACCTTCGTGCAGGAGGTGGCCGTCGACAACGACTACCTCTTCACCGTCACGCAGCGGGTCATCAACCAGTCCGGTGAAGACATCAGTCTGGCGCCCTACGGTGCGATTTCGCGCAGCGGCACGCCGGTCACGCTCGACTTCTTCATTCTCCACGAAGGCATGATCGGCGTGATGGGCGAGGAGCTCTTCGAGATCTCCTATGACGACATCCGCGACGATCGACAGGTTCAGGTTACCTCGACCGGCGGTTGGATCGGCATCACCGACAAGTACTGGATGACCACGCTGGTCCCCGATCAACAGGCCGAGGTGCAGGGCCGCTTCCTCTTCTCCCAGGACGCGGGCGGCGTACCGAAGTACCAGACCGACTTCATCTATCAGCCTTTGGCGGTCCCGGACGGCGGCAGCGCCGAAATCACGACCCGCCTGTTTCTCGGCGCCAAACAGGCGACGCTGCTCGACCGCTATGCCGAGCAATACAACATCGACCGCTTCGACCTGGCCGTCGATTTCGGCTGGTTCTACTTCCTGACCAAGCCGATCTTCCTGGCGCTGCACTGGCTGAACGGCGTGATCGGAAACTTCGGCGTCGCCATCCTGATCCTGACCGTCGGCATCAAGCTCGTCTTCTTCCCCTTGGCCAACAAGAGCTACATGGCCATGGCGAAGATGCGCAAGCTACAGCCCCAGATGCTGGAAATGCGCGAGCGCTTCGGCGACGACAAACAGCGCCTCAATCAGGAAATGATGGCGCTCTACAAGAAGGAGGGTGCCAACCCTCTGGCCGGCTGCCTGCCGATCCTGATCCAGATCCCGGTATTCTTCGCGCTCTACAAGGTGCTCTTCGTCACCATCGAGATGCGCCACGCCCCCTTCTTCGGCTGGATTCAGGATCTCTCGGCCCCCGACCCCACGACGGTTCTCAACCTCTTCGGTCTGCTGCCCTGGGATGCGCCCGAACTCGGCCTGCTGAACATCCTCAACCTCGGCATCTGGCCGCTGTTGATGGGCATTTCGATGTACATTCAGCAGAAGCTGAACCCGCAGCCGGCGGATCCGATGCAGGCCAAGATCTTCCTGGCCATGCCCATCGTCTTCACCTTCCTGCTGTCGACCTTCCCCGCCGGCCTGGTGATCTACTGGACCTGGAACAACACCCTTTCGGTGTTGCAGCAGGCGGTGATCATGAAGCGGGCCGGCGTGCCCTTCGGCAACAAGGGCCGCGATATCCTTCCGAAGCACCTGCGCATCGCAAACGACGAGAACGCGAAGAGGAAAGAAGACGAAGCGCAGAAGAACGGCGAGGACGGCGAGACGACGGAGACCGTCGGGGCCGCCGCCGACGACGAGGCCACGGCCGCGCCCGCGCCCGCGCCTAGCAATCCGGGACCGAGCAAACGCGAACGCAAGCGCTCGGCGAAGGGGTCCGGCAAACGGCGGAAGACCTGAGACGAAGCGGTGACGACAGAGTCGGAAGAGGGGGCCACCGAAACAGCGGAGACCCAGGGCTCGGCCTCAGCGCGGCCGGACCAGGAAGCGGGGCGTCGGCTGTTCGCGGCCCCCTGCACCTTTCTCCTCTCCGTTGCGCAGATGCCGCAGCTTCCAGCCAGCGATCTGCCGGAGGTCGCCTTTGCCGGCCGGTCCAATGTCGGCAAGTCCTCGCTCGTCAATGCGCTGACCGCGCGCAAGACGCTGGCACGCACCTCGAACACACCGGGCCGTACCCAGCAACTCAACTTCTTCGACCTCGGCAAGCGCCTGATGCTGGTCGACCTGCCGGGCTACGGTTATGCGCAGGCGTCGAAAAGCGACATCACGCAGTGGATCGGCTTGACCCGAGACTATCTGCGGGGACGGGCGCAGTTGCGACGGGTGCTGCTGTTGGTCGACGCCCGGCACGGCCTGAAACCCAACGACCGCGAGGTGATGGAGCAGTTCGACACCACCGCCGTTGTCTATCAGGTGGTGCTGACCAAGGCCGACAAGGAGAAGCCGCTGGAGTTGGACGCACTCCTGGCGAAGACCCGCCAGGAATTGCTCACGCACGTGGCGGCCTACCCGGACGTCGCCGTCACCTCGGCGGTCAAGCGGCGCGGCATCGCGGAGCTGCGCGCCGAACTGGCCGAACTGGCTTTGCCGGAGCCGCCCGGCTAAAGCAGGATCGTCCCGGGCGGGCGCGAAACGCTTCCGCCCGGTACGATCGCGCTCTAAAGTCCGCCGCGCCATGACCCAGATCCGCAAGAACATCGCCGAGACCAAGCACTGGTTGCGCACCGCCCGTACGCTCACCGAAGCGCTGCCCTTCATGCGGCGCTACGCCGGGCAGACCTTCGTCATCAAGTACGGCGGCCATGCGATGGGCGACGCGGAACTCTCCAACATCTTCGCCCACGACGTGGTGCTGATGAAACAGGTCGGCATCAACCCGATCATCGTGCACGGCGGCGGGCCGCAGATCGGCCGCATGCTCCAGCGGCTGAACGTGGAGACGGAGTTCGTCGACGGACTGCGCGTCACCAGCGCCGAGACCGTCGATGTCGTCGAAATGGTGCTGGCCGGGACGATCAACAAATCCATCGTCTCCGCAATCAATCAAGCCGGGGGAACCGCGATCGGCCTTTCCGGCAAGGATGGCAATCTGGTCCAGGCCCGCAAGCTGCGCCGCACCAAACGCGACCCGGAAAGCAACATCGAGAAAATCCTCGACCTCGGCTTCGTCGGCGAACCCACGAAGGTGAATCCTCAGGTCCTGGCGGCGCTGGAGCAGTCGGGCATGGTCCCGGTGATCGCCCCGATCGGCGTCGGGGCCGAGGGCGAGACCTACAACATCAATGCCGACACCGTCGCCGGCGCGGTCGCCGCGGCCGTCGGCGCGGCGCGTCTGCTGATGCTGACCGACGTTATCGGCGTCCTCGACAAGAGCGGCGATCTCCTGACCGACCTGACGGTGGAGGACGTTGCGAAGCTGGAGGCCGACGGCACCGTTTCCGGCGGCATGATTCCCAAACTGCAGACCTGCGTCGAAGCCGTGCAGGGCGGTGTCGAGGCCTCGGTGATCCTGGACGGCCGGGTGCCGCACGCGCTGCTGCTGGAGATCTTCACCGACAAGGGTCTGGGCACCCTGGTTCGGCGATAAGGCATCGTCCAGCGACCATACAAGCCTGGAGGCGCGGCTCGACAGGGCACGTCCGCGCCGACGAAGCGCAAAGCCCGAACGCGCAGCTGCAGATCAGCGGGACAAGGGTGGAGCCGCCTCAGAGCTGACGGGCCAGGTTGCTCGCCAGATCCCCGAATTCGCGCAGAAACACCGATCCCTTGACGGTGCGTTGAACCAGGACCGACCTCCTGTCGGCGGCGTCGGTCTTGCGTTTCGCAAACTCGAGCTGCCCCAGGCGATCGAGCGCACGGCTGACAGCCGGTTTGGAGATATCCAGCTTCTCCGCCAAGCCGCGCACGGTATGCGGCGGCGGCGAGAGATAGACCTCCAGCAGGATTGCAAGCTGGCGCTGGGTCAAGTCGGGCCAATCGTTGGCCAGAACGGCCGCCCCGACCGAACGGTAGAGCGCCAGGGCCTGCTGCGGCGTCATCTGCATCTCCGGTCGGCTCAACGGGTGGTGATCACCGTGCACTTCGCAAGGCTCGCCACCTTATGCGAAACGCTGCCGAGCAGCACCCCCTCCACATCGCCCATACCGCGCCGGCCCATGACGATGGTATCGACCTTCCGCCGCTCCGCGTACTCCAGGATGCTGCGGGCGGGATTACCGGTCTTGATCTCCGTCTTGACGCCCTTGAGGCTGTTCGCCTCGGCCACATCCTTGGCCTTGTCCATGATCGCCTCGGTGTATTCGTCGAGCACGTACTGCGGTTCGCCGGAAAGATGCTCGAGCTCGATAAAGCGCTTGACCTGTGCGCTCGGCGTCAGCTCCTTGGCGACGGTCAGCAAGGTCAGAGCACTGCCGAACTTCTCGGCAAGTGCGCAGGCGTGCTCTGCGGCGCGCAGAGCATGCTTGGAGCCATCGACGCAGCACAGAATATTCAGGAACATGACACCCCCCGCCGGATCGTTATTTATCCGCAATGAGAGTGTACCATAGAGACAGCCCCGCATGGAGAATCGTCCCAGGCGGCGGGTTGGCTTCTGCTTGCGACGCGCCGCCCTATTCTTGCGGGGGCCCTTTACAGGATCTCTGGCGTCCTGGTTGGGCTCCGCCTAACGCCAACCGCCACGCCTGACGGTCTCGCGGATCAGAGCATAGAGCGCGCGCAGTCCCTGAGCCTCGCCGCCTTCCGGACGGCCAGGCCGCCCGGCGGTGTTCCAGGCCATCACGTCGATGTGGATCCAGGGCGCTCCCTCCGGCACGAAGCGTTGCAGGAAGAGCGCGGCGGTGATCGCGCCGCCGAAGCCCGTACTGCCGATATTGGACAGATCCGCGACCTTGCTGTCCAAAAAGCGCTTGTAGGGACGATGTAGCGGCAGGCGCCAGAGTGGGTCCGCCTCCTGCGTCGAAACGGTCAGTGCCGCGGTCGCAAGCTCGTCGTCGTTGCAGAAGAGCGCCGGCAGCTCCGTACCCAGAGCGACGCGGGCCGCGCCCGTCAAGGTCGCCATGTCGAGCAGAAGATCGGGACGCTCGCGTCCAGCCTCTGCCAGGGCATCGCACAGGATCAAGCGGCCCTCAGCATCCGTATCGCCCACTTCGACCGTAAGACCCTGGCGGGTCCGCAAGACGTCGAGCGGCCGAAAGGCCTCGCCCGACACGGAATTCTCGACCGCCGGCACCAGCAGGCGCAGGCGCAGCGGCAGGCCGGCGTCCATGATCAGATAGGCAAGGCCCAGCACATGGGCGGCGCCCCCCATGTCCTTCTTCATCAGCTTCATGTTCGCCGGGCTCTTGAGATCGAGGCCGCCGGTATCGAAGCAGACGCCTTTGCCGACCAGCGTCACCTGCGGGCCGCTCTCGCTGCCGGTCCAGGTGAGATCGATCAGTCGCGGCTCACGCCCCCGCCCGGCAGCGCGCCCCACGGCGTGAATGGCGGGATAGTCCTGCTCCAGGAGCTGCTCGCCGCGCGTAACCGTCAGGTCTGCGCCATAGCGATGGGCGAGGCTGCGCGCAGTCGCCTCTAGATCGGCCGGCCCCATGTCTTCGGCCGGCGTGGTGATGAGATCGCGCACCACCTCGCCCGCCGCAGCCGAGCGGACGACGGACGGACGGTCGA